>JBBQSN010000159.1:0-7664 GCA_038213835.1 Actinomycetales bacterium
GGCCTGTTCGCCCCGCGACCCGCCGACCCGGACTGCCGGCACCCGCTGGGCGCGCAGCTCGTCTACGTGCTCGGGGTTCTGAGGCATCCCGCCCTCGACCGCCGCCACGACCAGGTGCGCTGCGGGGGGGGCGGCGACTCCCGTGAGCATCGTGGGCACGAACCGCTCGTGGCCCGGCACGTCGACGAACGCGACCCGCTCGCCGTCCAGGTCGGCGTGGGCGTGACCGAGGTCGATCGTCAGGCCCCGGCGCCGCTCCTCGGGCAGTCGGTCCGGGTCGGTGCCGGTCAGGGCCCGCACCAGGGTCGACTTACCGTGGTCCACGTGGCCCGCCGTCGCCACGACGTGCATCAGCGGCGTGCCCTCCCGGCGGCCAGGACCGCCTCCAGGAGCCGACCGTCCTCGCTCGCCGGGACGGTGCGCAGGTCCAGCAGCAGCCGGCCGCCGTCGACGTGCCCGACCACCGCGGGGTCGCCGGTGCGCAGCGGGCGGGCGAGGTCCCCCGGGACGCTGACGGCCGCGCTCGCCAGCACGAGCCCGGGGGCGCAGCCGCCCCCGACGGCGGCCCGCGACGGCGTCGCGACGGCGTCGACCCCCGCGTGGGCGAGGTCGCGGGCCAGTGCCTCGGCCCGCGCCGTCAGCTCCTGCACGGGCCGGTCCAGCGCGACCAGGACGGGCGGGCGCGGCTCGCGCAGGGTGGCGGCCAGCGCGGCCAGGGTCAGCTTGTCGACCCGCAGCGCCCGGGCCAGCGGGTGCCGCCGCAGCCGCTCGACCAGGTCCGCCTCCCCGAGCAGGAGACCGGCCTGCGGGCCGCCGAGGATCTTGTCCCCGCTGCACGTGACGAGGCAGGCCCCAGCTCGCAGGGCGCTCGCTGCGTCCGGCTCGTCCGGCAGGGACGGGTGCGGGGCGAGCAGGCCGGAGCCGATGTCGGCCACGACCGGCGCGCCCAGGCCCGCCAGCTCGCGCACCTCCACGCTGCCCGTGAAGCCCCGCACCACGAAGTTGGACGGGTGCACCTTCAGCACCATGCCGGTGCGCGGCCCGAGCGCGGCGCGGTAGTCGTCGAGCACGGTCCGGTTCGTCGTCCCGACCTCGCGCAGCCGCGCACCGGTGGACGCCACCAGGTCGTGCAACCGGAAGCCGTCGCCGATCTCGACCATCTCGCCGCGCGAGACCACGACCTCGCGCGGGCCGTCGGCGTCCCCGGCGGCCAGCACCGTCGCCGCCAGCACGAGCGCGGCCGCGCCGTTGTTGACCACGTGCACGTCCGGGGCGTCCGGCACGGCGTCGCGCAGCGCGGTCAGCACGTCGCGCCCACGTCGGGCCCGCCGGCCGGTGCCGAGGTCCATCTCGACGTCGGTGCTGCCGGCGGCCGCCACGACCGCGCGCACGGCGCCGTCGGTGAGGGCGGCGCGTCCGAGGTTGGTGTGCAGCAGCACGCCGGTGGCGTTGACGACGGGGACGGAGCCGGCGACCGGGCGCGAGACCTCGGCGACGACGCGCGCGACGACGGCACCGGGTGCCAGCGAGCCCTCGCGCACCTCCTGCAATGCCCGGCGCACAGCCCCCTTGAGCTGGGCGCGGGCCAGGTCGCCGCCGGCCGCGAGGACGTCCGGGTGGGCCAGGACGTCGTCGGTGCGGGGCACGGCGCGGCGGGTGTCGGGCACGCGATCACGCTAGTGCGAGGCGGAGGCGGCGAGGGAGGCGGTGGCGGAGGCGGAGGCGGACGGGAATCGAACCCGCCAGGCCGGGGATCCCGGCCTCGTCGGTGTTGAAGACCGCGGGGGCCACCAGGCACCCTGACGCCTCCACGAAGAAGGGTAGTCGGAGGTCGGTCTGCCTACGATGACGCGATGGACACCACGAAGGACTCCAGGGTCGGCACGGCACCGGTGCGGCTCACCCAGCACGCCCGCGGCGGCGGCTGCGCCTGCAAGCTCCCACCGGGAGAGCTGGAGGCCCTGGTCGCCGGGCTGGTGCCGGGCCGGGGCGAGGGGTACGGCGGCGAGCTGGTCGTCGGGCTGGAATCGGGCGACGACGGTGCCGTGGTGCGGCTGGACGGCGACCGCGCCGTGATCTCGACCGTCGACTTCTTCGGGCCCGTCGTCGACGACGCCTACGACTGGGGCCGGATCGCCGCCGCGAACGCCCTGTCGGACGTCTACGCGATGGGCGGTGAGCCCCTGCTGGCGGTGAACCTGCTGTGCTGGCCGCGCGGGGTGCTGCCGAGCGAGCTGGCCCGCGAGGTGCTGCGCGGCGGGCACGACATCGCGACCGAGGCGGCCTGCCACCTGGCGGGCGGCCACAGCATCGACGATCCCGAGCCGAAGTACGGCCTGGCCGTCACCGGCATCGCCGACCCCCAGCTGCTGCTGCGCAACGACGCCGCGGTGGCCGGCCTCCCGCTCTCGCTCACCAAACCGCTCGGGGTGGGGGTGCTCAACACCCGGCACAAGGCCACGGGCGAGCAGTTCCCGCAGGCCGTCGAGTCGATGACCCGGCTGAACCGGGACGCCTCCCGGGCAGCGCTGGCCGCCGGTGTGCGGTCGGCCACGGACGTCACGGGTTTCGGCCTGCTGGGGCACCTGCTCAAGCTGGTGCGGGCCAGCGGCGTCAGCGCGGTCGTCGACGCCGCGGCCGTCCCGTACCTCGACGGCGCCCGGTCGGCCCTGGCCGCCGGCCACGTCAGCGGCGGCACCCGGCGCAACCTCGACTGGGTCCGCCCGCACCTCGAGTCGGGGGTGGACGAGGACGAGCTGCTGCTGCTCGCGGACGCCCAGACGTCCGGGGGGCTGCTCGTGGTCGGTGAGGTCCCCGGCGCACCGGTGGTGGGAGAGGTCGTCGGGCGGGGCGAGCACCTGCTGACGGTGCGTTGACCGCTCAGGTCAGGGCTGGACCTCGAGCGTGCCGAGCAGCGAGTTCACCTGCGGCACCAGGGTGTGGCGCCGGGTGTGCGACCCGAGCACGACGTACAGGCAGAACGCCCGACCCTGCTCGGAGAAGAAGCGCTGGCACCCGCTCTGCCCCACCAGGGTGCGCTGCAGCGCCGAGGCGTCGAAGTCGGTGAGGGCGAGGTCGCGCGGCGTGCCCGTGCGCGCGAACAGGGCCGTGCGGCTGGCGTCCGGGTGGAACTCGACCAGGCTGACGAACAGGTCCGTGGCCGTCATGGCGTCGACGGCGCCGCTGCCGTAGTCACCGCGGTCGGGCGGCAGCGGGAAGCTGGCGGCGTGCACCACCGGGTGCGTCGTGGCCCCCGGCGCGACCGAGGACAACCGCTCCGCGCTCGCGGTGCGCGCGGACGCCGCGGCCATCTCGGTGCGGTGGAACGCCGAGGCCTGCCACCCCGGGGGCAGCTCGACGGAGATGCCCGACTGCTCGAACCTCATGACCGCTCCACCCTGGCCACCCTCGCATCCGTCCTCATGCGCCGTTGCTCCTTCCGACCACGTCGACCACGACGAGCGCCACCAGTGTGGCAGCCGTGGTGGCGAGCACACCGAGGTCGAGCCACCGGCCGCGCCGCTCCCACGCAGCGGAGGCCCGGTGCAGGCGTTGCAGCGCAGCGGCGTTCGTGACCCCCCTCGTGGCCAGGAGCGGCAGGGCGCGGACCACGCCGAAGACCAGGCCCACGAGGCCGCCGAGGACGGGGGAGCCGGTCAGGGCACCGGCGAGCAGCATCAACCAGATGCCGGCCGTGGGCACCTGGGTCATCACACCCATGCCGAGCTGCAGCCCGAAGCCACCTCCGTACACCCATTCCCGGTAGTACTCGAGCCAGTCCTCGTTGACCTGGCGGCGCGGACCCGGCACCCGGCGCCCGCTCAGCCGGACGTCGACCACGACGGCGAGCACGGCGGCGGCCGTCAGGACCAGCAGGACGGCGGGACCGGTGCCGAGCACGGGGCGCAGCAACCACCCGACGGTGCCGGCCAGACCTCCGACGAGCAGGCCCCCGATGGCAGAGCCGACCACGTACGCCGGGGCGCTCACCCCCCAGCGACGACCGCGTCCCCGCTCACCGAGCGGGGTGATGCTCGCGAGCATCGACTCGCCTCAAGGAGACCAGCTGCTGCGGACAGCAGCCGGCACGGCCAGGACGAGCCCCACCACGAGCGCGAGCAGGGACATCAGTGGTCCCGCTGACCGAACGCGTCCGGGTCGGGGACCAGGCTCGGGTCGCCGGGCAGGATGCCGGCGGCGGCGAGCTCGCGGTCGATCCGGGCCTCGCGGTCGGCGGCGTTCATCGGCCTGCGCTGCGCGGCCGGGCCCGCGGTATCGGCACGCGCCTGTCCCATCAGGTCCACCAGCTGCTTCCAGCTGCTCGCGGCACCCTCCCCGACCACGGCTGACTGCTGGCCGTCGACCAGGATGAAGTAGGGCGCCATCGGCACCTCGTAGTCGTTCCAGGCCTGCGTGGACATCAGCACCGTGACGCCGGGCGGGGCGAGCTCGGCCACGGTCGAGACGCTCTCCTGCTCCTCGCCCTTGGTGACCACGACCAGCCGGATGTCGGACGGGAGGCGGTCCTCCGCGGCGAAGGCGCGCCAGAACTCCAGGCAGGTCAGGCACCCGCTGGACAGGAACGCGATCAGGGTCGACGCCGGCGAGCCGATCACGCCCACGGCCGACGTCTCGCCCCAGGGCGAGACCCCCTGCAGGTCGTGCGCCGGGGTGTCGCTCTCACGTGGGAGGGCCACGCCCGGGCGGACGCCGAACTCCAGCGGCTGCGGGCCGTCGGCGTGCGCGTGGCTGCCGCCGTGCTCGCCGGCGGGATCGATCTCGTGCAGTCGGCGCAGCACCTCGGCGTGGCTGCGCAGCAGCGCCACGACCAGGTAGCCGAGCAGGGCGACGACGACGGCCAGGGCCAGCACGAGTGCGGTCATCAGGACTCCCAGGAGGGGACGGGGACGCTCAGGCGCACGGCTCGCCCAGACACGGAGCGTTGTGCGTGACGGTGCGGTTGTCGGTGGCGCTGGAGGAGCCGCACGAGTCGTACAGCTGGTACGGCGGCGTGCAGGTGACCATCCGGCAGGCGACCGGCCCGGAGCAGGAGATCTCCTGGTGGCACTGGCCGTAGCGGAAGTTGTTGCAGCAGGTCTTGCGCTGGTCGCAGGTGCCGGCGTCCGCGCAGCGGCACCGGCAGCTGACGCAGCTGCTGGCGCAGAAGTGGCCCGGCCCGCAGCCGCAACCGGTGCAGCGGCCGTGGCAGTCGATGATGTAGCGCGGCCGGCGCTGGCTGCCCGAGCAGCAGTACGCCGAGCCGTCGGCCTTCCACCAGCCGCCGGCGAAGGTGCCGGGAGGGCAGCGGTTGACGCCGTTGTTCACGGTGCAGCAGAACGAGGTCCAGCCGCTCGAGCAGCTGGCGCCCTCGCCGCAGACGGCCGCGTAGGCGGACTGGGGGCGCAGTGCGTACCCGAGGGGGACGGTGGCCAGCGCGGTGGCCACCAGGGCCGAGCGGGTCAGCACCCCGCGGCGGTCGGTACGCCGCTCGAGCAGCCCGGAGAGCCTCTCCAGACCGGTGCGGCGGCGGACGCCGGGTTCCTGGACGCTCACGGCTCGTTCCTCGCCGTGGCGTGCGCGCGGTGCCGCCCGGATCGCTCGCGCCGCCGGCTCACGAGCCGACCACCTGGGGGAGGGGCGAGCGGGCCGCCGCCACCTGGGGCACCACGGCCAGCGCCGCCCAGGCCAGAGCGGTCGTGAGGCCGGCCAGCACCAGCAGCACGGCGCCGTCCCGGACGCCGGCGGCCAGGACGGCCGGGACCGACGCGGAACCGGACCACGCCGCGGCCAGGGCGACCACGACGGCGATCAGGCCGACGACGACCACGTGACCGACCGTGGCCGGTGTGTCAGGGCGACCGAAGCACCCGCACGACGACAGCGGCGCGCCGCGGCGGATCAGGACGACGACGAAGGCGGCGAACCCGGCGTAGGCGAGCGCCAGCAGGGCGAGCACCGCCCGCGACGGGACGAGCAGGACCGCGAGGGCCAGCAGGATCTCGACGACTCCCAGCGCCCTAACCACCGCGCGCCGCACGGACAGGCCGCCGGGGACGCGCGCCTCGGCGAGCGCGCGGGCCGCGAGGTCCGGCGTGCGCAGCTTGGACGGGGCGGCGAGCGCCAGCAGGACCGCGGCCGCCAGCACCGGAGCAGTGAGGGCGGGAACCATGCGAGGAACCCTAACCGGGGTCGGCTCTGGATGGGTATGTCCACGGGGTGTGTCCGTGCGGCGCGCCCGGCGTCCGTGGGCCGCCGGAGACGCGCCGGTGACGCAGCGTGGTCGGGACCGTAGGGTCGGGCCGTGATCCAGAGATGACCGACCGACAGCCCGTGGAGTGCTGGCTCACCGACATGGACGGCGTGCTCGTGCACGAGGGCACGGCGCTGCCCGGCGCCGCCGACTTCATCGACCGGCTGGTCAGCCGGGAGCGTCGGTTCCTCGTCCTGACCAACAACTCGATCTACACCCCGCGCGACCTGACGGCGCGGCTGCGGGCGAGCGGCCTGGTGGTGCCCGAGGAGTCGATCTGGACCTCTGCGCTGGCTACCGCGCAGTTCGTCTCGGACCAGCTGCCAGAGGGCTCGGCCTACGTGATCGGCGAGGCCGGCCTCACCACCGCGCTGCACGAGGTCGGGTACGTGCTGACCGACACCGACCCGGACTACGTGGTGCTGGGGGAGACCCGCACCTACTCGTTCGAGGCGATCACGCGGGCGATCCGGCTGATCGAGAAGGGTGCCCGCTTCATCTCGACCAACCCCGACCCGACCGGACCGTCGGCCGAGGGGCCGCTCCCGGCGACCGGTGCCGTGGCCGCCCTGATCACCCGCGCCACCGGCGCCGAGCCCTACGTGGTCGGCAAACCCAACCCGATGATGTTCCGGTCCGCGATGGACCGGATCGAGGCGCACTCGGCCACCACCGCCATGATCGGTGACCGGATGGACACCGACATCGTGGCGGGCATCGAGGCCGGGCTCGAGACCACGCTGGTCCTGACCGGCTCCACCCGGCGCGAGCAGGTCGACCGCTTCCCGTTCCGCCCCACCCGCGTCGTCGACTCGGTGGCCGACCTCGTCGACCTGGTCTGAGCGGGGGTCCCGGTCCGACCGAGCGGCCTCTGGTCTGACCGAGCGGCCTCTGGCCACGGGGACCAGGATGGGTCGGTGAACCATGACCCGATGCCGTGGCGCCAGGTGCTGCGGCAGCTGGCGCCGGCCACCCGCGCGGCGCTGCGAGGCCGCGACCTCCCGCTGCACGGCGCGGGCCTGACCTTCTACGCAGCGCTGTCGGTGGTGCCGGTGATGCTCGTGACGGGGTGGCTGGCCAGCCTGGTGGTCGGGACCGACCAGATGTTGGGGCTCGCCCGCTCGCTGGAGGACGCGCTCCCGCAGGCGCTGGACGCCGGGGCGGTCGCCCGGACCCTGATCGAGAGCTCGGCCGACCTGGGGTGGATGGGCGTGCTGGTCGCGGCCATCCCGGCCTCGTTGTACGGAGAGGGGCTGCGGCGGGCGTGCGCGTCCATCGCGCAGGTCGATGCCGGGCGCCTCGTCGGCTGGAGGGGGAGGCTGGGAGCTGCTCCTGTCGTCCTGGTCGCGCCCGCGCTCCTGCTCGGGGTGCTGGCCGTCACCCCCGTGCTCGACGAGCTGATGGGGACGGGGCT
>JBBQSN010000160.1:0-7505 GCA_038213835.1 Actinomycetales bacterium
GTCCACATCGACGAGGGCCGGATCGACGACGCGGTCTCGCGCATCCTGTCCCGGCACGCCTCGGCCGTCTCCGTGGGCGGCAACGACCGCCAGGAGCACGACGGCGACCAGCTCGACCTCGATGAGCGGCAGTCGCTGCGCCGGGTGGCCGGGCTGTCCACCGAGCTCGAGGACGTCACCGAGGTCGAGTACCGCCAGCTGCGGCTCGAGAAGGTCGTCCTGGCCGGGCTCTGGACCCACGGCGGCTCGCCCGAGGGCGCCGAGAACTCGCTGCGCGAGCTCGCCGCGCTGGCCGAGACGGCCGGGTCCGAGGTGCTCGACGGCGTCCTGCAGCGTCGTCCCACCCCAGACCCCGGCACCTTCCTCGGCTCCGGCAAGGCGGCCGAGCTGCGCAGCATGGTCGAGGCCACCGGCGCCGACACCGTGGTGTGCGACGGCGAGCTGTCGCCGTCCCAGCGCCGTGGCCTCGAGGACATCGTCAAGGTCAAGGTGATCGACCGCACCGCGCTGATCCTCGACATCTTCGCCCAGCACGCGAAGAGCAAGGAGGGCAAGGCCCAGGTCGAGCTGGCCCAGCTGGAGTACCTGCTCCCGCGGCTGCGCGGCTGGGGCGAGTCGATGTCGCGCCAGGCCGGTGGACGCGTCGCCGCCGGTGCGGGCATCGGGTCGCGCGGTCCCGGTGAGACCAAGATCGAGCTCGACCGCCGCCGGATCCGCACCCGGATGTCCAAGCTGCGCCGCCAGATCAAGGGCATGAAGCCTGCGCGCGACGCCAAGCGCTCCGGCCGCAAGCGCAACCACGTGCCCGGCGTCGCGATCGCCGGCTACACCAACGCCGGCAAGTCCTCGCTGCTGAACCGGCTCACCGGTGCGGGCGTGCTGGTGGAGAACGCGCTGTTCGCCACCCTGGACCCCACGGTGCGCCGCGCCGAGACCAAGGACGGCCGGCTCTACACGCTGGCCGACACCGTCGGGTTCGTCCGGCACCTGCCGCACGAGCTGATCGAGGCGTTCCGCTCCACCCTCGAGGAGGTCGCCGACTCCGACCTCGTCCTGCACGTGGTCGACGCCTCGCACCCCGACCCCGAGGGCCAGATCGCCGCCGTGCGCACCGTGCTCGCCGACGTCGGCGCCGACTCGGTGCCGGAGGTGATCGTCCTGAACAAGGTCGACGCCGCCGACCCCGAGGTCGTGGACCGGCTGCTGCGCAGGGAGAGGCGAGCGATCGTCGTCTCCGCCCGCACCGGCCAGGGGCTGGAGGAGCTGAACGACCTCATCACCGCCGAGCTGCCGCGGCCACAGGCCGAGGTCGATGTCGTGGTGCCCTACGACCGCGGCGACCTGGTCAACCGGGTGCACGTCGAGGGCGAGGTCATCACCGAGGAGCACACCGGCGACGGCACCGCGCTGGTCGCCCGGGTCAACCCCGACCTCGCCGCCGAGCTCGAGCCGTTCGAGGTGGCCCGCACGGCGTGACCTGTGCGTCGGACCCCCGCAGGGCCGCCGGGGTCTGGGACGATGCGGGGGTGAGCACTCCGTCGTCCCGGCCGCCTCCGCAGCAGGGCCCGCCTCCGGGTCAGTACGCGCCGCAGGGTCCGTACGGTCCGCAAGGTCAGTACGGCCCCCAGGGTCAGTACGGCCCCCAGGGTCAGTACCCGCCGCAGGGCCATCCGGTGCCGTACGGCCAGCAGCTGCCGGCTCCGTACCAGCCGCCGCCGCGGGTCGAGCGTCCCCTGATGCCAGGGGTCTGGTGGTCCCTGGTCATCAACCTCGTGGTCACGGTCGGGCTCGCGGTCCTGCTGCTGGTCGTGGGGTGGGCGTTCGTCGAGCTGATCTCGGACGCGGTGGGGCAACCCGTCAGCTGGCGCGACGCGGCCGAGCAGGACGGCGTCGCGCCGATCGTGCTGGTGATCGGGCTCGCGATCGTGGTCTCGCTGCTCGTCTCCTGGTTGCTCACCGTGGGCGCGCTCGTCCTGTGGCGGCTGATGCGCGGTTTCCGCACCATCCCCCCCGTCGTCCAGGCCCTGATCGCGTTCGTCTCGATGTGGATCGCCACGAGCGTGCTGTCGTTCCTGGCCCAGATCGTGTTCGGGGTGTTCGGCGCCGCGTCCGGCTCCGGCACGAGCTACTGACGCCGTGAGGTCCGCACCGACGTCCTGCGCCGGACCGTGACCGTGCGCGTGCGGGCCGCGACGGCCCTCGTCCTGGCCTGGGTGCTGGGTTCGGTCCTGCTCTGGGTCGTCGGCCTGCCCGAGTTCTGGGAGTCGCTCACCGGCGAGGACAGCGCCATGACCTGGCTGCAGTCGGTGGTGCTGGTCGTGGCGGCCGTGTCGGCGCTGGTGGTGGCCTGGCTGACCCACCGGTCCGGACGGGCGGGCACGCGGGTGTGGTGCGTGCTCGGGGTCGCGTACGCGGGCCTCGCGCTGGACGAGCGGTTCACGATCCACGACCGGCTGCGGGCCGGACGGCTGCTGCCGCAGGGCGCCCGCGAGCAGCTGATCCCCTGGGTCGGACCCGGGGAGGCGCTGCTCCTGCTGGTGGCGGCGGCCGGCATCGCGGCGCTGCCGATCGTGTGGCGGACCGTGCGTGAGGACCCCTGGGCACGAACGGCTCTGGCGATCGGCGTGGCGCTCGCCGTCGTCACCGTGATCGCCGACTCGATCGACCCGTCGGTGTGGACGCCCGCCCAGGAGCGGCTCGAGGCCGGGCTGGAGGAGGTCGTCGAGCTCGGCGGGGCGGTCGCGTTCCTGGCGTCGGCGCTGCTCCGGCTCGTCACGCTGGTCGAGGACCTGGTCCCGGCCGACGGCTCGCCCGCGCCGCTGGCCGACGCCGTCGCACCCACCGTCTAGGGTCCTCGGGTGCCGAAGTCCCTGCCGGAGGTCGACGACCTGCTGACCCTCGCCGTCGAGGGCATCGGTGGCAGCACCCGGCCGGGCCAGCACGTGATGGCCGACCGCGTCGCCAAGGCCTTCGCGGGCAAGGAGCACCTCCTGGTCCAGGCCGGGACGGGGACGGGCAAGTCGCTGGCCTACCTCGTCCCGATGGTGCGGCACGCCGTGGAGTCCAGGACCCGGGCCGTGGTGTCCACCGCCACGCTCGCGCTGCAGGCGCAGGTGGTCGAGCGCGACCTGCCGCGGCTGGCGAAGGCGCTCGCGCCGCAGCTCGGTCGCGAGCTCACCTTCCAGATGGTCAAGGGGCGGGCCAACTACCTGTGCAAGCACAAGCTGGTCGGCGGGTTCCCCGAGGAGGAGGACGCCGGCCTGTTCGACCTGGCCCCGCTGCCGGGCAAGGTGGTCACCGACCACGCCTCGTCGCCGATGGGTCGCGAGGTCGTCCGGCTCAGGGAGTGGGCCGAGGAGACCACGACCGGTGACCGCGACGAGCTCCTGCCCGGCGTCAGCGAGCGGGCCTGGCGGCAGGTGTCGGTCACGGCGTTCGAGTGCCTCGGGGCGTCCGCCTGCCCCGTGGCCACCGAGTGCTTCAGCGAGCACGCGCGGGCCCGGGCGCACTCGGTCGACGTCGTCGTCACCAACCACGCCCTGCTCGCGATCGACACCTTCGAGGGACGCCAGCTGCTCCCCGAGCACGACGCCCTGGTGGTCGACGAGGCGCACGAGCTGGCCGACCGGGTCACGTCGGTCATCTCCGACCAGCTCAGCGTGTCGTCGATCGAGATCGCTGCCGGTCGAGCCCGACGGCACGGCACGATCGACACCGACCGGCTCTCGACCGCCGCCGGCGACCTCGATTCGGCGCTCGAGCCGCTGGAGGCCGGGCGGTTCTCGCACGGGCTCCCGTCCGAGCTGCAGACGGTGGTCGAGGCCGTCAGGGACGCTGCGCGCGAGGGGATGACGCAGCTCAAGGACGCCACGCCCGGCAAGATGTCGTCCGGCGGGGAGTCTGCGGCCGGTGGCCTGCAGATGGCCAAGGGTGCGTTGGCCGAGGTCTTCGAGACGGCCGAACGCCTGGCCGCGGGCCTCGCGACCGACGTCGCCTGGCTGACGGTCTCCGACTTCGGACGAGGAGGGCCGCGGCGGCTCCTCAACGTGGCGCCGATCTCGGTCTCGAACCTGTTGCGCGACAAGATGTTCGGTGATCGGTCAGTGGTGATGACCTCCGCCACCCTCACTGTCGGCGGCACCTTCGACGCCGCTGCGCGGTCGGTCGGTCTGGGCGGCGACAGCGCGCCGAAGTGGGACGGCATCGACGTCGGCAGCCCGTTCGAGTACCAGAAGCAGGCGATCCTCTACGTCGCCTCCCGGCTGCCACCGCCCGGGCGCGACCCCGGTGGCTCGAAGGCGATGGACGAGCTCGCCGCGCTGGTGGCGGCCGCCGGCGGACGGACGCTGGGGCTGTTCTCGTCCAGGCGCGGGGCAGAGGAGGCCGCCGAGGAGATGCGCGGCCGGCTCGACGTGCCGGTGCTGTGCCAGGGCGAGGACTCGATGCCGAACCTGGTCCGGGCCTTCGCGGCCGACGCCGCCACCTGCCTGTTCGGGACGCTCTCGCTGTGGCAGGGCGTGGACGTCCCCGGCCCGTCGTGCCAGCTCGTGGTGATCGACCGGGTGCCGTTCCCGCGTCCGGACGACCCGCTGATGTCGGCCCGCTCCGAGGCGGTGGCGAGGTCGGGCGGCAACGGCTTCATGGCCGTCTCCGCCCACCACGCCGCGCTCCGGCTGGCCCAGGGCGCCGGACGGCTGATCCGCTCGATGGAGGACCGCGGCGTCGTCGCCGTCCTGGACTCGCGGCTCGCCACCGCGCGCTACGCCGGCTACCTGCAGGCGTCGCTGCCCCCCATGTGGGCCACGACCGACACCGACGCCGTGCTGGCTGCCCTCAGGCGGCTGGACGAGCGAGCCGGTCCGGTCTGGCCGGTCGCCGGGGTCGCTGCGGCACCCGAGGGGTAGGCGCTTCCTCGGGCCCGGGGGGTCACGTCCGGGGCTGGAACGAGTCGAACACGACGTCGAAGTCGTCCTGCAGCTCCTCCCACCGGTCCTCGGGCACGGTCCACAGCAGCGCGTACGCCTGCTCGCCCGGGGTGGTGATCAGGTTGCGGTTCAGGGCATGCAGGGCAACCCCGCCCGAGGAGTACGTGAACTCCCAGTCGGCCGTCTGCCAGTCGCGCAGCCGGGCGCCCTCGATCTCGCCGACGAGCTCGTAGTCCGACAGGCGCTGCGACACCGACTCCTCCTGCCGCTGCCAGTCGGCCACCGGGTCGGCCCTCGGCTCATCGGTCTGGGCCACCAGGAGCGACGCCCCCGAGTCGGGGTCGCGGAAGCGGACCCCCGAGTCCGTCGTGCTCGCCTCCCAGCTCTGCGGAACGGCGACGACGAAGCCCGTGTCGTCCTGGTGCAGCCGGAACCCGTCCGGAGCGGTCGGGTCAGTGGTCGCCGGGTCCGGGGTCGCCGGGTCGGTGGACTCGGACTCCGACGGCGGGGGATCCTGGGCCGGCGAGGTTCCGGACGGGGACCCCCCGGCGTCGACGCCTGTCCCGGCTTCGCCCTCCGCGTCCGGCTGCCCCGCGACGGCCGGCTGGTCGGCGGCTCCTGCGTCGTCCGGGCCAGTCACGGCCTGGACCAGGGCGAAGGCGAGCAGCCCGACGGCCACGGCTCCGGCGACGGACAGCAGGACACCGCGGCGTCGACGTGGCTGTTCCGGGGCGAACGGAGGCTGCGCGCCGGCGCCGGGACGGGTGCCGCCGGGACGGGTGCCGCCGGGACGGGTGCCGCCAGGAGAGACCCTGCCGGGGGCGGGCGCAGGGGTGACGACGTCGAGCACCGCCGTGGAACCGGCGTCGTGGGCCGCGGGGACCTGGCGGCCGGACACCACCGCATGAAGGGCCTCCTCCAGCTGCAGGAGCGAGAATCGCTCGGCGGGGTCCTTGCGCAGCAGCCCGTCGAGCACGGGCCTCAGCTCGCCCGCGTGCGGTGCGGACGGGACGTCCTGCGTGACGATCGCCGTCAGCGTGGGCAACGCGCCGTCGCGGTGGAAGGGGGACGATCCCTCGACCGCTGCCCAGAGCGTGACGCCGAGCGACCACAGGTCGCTCGACAGCGTGGCGCGTGCCCCGGTCGCGCGTTCCGGCGCGACGAACGCCGGTGAACCGATGACGATGCCGGTCGCGGTCGCAGAGGGGTCGCCGACGAACCGGGCGATCCCGAAGTCGGTCAGCACGGCCTGCGACACGTCGTCGTCGGTCCCGCGGAACATCACGTTGCCCGGCTTCACGTCACGGTGCAGCACTCCCGCCGCGTGGGCCGCCCGCAGCGCGGCCAGCACCCTCAGGCCGAGAGCGGCCGCCTCCGCAGGGCCGAGCCGTCGCTGGGCGAGCACGTCGTCCAGGGTCCGCGGGGCGAGCAGCTCCATCACGATCCAGGGGTGGTCCCCCTCCTCGACCACGTCGTAGACGGTCACAGCCGCCGACGAGCTGATGCGCGCGGCCGCGCGCGCCTCCTGGAGGATGCCTCGGCGGAGCTCGTCGACCTCGGGCTGCGAGAGGTGGGGCGGAGGAAGGACCTCCTTGACCGCCACCTCCCTGCCCAGCATCTCGTCGCGACCTGACCACACCGTGCCCATCCCGCCCCGCCCCAGCACCTCGCGGAGCCGGTACCGCCCGCCGAGCAGACGTCCCTGGGGACCGTCAGCGTGCTGGTTCACCTGGCCGACCACCGTCAAGCACCTCTTCTCGTCATTCCCCGCACGTCCCCCGGCAGGCTCCCGCGGTCCCGGCCGAGTACTGCCTGCGGCCCGGGGACGCAGCCACACAAGCACGCCACGTTCCCCGGGGCATCCCGAGGGAAGCCGTCTGCAGGACAGGCCCGGGCGCGTCGCTGTCAGGCATCCTGGCTGACAGGGTGACCTCACCGGGCACCTGGGTACCATGATCGGGCTCAGTCGACCTCCGGGAGTCCTTCGTGCCACGCCTGCGACGAGCGGTGCTCGCCGTGCTCGGGCTGAGCGTGGCCCTGGTCGCCTGCGGAGCGCCGCTGGCCACCATCATCAGCCCGCCGGCTCCCGTCACCACCGCCGCGACGAGCGCACCCCGACTCGTCCCTCGACAACGCCCACCAGGTCGGGCCGGTCGACGGACGGTGGGACAGCGCGGAGAACCGGCTCACCGCCCCGGCCTGCGACGACGCCCAGGTGGTCGGCTACAACGAGTCGGCGACGCCCGGCACGGGGATCGCGATCTTCCTGCACGTGTCCACCGGCGGGCCGACTGCCGGCTGCGTCTCTCGACCAGCGACCTGCGCGACATCGTCGACCGGGAGCGGTCGGGCGCGCGGTGATCGTGATCTCATGACCGGTCGCCGCAGGATCGGCACGTCCGCTCTCGTCGCGTCCGTGCTCGCAGGTCTGCTGGCCGCCTGCTCGTCGGCTCCGGAGTCGGCAGAGCTGAGCGCCGCGCCGACCTCCGTGTCGACCTCCGCCTCGACCGGGACCCCCGCGCCGGTGGTGGCCGGCACGGCGACGACCGCCGCGGGGGTCGGCCCGGTGCAGAGCATCGT
>JBBQSN010000161.1:0-7465 GCA_038213835.1 Actinomycetales bacterium
AGAGCGGCTGGACGCCCTCGCCGAACACCCGCTGGCAGATCTCCAGGATGGTGTCGAAGTCGGCGCGCGGCCGGTCGAGGTGGGTGACCACCACGACCCGGGGCATCCCCACGGCGGCGCACTCCTCCCAGGCGAGCCGGGTGGCGCCGTCGACGCCGTCCACCGCGGAGACGACGAACAGCGCGGCGTCGGCCGCCCGCAGTCCCGCCCGCAGCTCGCCGACGAAGTCGGGGTGCCCCGGGGTGTCGAGCAGGGTCAGCCGCACCGTGGTCCCCGGGAGCCCCGGGTGCTCGACCGTGGTCCAGCACGCCGACAGCGAGACCGAGCGGCCGAGCCGCCGCTCGACCTCCTCGTGGTCGCTCACGGTGGTGCCGTCGGCGACCGAGCCGGCCCGCTGGACCGCTCCGGTGCCGGCCAGCAGCGCCTCGACCAGCGCGGTCTTGCCCGCACCGGTGTGGCCCACGAGCACGACGTTGCGGACCTGTTCGGCCATCTCCTCGGTCCTCCAGCTCGTCCCGCCGGGTCCTACCCGACCCGTGGCGTCCCGCGGGTCCCGGGCACAGTCCTACCGCCTGCCACCACCCCCTGGCGAGTGTGCCCTGGCGAGGGCCCCGGTCCTACTACCCTGGGGGGCCATGCTCACCCGACACCTGCGCCGGCTCGGTGCCGCCCTGTTCACGCCCGTCGCCGGCGGCCTCGTGCGGCTCGGCGTCTCGCCCGACGCCGTCACCGTCGTCGGCACGCTGGGCGTGGTGGCCGCCGCGCTGTGGTTCTTCCCGCGCGGCGAGTTCGTGGTCGGGCCGCTCGTCGTCGCCGTGGTCGCGCTGGCCGACTCCGTCGACGGGATCATGGCCCGGCTGCTCGCCGCCCGCGGGGTGCGCCGCTCGGGCGCCTGGGGCGCCTTCCTCGACTCCACCCTCGACCGGTTGGGCGACGCCGCGATCTTCGTCGGTCTCGTGCTCTGGTTCGCCGGGCCGGACGCCGCGGCCCGGACCGCGGGAGCCGGCCTCGCCGCGGCGCTGGCGTGCCTCGTCCTCGGGTCGGTCGTCCCCTACGCCCGGGCCCGCGCCGAGGGGCTCGGCATGACGGCGTCGGGCGGGATCGCCGAGCGGGCCGACCGGGTCGCGGTGGTCCTGGTCGCGGTGCTCGCCCACGGGCTGGGCGCGCCCGAGTGGCTGCTCGTGGCCGTGCTCGTGCTGGTCGCCCTGGCCAGCGGATGGACGGTCGCCCAGCGGATGCTCACGGTGCACCGCCAGGCGCACGCCCGGCTGGACGCCGACGGCACCCCGGTGGCGGGCCGGTGAGGCGCCGGGTCACGGCGCTCACCTACCTGGCGGGGTGGCGCGTGGTGCGGTTGCTGCCTGCCAGGGTGGCCTACCCCCTGTTCGCCCTCGTGGCCGACGTCGCGTGGCGGCGCCGCGTCGGCGGGGTGCGGCGGCTGCAGAGCAACCTCGCGCGGATCCGCCCCGACCTGTCCGAACCGGCGCTGCGCACCCTGGCGCGTGCGGGGATGCGGTCGTACCTGCGCTACTGGTGCGACTCCTTCCGGCTGCCCTCGTGGTCGGTGGACCAGGTGCGCGCGGCGGTCAGGGTCGAGGGCGACGAGCCGATCCGGGCGGCTCTGGCGTCCGGTCGGGGGGTGGTGGCCGCCCTGTCGCACCAGGGCAACTGGGACCTCGCGGGGGCGTGGTCGGCCTACGACCTGCACCGGGTCACGACCGTCGCCGAGCGGCTCGAGCCGGTCGAGGTCTTCGACGCGTTCATCGCGTACCGCACCGGTCTCGGGATGGACGTCCTGGCCCTGGGAGACGACGGCGTGTTCACCTCGTTGGTGCGGGCCCTGCGTGGCGGCGGGCTGGTGCCGCTGCTGTGCGACCGCGACCTGTCCCGCACCGGCGTCGAGGTCGACCTGTGCGGCCACCCGGCCCGGATGGCAGCCGGTCCGGCCTCACTCGCGGAGGTCACCGGCGCGCTGCTCTCGCCGGTGAACATCTGGTACGAGCGGGCCCCTGGCGTCGAGTCCGGCTTCCGGATCGTGATCCGGTTCCACCCCGAGGTGTCGCTGCCCGCCGGTGCCACCGATGACCAGGGGCGGCCGCTGAAGCGGGCCGACCGGGTGCTGGCCCTGACCCAGGGCGTGGCTGACGTGATCGGTCGCGGCCTCGCCGAGCACCCGCAGGACTGGCACATGCTCCAACCGGTCTTCACCGCGGACCTCGACCGGGACCGGCTGGCCCGTGCCCGGGGCGGCGACCGCCACGGCACCGGCGCGCGGGACCCGGGGTGAGGCTCGGGATCGTCTGCCCGTTCTCGCTCGACGTGCCGGGTGGCGTGCAGTTCCACATCCGGGACCTCGCCGAGCACCTGATCGAGCTCGGGCACGAGGTGAGCGTGCTCGCGCCCGCCGACGACGACACCCCCGTCGCGTCCTACGTGCGGCCGGCCGGCCGGGCGCTCGCGGTGCCCTACAACGGCGCGGTGGCGCGCCTGGCCTTCGGCCCGGTGACCACCGCGCGGGTGCGGCGGTGGATGTCGGAGGGCGACTTCGACCTCGTCCACCTGCACGAGCCGCAGATCCCCAGCCTGTCGCTGATCGCGCTATGGAACGCCGAGCTCCCCGTGGTGGCCACCTTCCACACCTCGATCCCGCGTTCGCGGATGCTCACCGTGTCGTACCCGTTCCTGCGTCCGGCGATGGAGAAGATCTCGGCGCGGATCGCGGTCAGCGAGGACGCGCGGCGCACGCTGGTCGAGCACCTGGGCGGCGACGCCGTGGTCATCCCCAACGGGGTCGACTGCGACGTCTTCGCCGCCGCCCTGCCCGACCCCCGCTGGCAGGGCACGCCCGAGCGCCCCACCCTGGCCTTCCTCGGACGCATCGACGAGCCGCGCAAGGGGTTGCAGGTGCTGGCCGAGGCGTTCGGACGGGTCCGCACCCGGGTGCCGGGCGTGCGGCTGTTCGTGGCCGGGCACGGGGACCTGGACGAGGCGCGTGCGCGGTTCGGCGCGGACGCGGACGCAGACGCCGTCACGTTCCTCGGCGGGGTCACCGACGAGGAGAAGGCGTCACTGTTGGCCTCGGTCGACGTCTACGTCGCGCCGCAGACCGGCGGCGAGAGCTTCGGCATCGTGCTCGTCGAGGCGATGAGCGCCGGGACGGCCGTCGTGGCGAGCGACCTGGGCGCGTTCGGCCGGGTGCTCGACGACGGCCGGTGCGGCGCACTGTTCACGACCGGCGACCCGGCGTCGCTCGCCGACCGCCTGGTCGAGGTGCTGGGCGACCCCGGTCAACGGGAGACGTTGCGCTCCAACGGCTCTGCCTGGGTCCGCCGGTACGACTGGAGCACCGTGGCGCACCAGCTGATCGAGGTCTACGAGATGGTCGCGCCGACGGCTGCCACGACGGGCACGAAGAGCACCACCGGCGCGGCCGGGCAGGTCGTGGTCGACGGCGGGCGACGCTTCCTCGGCCGGTGGCGGCGATGAGCCCCCTGCTCGCGGCGACCGCCGGCCCGGTCGGCCTGCCGGTCGTGACGGTGCCCGTCGTCGCCGTCGTCGCCGTCCTGGTGGTGCTGGCCCTGGGCTGGTACCTGTTCTTCCTGGCCCGGCGGCTGGACCGGTTGCACCGGCGGGTGGAGGGGGCGGCGGTGGCGCTCGACAACCAGCTGCTGCGCCGGGCCCAGGCGGCGACCGAGCTGGCCTCGAGCGGCCTGCTCGACCCCGCCAGCGCGATGCTCGTGGCCGGCGCGGCCGCAGAGGCGATCCAGGCGGGGGAGGGACGCGCTGCGCAGATCGCGCTCGACCCGTTCTCGGTCAGCCGGCTCGACGAGCACAGCGACGACCGGGAGGCGGCCGAGAGCGACCTGTCGAGGTCGCTGCGGGCCACGTTGGATGCACTGCCCGACGACCACCCGGCCCGCGCGGGCGGCCACCTGGACACCCTGGCGGCGGTCTCGCACCGCGTGCTGCTGGCCCGTCGGTTCCACAACGACGCCGTCAGCCACGCCTCGGCGGTGCGGCGCAAGCGGCTGGTGCGCTGGGCCCGGCTGGCCGGCAGCGCCCCGCCGCCGCGAACCGTGGAGGTCGACGACGAGGCGTTCCGGTCCGGGCAGCGCCGCGGACGGTGACCCGGCCCGACGGTTCTCGGACGGGGCATACGCTGGTGCTGGCACCCGGCGCTCCCGGGACCCCCTGACCCCGGCCCCTGACCCCGTGAAAAGGAACGACCATGTCCAGCCCTGAGACCAGCACCGGTACGACCCGCGTCAAGCGCGGCATGGCCGAGATGCTGAAGGGCGGCGTCATCATGGACGTCGTCACCGCCGACCAGGCCAAGATCGCCGAGGACGCCGGCGCCGTCGCGGTGATGGCGCTCGAGCGCGTGCCGGCCGACATCCGTGCGCAGGGCGGGGTCTCGCGGATGAGCGACCCCGACATGATCGACGGCATCATCGCCGCGGTCTCCATCCCGGTGATGGCCAAGGCGCGGATCGGGCACTTCGTCGAGGCCCAGGTGCTGCAGTCCCTCGGCGTCGACTACGTCGACGAGTCCGAGGTGCTCACCCCGGCCGACTACGCCCACCACATCGACAAGTGGAAGCTCACCGTCCCGTTCGTGTGCGGAGCCACCAACCTCGGCGAGGCGCTGCGCCGCATCGCCGAGGGCGCGGCGATGATCCGCTCCAAGGGCGAGGCCGGCACCGGTGACGTCTCCAACGCCGTCACGCACATGCGCACGATCCGGGCCGAGATCAGCCGGCTGGGCTCGCTGGCCGAGGACGAGCTGTACGTCGCGGCGAAGGAGCTCCAGGCCCCCTACGACCTCGTCGCCGAGGTCGCCCGCACCGGCAAGCTGCCGGTCGTGCTGTTCACCGCCGGCGGCATCGCCACCCCGGCCGACGCCGCGATGATGATGCAGCTCGGTGCCGAGGGCGTCTTCGTCGGCTCGGGCATCTTCAAGGCCGGCAACCCGGCAGAGCGGGCCGCCGCGATCGTGAAGGCCACGACCTTCCACGACGACCCCGCGATGGTCGCCAAGGTCTCGCGTGGGCTCGGCGAGGCGATGGTCGGCATCAACGTCGAGGAGATCCCCCAGCCGCACCGGCTCGCCGAGCGCGGCTGGTAGCAACGAGGTCCGCCGGGCCGGCCGTCAGACGACGGTCGGCCTCGTGCCGTGGGCGGTGCCGAGGTGCTCCTCGCCCTCGAGCACGGCGGCGAGGTGGCGGGCGGCGGTCAGCACGTCCGCGTGGGCCAGGTAGAGCGGTGCGAACCCCATCCGGACGACGTCGGGCTCGCGGAAGTCACCGACCACGCCGCGCGCGATCAGCGCCTGCACCACGCCGTAGGCCTCGGGGTGGCGCAGCGCCACCTGCGACCCGCGCCGCGCCGCCTCGCGCGGGGTGGCGACCTCCACGCCCGGCACCAGCGCGTCGACGCACTCGACGAAGAACCCGGTGAGCGAGGACGACTTCGCCCGGACGTCGGCCAGCCGCAGGCCGTCGTAGGCGGTCAGCGCGGCCTCAAGGGCCAGCACCGACAGCAGCGGGGGAGTGCCCACCCGGGTGCGCGAGATGCCCTGCGCCGCAGCGTAGGCGCTCTCCATCGCGAACGGCCTCGAGTGACCGTGCCAGCCGGTCAGCGGGTGGTCGAAGTCCGGCTGGTGCCGCTCGGCGACGTAGACGAACGCCGGTGCGCCGGGTCCGCCGTTCAGGTACTTGTAGCCGCAGCCGACCGCGAGGTCGGCGCCGTGGGCGTCGAGGCCGACCTCGACGACGCCAGCGGAGTGGCACAGGTCCCAGATCGCCAGCGCGCCGGCCGCTGTGGCCGCCACCTGGACGGCTGCGAGGTCCCACAGCTCCCCGGTGCGGTAGTCGACCTGCGAGACGGAGACGAAGGCGATCTCGTCGGCACGCTCGGCGATGACCTGCGGCATGAGATCCGGTGTGGCGTGGACGATCTCAAGGTCTGCCACACGCGCTGCTCCCTCGAGCACGTACTGGTCGGTCGGGAAGGCCCGGGGGTCGGTCACCGCCACCCGCCGCCCGGGACGCATCCGGGCCGCCGCCACGAAGCACTTGAAGAGGTTCACCGAGGTCGAGTCGCCGACGGCGATCTGGCCCGGCGCCGCGCCGACGAGGCGGCCCACGGCGTCGCCCACGCGCAGCGGCGCGTCCCACCAGCCGTGGGTGTTCCAGCTGGCGATGAGGTCGGTGCCCCACTGCTGCCGGACGACGTCGGCCACGGCGTCCGGCACCGCCCGCGGAAGCGCGCCGAGGGAGTTGCCGTCCAGGTAGACGAGGCCGTCGGGGAGGTCGAAGCGACCGCGGGCGTGCGCGACGGGGTCGTCGGCGTCCAGCGCAGCGGCCCGGGCCCCGAGGTCGGCACCGGACGTGGTCATCGGCCCAGCCCGTCGACGACCTCGGCACCGGGCAGCAGGGCCAGGGCGGCACCCGGCAGCGCCAGCTTGGAGCGCCGCAGCCCGCTGCCCACCACCACCCACGGCTCGGCCACGACGGCGGCGTCGACGAGCAGGACCCAGTCGTGCGGGAGGCCGACCGGCGTGATCCCGCCGTGCTCCATGCCGGTGCGCTCGACCGCCTGGGCCATCGGCGCGAAGGAGGCGCGGCGGGCGTCCAGCCGCTTGCGCACGAAGCCGTTGACGTCGGCCCGGGTGGTCGCCAGCACGACGCACGCGGCGTGCTTCTCGGTCTCGCCCCGGCGACCCGCGACGACCACGCAGTTGGCGGACGCCTCGAGCGGGACGCCGTAGGCGGCGCAGAACTCGGCGGTGTCGGCGAGGTCGGCGTCGATGGGGGCCACCAGCGCGCCCTCGACGGATCCGATCACGCCGGCCACCGTGGGCGCCAGCAGGTCGAGGCGCTCCAGGGCGGGAACGGTCTCCAGGCGCGGGAACGGGGTGTCGGTCACCCCCCCATCCTGGACGACCGCGGTCGTCGGCACCCGTCAGGTCGAGGGGGGACAGGCCACAGGGTCGGCCCGAGAAGAGGACAGTGACTGACCGCAGGGGACCTTAGCGTGGACGGCATGGAGATCTAGCTGGAGCTGGTGATGGTGCCCGTGACCGACATCGACCGGGCCAAGGCCTTCTACGTCGACGGACTGGGCTTCGTGTGCGACCACGACCAGGAGGTGAGCGCGCAGATCCGGTTCGTGCAGCTGACGCCCCCGGGATCGGGCTGCTCGATCGCGCTGGGGAGGGGTCTGACCCAGATGGCGCCGGGGTCCCTGGACAACATGCAGTGCGTGGTGGCCGACGCCGACGCGCTCCACGCCGAGCTGTCCGGCCGCGGCGTCGACGCCGGTGAGGTCGACGACCAGGTGTGGGGCCGGTTCGTGCACGTCGTCGACCCGGACGGCAACCGGTGGGCGTTCCAGCAGCTGCCCGACTGGTCCGCAGGGGCCGGTGGCGACGGCGCGAGCCCCGAGTCCTGACGCGGCAGGTCGG
>JBBQSN010000162.1:0-7441 GCA_038213835.1 Actinomycetales bacterium
CACCCAGGCCGAGTTGAGCTGGATCACCAGGTCGCGGACCAGGTCGGTGGGTCCGATCGCGACGACGACCTCGGGGCCGGCGCGGCCGCCGCGGTAGCCGTCGACCTTGCTGACGAGCTGGGAGAGCTGGGCCTGGGACGCCGCGCCCTCGGTGCCGGGTCGGGCCACGCCCAGCCGGCCGAGGTCACGGGACAGGGCGCCCCGCCGCAGGGCCGCCGCGCGCAGCCGTCCGCGCTGCTCGAGCACCTGCAGGAGCCCGCCGCCGACGAGGGCGCCGACGAGGGCGCCAGCCCCGAGGTTGACCCACAGGATGGGGGCGACAGGCGCGCTCGGGACGGTGGCGGCGGTGATGATCTGACCACCGGGGGTGTCGCCCGACTGCAGCGAGACCAGCCGGCTGTTCACGTCGGCCAGCTGCGAGACCAGCAGGGTGCGCTGGGACTCCAGCAGGGCGCGGCCGGAGGTGTCGTCGTCGCCGACGGTGCCGAGGGAGGTCGTGTTGTCCTGCAGCCGGGTGGTGAGGTCCGTGACCTGAGCGGTCAGCGACGCCACGACGTCAGTGAGTTCCTGGGCCGCAGTGGCCTCGCGGCTGTCGAGATAGGACCGGGCGACCGCCGCGGCGGCGTCGCGGGCCAGCTCGGCCTGCGGCGCGCGCACCGAGATCACGAGCACGGTGCTGTTGGTGGGGACGGTGACCGTGGTGCTGGCCAGCAGCGACTCGGGGGTCAACCGGCCCTGCAGGGCCTCCGATGCGGCCCTGGTCGCGACGGTGGAGCGGGCCAGCTCGACCTCGGTGTCGATCTCGACGACGCCGGTCCTGCGGCCGCCGCTGATGTTCGAGTGGAGCGCCGCCACGGTGGGCAGCACCAGCACCGAGGTGCTCGCCGCGTACGTGCGGGGCAAGGTCGAGTGGACGTACGCACCGCCCAGCACGCCGAGGACGAGGCACGACGCGGCCGCGACCCAGCCGACCACGCGGCGGCCGGATGCGGACACCTTGGGGAGTGCCATCGACTGCTCAGAGCTCCTTCTGGGGGTGGCCGTGGGTCCGACCAGACCGGGGGGCGGCGGCTGCCGTCTCAATGATAGATCGGGGTGCGCGGCGGGACCGGGCGTTTCGGACCAACGGGTCCACGACCTCGGCGAACCTCCGCACCGAGGCCGCGAGCCGGGCGATCTCCTCGCCGGCGTCGACCGCCAGGATGGAGGGGTCGGCGATTCCGGCGTCGAGCCGGGCGTGCAGGTCCTCGCGGGTCTCGCAGGTCAGCACGAAGCGCGAGGCGCCCATCCGGCGGGCGAACCGCTGCTGGTGGCCGTCGACGTGCTCCCCGAGGGCGGGGTCGCGCGGCACCACGACGGGCAGCGTGCCGAACCGGCGGATCTCGGTGATGGTGGCCGGTCCCCCGTGCGAGACCACGACGTCGGCGCGCGCCATTAGCTCGCCGAGCTCGTCCTTGCCGGTGATCGGCACGCCGTCCGCCAGCCGCGGCGGACGCGCGGTGCCGTGCTGGACGAACGCCTCCGGCGGGTCGGCCTGCGCCTCGAGCCAGTCGTCGACCCAGGTAACCACCCGGTCGAACGGGTGGTGGTCGGTGCCGACGAGCACGAGCAGGAACGGCCGGGCGCGGCCACCGTCGACGGTCACAGCAGTGCCCCCACGTTGACCGATCCGGGGTACAGGTCGAGCTGTTCGTCCCACTGCACGCAGAAGAGCGTGCTGAACGGGCGCACGAGCCGCCCGGTCATCGTGGTCGAGTCGATCCGGTCGAACACCTCGACGTACACGGTCGGCACCCGCAGCAACCGGGCCAGTACGAAGAACGGGACGGCCACGGCGGCGCCCGAGGACACCACCACCGCCGGCCGCTCGCGCCGCAGCTGGCGCCAGGCCAGCCAGGTGTTGCGCAGCAGGTTCGGCAGGTGCCGCGTGGTCGGGTGGTAGCACTCGACGACGTCCCGGCCGGCGAGCGCCGAGCGGGCGTCCTGGGTGCCGAAGGTGACCCACCTGGTGCGGTACTGCTCCGACCACGTGTCGAGCGTCAGCAGCTGGGCCAGGTGGCCGCCGCTGGAGCACACCATCAGGACGAGCGGAGCGCCCGACCTCGGGTGCGCGTCATCGGTCATCACCTGCCCATCAGCTCGCGGGCTCGCTGATCATCCCCGCGGCGACGGTCCGCTTGGTGCCCTCGTCGATCAGGACGAAGCCGCCGGTGTAGCGGTTGCGGGTGTAGTCGTCGCACAGCAACGGCTGGGTCGTGCGCAGCCGCACCCGGCCGATCTCGTTGAGGGACAACGAGGTCGCGTCCTCGTCGCGGTGCAGCGAGTTGATGTCGAGCTTGTAGTTCAGGCTCTTGACGATCGTGCGCGCGGTGCGGGTGGTGTGCTTGATCGAGTACTTGCGACCCACCTGGAGCGACGAGGTCTCGTCCATCCAGCAGATCATCGCGTCGACGTCCTGGGTGACCTGGGGCTTGTTGTTCGGCCGGCAGATCATGTCGCCGCGCGAGATGTCGATCTCGTCCTCGAGCCGGACGGTGACCGACATCGGCGGGTAGGCCTCGTCGACCTCGCCGTCCGCGGTCTCGACCGACGCGATCCGCGAGGTGAAGCCGGACGGGAGCACCATCACCTCGTCGCCCTTCTTCAGCACGCCGCCCGCGACCTGCCCCGCGTAGCCGCGGTAGTCGTGCCACGCGTCGGACTGCGGGCGGATGACGTACTGCACCGGGAACCGGACGTCGATCAGGTTGCGGTCGCTCGCCACGTGCACGTTCTCGAGGTGGTGCAGCAGGCTGCTGCCCTCGTACCAGGGCATGTTGGCCGAGCGGTTCACGACGTTGTCACCGGCGAGCGCGGAGACGGGGATGACGACGAGGTCGGGCATCCGCAGCCTGGCCGCGAACTGGCTGAACTCGGCGCGGATCCGCTCGAAGACCTCCTGCGAGTAGTCGACGAGGTCCATCTTGTTGACGCACAGCACCACGTGCGGCACCTGCAGCAGCGTCGCCAGGAACGCGTGCCGCCGGCTCTGCTCGACGATGCCCTTGCGGGCGTCGACCAGGACCAGCGCGAGGTCGGCGGTGGAGGCTCCGGTGACCATGTTGCGCGTGTACTGGATGTGTCCCGGGGTGTCGGCGATGATGAAGTTGCGGCGCGCGGTGGAGAAGTAGCGGTACGCGACGTCGATGGTGATGCCCTGCTCGCGCTCGGCGCGCAGGCCGTCGGTGAGCAGCGCCAGGTTGACGTACTCGTCGCCGCGGTCCTTGCTGACCCGCTCGACCGCCTCCATCTGGTCCTGCAGCACGCTCTTGGTGTCGTAGAGCATGCGTCCGATCAGCGTGCTCTTGCCGTCGTCGACCGACCCGGCCGTGGCGAACCTGAGGATGTCCATCAGAAGTACCCCTCCTTCTTCCTGTCCTCCATGGCGGCCTCGCTGAACTTGTCGTCGCCACGCGTCGCACCGCGTTCGGTGATGCGGGTGGTGGCCACCTCGTCGATGACCTTGGGAATGGTGTCGGCGTCGGAGCGCACGGCGGCGGTCAGGCTGGCGTCGCCGACCGTGCGGTACCGGACCCGCTCGGTGAAGACCGTCTCGGACGGCTTGGGGCGGCACACGTCGTGCACCCCGAACAGCATCCCGTTCCGCTCGAAGACCTCGCGGTCGTGCGCGAAGTAGATGCTCGGCAGCTCGATCCTCTCGCGCTCGATGTAGCGCCAGATGTCGATCTCGGTCCAGTTCGAGAGCGGGAAGACGCGGATGCTCTCGCCGAGGTGGACCTGGCCGTTGTACAGGTTCCACAGCTCGGGCCGCTGGTTCTTGGGGTCCCACTGGCCGAACTCGTCGCGGAAGGAGAACACCCGCTCCTTGGCCCGGGCCTTGTCCTCGTCGCGCCGGGCGCCGCCGAAGATGGCCGAGAAGCCGTACTTGTCCAGGGTGTCCAGCAGGACGGGGGTCTGGATCCGGTTGCGGGTGCCGTCGGGCGGCTCCACGACCGAGCCGTTGTCGATCGCCTCCTGGACGCTCCCGACCACGAGCTCGACCCCCAGCTCCTTGACCGTGGCGTCGCGGTGGTCCAGGACCTCCTGGAAGTTGTGGCCGGTGTCGACGTGCAGCACGGGGAACGGGATGCGGGCCGGGTGGAAGGCCTTGCGCGCCACGTGCAGCATCACGATCGAGTCCTTGCCGCCGGAGAACAGCAGCACGGGCTTCTCATGCTCGGCGACGACCTCCCTCATGATGAAGATCGCCTCCGACTCGAGCAGGTCGAGCTGGGTCAGCTGATAGGGCTGCAGGTCGTCCGTGGGGCTCACTGGGTACCTCCGGTCACGTGGGCGATCGCGTCGAGCACGGTACGTGCGTGCTGGTGACGGCACACCAGCAGGTCTGGGAGCAGGGGGTCGGGTCGGTTGTAGAGGAGCGGGCTGCCGTCGATCCTGCTGGTGTGCAGCCCGGAGGCGGCGGTGACCGCCACCGGCGCGGCGGAGTCCCACTCGTACTGGCCGCCGGCGTGCAGGTAGACGTCGGCCTCACCGCGCAGGACCGAGGTGGCCTTGACGCCGGCGGACCCCATCGGGACCAGCACGGCACCGAGCAGCTGCGCGACCGCCTCGACGAAATCCGGCGGGCGGGTGCGGCTCACGGCGAGCCGAAGCGGGCCGTCCGGGGCGTCCGGGACGGGGGTCGGGGTGTCGGTGCGGTAGACCAGGCCGGCCGCCGGCAGCGTCACGGCCCCGGCCACGAGCCCCCCGGACTGCCAGAGCGCCACGTGCACGGCCCAGTCGCTGCGGCCCTCCTCGGAGAACTCGCGGGTGCCGTCGAGCGGGTCGAGGATCCAGACCCGCTCGCTGGTCAGCCGGACGTGGTCGTCGGCGGCCTCCTCGCTCAGCACGGCGTCGTCCGGACGGCGGGTGGCCAGCAGCCGGGACAGCACCTCCTGGGCGGCCCGGTCGCCGGCGTCCTTGAGCTCGCGGCCCACCACGCCCTGCGCGGTGAGCTCGGCGCGCACCTGGAGCAGCCTGTCGCCGGCGGCCTGCGCCAGCACGACGGCCAGCTCGGCGTCGGTGACGGCCTCGGCGGCGGCCTGCGGGCCGGTCGAGCCCTCAGCGAGCGATGACGTCGCTGTGTCCACTGTCCCCCCACGGGTTCGTTGGTCGGTCGCGACCGGCACCGGTGGCGGGCACGTCACGTCTGTCGACCTGATGCGACCCAGGCTACGGGGCCGGGCCACGGCTCACAGACCGTTCGGGGAAGTCCGTCTCCCTCACCCGTCTGCCCACGGACCCCTTCCTGTCGATGACCCGTTGGGGTGACGGGGCGGCCGTCGCGGGCGCCCGCGCCGCGCGGCTCGTCCTACCCTGGGCGGGTACGTCCAGAAGGTACGTCCAGGGGGACGACAGAGGGGGACGACCCGATGAGCCAGGGCAGCGCCGCGCGCGTGGCACACGAACGGCGTCGTCGGCCCGCGGTGCGACCGGTGAGGTGCAGCCGTCGGTCGAGCCCTCCGCCGAGCCGAGCACCCCGGACGTCCTGACCCAGAACGCCGCCGTCGACTCGCTCGCCTTCACCGGCACCGACGTCGCCGTCGTCGGCGGTGCGGCCGCGCTCCTGGTCGCCGGTGGCGTCGTCCTCGTCCGCGTCGCCCGGCGCCGTGGCGAGCACCTCGCCTGAGGCACCGACCGCACAGCTCCACCTGAACGCCGTCCGGGTCCGCCCGGGCGGCGTTCTGCCGTCCTCCTGGGGACGGACCTGGCGCCGCAGCCGCGTCACCCGGGCGAGCCGACCGCAGACCATCCGGCGCCGGTGGTCCGGGCCGGCGCCGGGACCGGCTGCGTCCCGGCGGCCGCCTCGCCCATCGCCCGGCTGAGCTCGGCCGTCGTGGGCATCGCAGCGGCGGCACCGGTCCGCGTCACTGCCAGTGCGCCCGCGACGGCCGCTCGGTGGACCGCGTGCTCGGGCGGGTCCCCGTTCGCCAGTGCGGCGGCCATGGCTCCGTTGACCGCGTCGCCGGCACCCACGGTGTCCGTCACCGGCACCTCCGGCGACGGTGCGACCACCACGTGCTCGGCCGTCGCCCAGAGCAGGCCGCGCGGTCCGAGCTTGAGCAGCACCGCTCCCGCTCCCCGGTCGAGCAGGACCTCGGCGGCCCGCCGGGCGGCTGCGTCGTCGACCAGCCTGAAGCCGACGAGGGCTTCCGCCTCCGGCTCGTTGGGCGTCAGGACGACGTGCCGGGAGTAGAACTCCGCCGGCACCGTCCCGCTGGGTGCCGGAGCGGGGTCGAGCAGGACCCGGGCACCACAGCGGCCAGCCGCTCGAAGCGCCGCCCGCACCGCCTGCAGCGGGATCTCCAGCTGCAGCAGCAGGACGTCGTCAGGCTGCAGGGTCACCTGCAGGCGCTCGATCTCCGCAGCACCCACGGCTCCGTTGGCGCCGGGGATGACCACGATGCGGTTCTGGCCGGTCGGGTCGACCAGGACCACGGCCACCCCCGTCGGCTGCGTCTCGTCGTCCGAGAGGCCGTCGGTGCGGACACCCTCGCGCTGCAGCGCTGAACGCAGCTGCTGACCGTAGGCATCGGCTCCCACCCGTCCGACGAAGGCCGTCGGCGCACCGAGGCGGGCTACGGCGATCGCCTGGTTCAGACCCTTGCCCCCGACACCGGTGGCGAAGGATCTCCCGGTCAACGTCTCCCCGGGACGGGGCCAGCGCGGGGCTCCGACGGTGAGGTCGGCGTTGGCGCTGCCCAGGACGACGACGCTCATGCCGGCATCTCGGTGGCGCGTTGGTTGAGCACTCGCAGGAGCCGCTCGCGGTAGGTGTCGAGCACGACCGCACCGACGATGACCACGCCGATGACGATGAGCCGGTAGTTGTCGCCGACGCCCATCAGCTGCAGCCCCGTGGTGAGCACCTGCAGCAGGCACGCTCCGAGGAACGTGCCGATGACCGAGCCGCGGCCACCGGTCAGGCTGGTGCCGCCGAGGATGACGGCGGCGATGGCCGTGAGCTCGTAGCCCACGCCCGCCGTGGGGGAGCCCACGTTGAGTCGCAGGAGGAACACCAGGGCGGCAAGACCTGCGGTGAGTCCGCTGATGGCGAAGCAGGCGATGATGATCCGGCGGGTGTCGTGGCCGGACAGCCGCACAGCCTCCTCGTTGCTCCCGACCGCGTAGACGAGTCGGCCGAAGACGGTGTGGCGCAGCACGAACCACGCAACCACGACCGTCAGGAGGGCGATGAGGAACGTCACGGGCACGACCCCGAGCACGATGGTGGTGCCGAACTCGACGAACGGGGCCGGCAGCCCGCTGATCGTGGAGTTGTCGCTGAGCACGGCCGAGCCACCACGGGCGATGTTGAGGACGCCGAGGGTGACGATGAACGACGGCACCCGCCATCGCACCGTGACGAAGCCGCTGAGGAAGCCGGCGAGCAGTCCGGCAC
>JBBQSN010000163.1:0-7432 GCA_038213835.1 Actinomycetales bacterium
CTCAGCGGACTCCACCCGCAGCGCGGACGTCGTGCCGTACGCCGCCTCGACCAGCCCGGTGACCAGGAGGGCGGCGAACAGACCACCGTCCCATCGGCGGGCCACCGGTGAGGACCGGACCAGCACCCTGCCCGCGCCGTACGCCGCGCTCGCGGCGATCACGGCCCAGGTCGCCGCGAGCGCTCCCGCCAGCGCGCCCGCGGCGGCGGGTCGGCTCGACACCAGCAGGACGCCCGGCGAGCAGGTTGGCCAGCAGACGGGGTCCAGGAGGTGGTCGTCGACCGTCGCCAGGGCCGTCGACAGACCGACCGCCAGGGCGGCGGCGGCCGTCGCGGCGCGGACCAGGTGCCCGGGACCACCCCGCGGCACCAGGACGAGGAGCAGCACGACGAGCAGCGGAGCCAGGACCGAACCCAGTTCCCGCACGACGGCGGGACCGCCCTCGCAGGTCCTGGACGCCTTCAGCTCGACGATCTGCGAGGTCGCTGCCGCCCACGACGCCGCCTGCGCCGACACGTACCACGCGTTCAACGGGCCGGACGGCTCGACCGCGGCCGGCCCCCTGCTCGCGCAGGACTACACCCACCCGTCCGCGGCCGGGCACGAGCTCATCGCCGAGGTGCTGCTCGCTACCGGCCTTGACCCCCTGACCTGACCCTGTACCCATCCCCCTGGAGGACACCGTGCGAACCCACCCACCTCACGCTCCCGGCGCGCTGGTCGTCGCCGTCCTGGCCCTGGTCACCCTGCTCTCGTGGCCGGCGGCGGCGACCGCAGGCTCGGGGGCCCGCGACGAACGGATCGCCTTCTCCCGCTACGACTCCCGGATCGATGGGTTCGCGCTGTGGACAGCGCGTGCCGACGGCTCGCGCGAGCGCCGGCTGACCGACCACCAGGCGTACTTCCCCGCGTGGTCGCCGGACCGTTCCCGGATCGTGTTCGACTTCCCGGACGAGAACGGCGACGAGCAGATAGCGACAGTGAGACCGGACGGGAGCGGCTTCCGCCAGCTCACCGACCTGCCCGGCATCTCCGAGTGCGCCGACTACTCCCCCGACGGCCGGCACATCGTCTTCAACCGGTTCGACCCCGCCCAGGACGAGTTCTTCACCTCGCTGTGGGTCATGAGGGCCGACGGACGCGGTGCGCGACCGTTGTTCGGTGCGGCCTCGAGGACCTTCGACGTGGAGCCGGAGTACTCACCGGACGGCACCCGGATCGTGTTCGGACGGATCGATCCCGCCAGCGAGGAGGAGGCCATCTTCGTGGCGGACGCGGACGGCAGCCACGTCCGACAGGTCACGCCGTACGCACGCGGGCTCGAGCACCCGAGGTGGTCCCCGGACGGCCGGTGGATCGTCTACGACGTGGATCAGGGTCTTGATCCGAGGCTGACGGCGAACGGGCTCTACCTGGTCCGGCCCGACGGCCGGGACCGGCGCCTGCTCTTCCAGAACGACCGCCTGCTCGCTTTCAAGCCCGACTTTTCCGTCGATGGCCGGCACATCCTGTTCGGGTGCTACATCCGGGCACGACAGCAGGAGGACCTCTGCGTTATGCGGGCGGACGGGACCGGCTGGCACCGGGTGGTGCGCACGAACGGCACGAACGAGAACTGGCCCGTCTGGAGCTGACCTCGCGCAGTCTCAGCCGGCCGGGTCGGCCGCATACGGCCGGCCCGGCCAGTACGCCCACTCCTCGAAGTCCTCGGCCCGGCCGTCGGCGCCGAACCGCACCACCCACAGGTCGGTGTACTCCTGCTCGCGCGGCTGGCGGTAGTTCACGACGACCCGGACGACCGCCGTGCGGTCCTCGACCGCCACAGGCGTGGCGTGCATCGTGAACGTGGTGTCGTCGTCCTCGCGCCAGAACCCCTGCACGGCAGCCAGTCCGACGAGGGCCGGCTCGTACGGCGACTGCCGGTACCGGACCTCCGGGGTGAAGAGCCGCTCCACCGCCGTGACATCCCGCTCGCGCCAGGCGGTCTCGTAGCCCCGGAGCCAGGAGACGACGGTCGTGCGGTCGACGGGCATCACGAGGCAGCACCCGGCCGCTGGAGCTGCGGCAGCCTGGCCACGACGTCGGCGTACGAGGCATCGATCGCCTCGAGGACCTCGTCGTCGGGGATCGCTCCCCCGGTGCGCAGCGTGTTCCAGCCGTACCGACCGATGTACGCCGTCACGGTGGCGTCGTCGGGGTACTGTCGCAACCACTCGTCGGCCTCCTGCCGGCTGCGGCCGCACCTCAGCCCGACCGATGAGGTGGCACCTTCCGCGGAGCCGAGGAGGGCGAAGATCTTCTGGCCCACCTTGGCGACGACGTCACCCTCCCACGGCTGGTCCTCCCACGCGCCGGGCTTGGCCAGGCAGTGGGCGAGCAGCTCCGCGCGTTCCATCGAGTACCTCCCGCTCAGGCATGGCCGGCCTGCTGCATGCCGCGCAGCTCCTTCTTCAGGTCGCCGATCTCGTCGCGCAGCCGGGCCGCGAGCTCGAACTGCAGCTCGCTGGCAGCCGCGTGCATCTGGTCGCTGAGCTGCTGGATGAGGTCGGCGAGGTCGCGGCCCGGGAGCAGCTGCAGGTTCGGGCGCGAGGTGTCGCCGCTGCGCGAGGCCATGCCGGGCACCGGGGTCTTGCCGCGGGACTGCTGCCGGCCGCCGCCGCCGAGCAGCTGCGCGGTGTCGGCGTCCTCGCGGTTGATCAGGTCGGTGATGTCGGCGATCTTCTTGCGCAGCGGCTGCGGGTCGACACCCTTGGCGGTGTTGTAGGCCACCTGCTTCTCGCGGCGGCGGTTGGTCTCGTCGATCGCCAGCGCCATCGACGGGGTGATCTTGTCGGCGTACATGTGCACCTGGCCCGAGACGTTGCGGGCCGCGCGGCCGATGGTCTGGATCAACGAGGTGCCCGAGCGCAGGAACCCCTCCTTGTCGGCGTCCAGGATCGCCACCAGCGACACCTCCGGCAGGTCCAGCCCCTCGCGCAGCAGGTTGATGCCGACCAGGACGTCGAACTCGCCCAGCCGCAGCTCGCGCAGCAGCTCGACCCGGCGCAGGGTGTCGACCTCGGAGTGCAGGTACCGCACCTGGACACCCTGCTCCAGGAGGTAGTCGGTCAGGTCCTCGGACATCTTCTTCGTGAGCGTGGTGACCAGCACCCGCTCGTTGCGCTCGGCCCGGGCCCGGATCTCGCCCAGCAGGTCGTCGATCTGGCCCTTGGTGGGCTTGATCACGACCTCGGGGTCGATCAGGCCGGTGGGACGGATGATCTGCTCGACCACGCCGTCGCCCTGGGACAGCTCGTACTTGCCGGGCGTGGCCGAGAGGTAGACGGTCTGCCCGATCCGCTCGAGGAACTCCTCCCAGCGCAGCGGGCGGTTGTCCATCGCGCTCGGGAGCCGGAACCCGTGGTCGACCAGCGCGCGCTTGCGGCTCATGTCGCCCTCGAACATCGCCCCGATCTGCGGGACGGTGACGTGCGACTCGTCGATGACGAGCAGGAAGTCCTCGGGGAAGTAGTCGATCAGGGTGTTCGGGGCAGACCCCGGGGCGCGGCCGTCGATGTGCCGCGAGTAGTTCTCGATGCCCGAGCAGGAGCCGACCTGCCTCATCATCTCGATGTCGTAGGTGGTGCGCATCCGCAGCCGCTGCGCCTCCAGCAGCTTGCCCTGCTGCTCCATCTCGTGCAGCCGGCCGGCGAGCTCGAGCTCGATGCCCGTGATCGCCTTCTCCATCCGCTCCGGGCCGGCGACGTAGTGCGTGGCGGGGAAGACGTACATCTCCGTCTCCTCGTGCACGATCTCGCCGGTGAGCGGGTTGAGCGTGTAGATCTTGTCGATCTCGTCGCCGAAGAACTCGATCCGCAGCGCCAGCTCCTCGTACACCGGGATGATCTCGACCGTGTCGCCGCGCACCCGGAACGTGCCGCGGGTGAAGGCGAGGTCGTTACGGGTGTACTGCATGCCGACGAAGCGCCGCAGCAGGTCGTCGCGCTCGATCACCTGGCCCACGCGCAGCCGCGCCATCCTGTCGACGTACTCCTGCGGGGTGCCCAGGCCGTAGATGCACGACACGGACGCGACCACCACGACGTCGCGCCGGGTGAGCAGCGAGTTGGTGGCCGAGTGCCGGAGCCGCTCGACCTCGTCGTTGACCGACGAGTCCTTCTCGAGGTAGGTGTCGGTCTGGGCGATGTACGCCTCGGGCTGGTAGTAGTCGTAGTACGAGACGAAGTACTCGACCGCGTTGTTCGGCAGCAGCTCGCGGAACTCGTTCGCCAGCTGGGCCGCGAGGGTCTTGTTCGGCGCCATCACCAGGGTGGGGCGCTGAAGCTCCTGGATCATCCAGGCCGTCGTGGCCGACTTGCCGGTACCCGTGGCCCCGAGCAGGACGACGTGCTCCTGCTCGGCCCGGACGCGGCGGACCAGGTCGTCGATCGCGGTGGGCTGGTCGCCGGAGGGCTGGAAGTCGGAGACGACCTCGAACGGGGCGACCCGGCGCTGCAGGTCGGTGGTCGGACGCATGGGACCACCGTAGGACGGGCCACCGACATCGGCAGCGGGCGGCGTCCCCGAGCGGCGGCCCGTGGCTCAGACGGTGAGGTCGGCCCGCTCGGCCGGGGTGCGCTGGACCGGCACCCACGGTGCCTGCGCGGCACCGGGGGCGACACCGGTCACGACCCGCACCACGCGCCCGTCGGCGTCGTGGTGGGCCGTGACGACCTGGCCCTGCTGGAGCGCCTCGAGCACCACCGGAGCGGCACCGAGCGAGACCGCCACCTCGGCAGGGGTGGCGTCCGGTGCCCGCAACCGGCGCTCCACGCCGGTGAAGCGCTGCCGCTGGCGCTCGGCCCAGAGCACGAGCGCGCAGCCGAGCAGGACCACGAGCGCCAGGCCGAGCCACATCTCAGCGACGTCGACGCTCGCCCGCTGCAGCACGGCCTGCACCCACGCGGTGCGCAACCCGACCAGCCAGGCCACCAGGGTGATCCCGGGGAGCCAGAGGTACAGGTACACCGACCAGGCGACGGCGGTCATCGTGCCGAACACGCGACGGCGCACGCGCAGCCGGTCGTCCGCGCCGGTCCGGTCCGTCGTCCGGTCCGTCGTCCGGTCCAGGGGTCGCCGGTAGATCTCGTCGACGGCCCTCACGCCATCCCCCTGTCCGGGCTGACCCAGACCGCCCGGCCGCGGTCGCGTCCGAGCAGGACGGAGGGGGTCGCGGCCACGACGGTGAGGAACCCGAGCACCCAGAACGCGACCGGGTACCAGATCATCCAGAAGTAGGACCGGCCGATGTCGGGCTCGTAGCGGCGGTCGATCAGCAGGCTGACGCCGAACTGGAGCATGCAGGTCGAGGCGAGCACGACCGTCTGCCAGCTCGGGCTGAACAGGTCGACGTAGGCCCAGTCCGGAACCGACGGTGCCAGGGCGGTGACCACGCCGAGCACGAGCAGAACGAGGAGCGTCGCGGCCCAGGTGGCCGAGAGCATGGTCTCCAGGACGATCGGCCACATCCGACGACGGCGCCAGTGGAACAGGTCGGAGGTGTGCCGCTTGACCACCTGCGCCCCGCCCTTGGCCCACCGCAGCCGCTGCTTCCACAGCCCGGACAACGTCTCCGGGACGAGGATCGAGCACAACGCACGAGGCTCGTAGCGCACGTCCCAGTGGTCCATCTGGAGGCGCCAGGAGATGTCGATGTCCTCGGTGAGCATGTCGTCGCTCCAGTACCCGATCCGGTCCAGGGCGGTGCGACGGAACGCGGTGATGACGCCGGAGACGGTGAACACCCGGCCGTAGGTGCGCTGGGCGCGCTTGATCAGGCCGACGATCGAGCTGAACTCGCCGGCCTGCAGGCGTCCGAGCAGGGTGGAGCGGTTCCGGATCCGGGGGTTGCCCGTGACGGCACCCACCCGCGAGCCGGACAGCAGGTGGGAGACCATCCAGTGCGCGGCGTACTCGTCCAGGATCGCGTCGCCGTCGATGCAGATCAGGTACTCGCTGCGGGCGGCCAGCGCGGCGGTGCGCAGCGCGACGGCCTTGCCCTGGTTCTCGGCCAGGTGCACCACTCGCAGCCGCGGGTCGGTCGCGGCCAGAGCGTCCAGGGTCGCACCGGTGTCGTCGGTGCTGCCGTCGTCGACCGCGATCACCTCGATGTGGGGGTAGCGCTGCTCGAGCAGGGACTGCACGGTCTCCCGGACGTTCGGGCCCTCGTCGTGGCACGGGACCACGAGGCTGACGAGCGGGTACGCGTCCAGCGCCGGGGGCTCCTCGACACGCGGGGCGCCGTGCTCGCGGCGCAGGTAGAAGTAGAGCCCGCCGACCATCCAGACGAACGCCATCACCACGGGGTAGAGGAAGACGAAGGTGCTCGCGGCTGTACGCATGGACGCCTTCCTGACGGGGGACGCGCCGGGCGGCGCGCGTCTCTTCCTCCCAGTTGTCGCCACGACCGGGTGCTTGCTTGAGGGCTCACGCGGGTGACCCCCGTGACACGACGTCGCCCGGACGACTCTCAGCCGGCGGGGCGCAGCCGGACGACCGCTGGACGCCCCGGGTCGCAGGACCCGTAGGACCACTCCCCGCCCGCGGCACCGGTGGGCGCGAAGCCGGCCCGCAGGAGCGCGCCGTGCAGGGTGGCCGGGTCCACACCGGACGGCACCGCCACCACCACGTCGACGGGCTCGCCGCTGCTGCCGAGCGCAGCCGTCGGGGCGTTCGCGAGCGGGCCCAGCGCCAGCAGGACCCGGTCGAGCACCCGGCGCCCAGCACCCTGCGCCGCCGCCGACCCGGCGTCGCCACCGGCCGCCGGGGACGCTGCCGCGGGCGTGCCGGCGAGCAGGTGGTCGCGGAACGGGACGAGCCGCTCCTTCCAGAGCCGGTCGACGGCCCGCTCCAGGTCAGCGGTCGTGCCGACGTTGTCGATCCAGACGTCGGCCGCCGCCCGGCGCTGCTCGTCGGTGGCCTGGCTCGCGATCCGGCGACGCGCGTCGTCGTGCGGCATGCCGCGGCCGACGAGCCGTCGCACCCGGTCCTCCACCGGGGCGTCGACGACCACGACCAGGTGGTAGCCCGGCCCCATGCCCTTCTCCACCAGGAGCGGGACGTCGTGGACCAGCACGGCGTCGTCCGGCGCAGCCGCCACCTGCTCACCGGTCCGGCGCGCGATGAGCGGGTGCGTGATCGACTCCAGGGCCTGGCGGCGGCCCGGGTCGGAGAACACCACCGCCGCCAGCGCGGCCCGGTCCAGCGCGCCCTCAGGGGTCAGCAGGCCGGGCCCGAACTCCTCGACCACGGCGGCGAGACCCTCGCTGCCGGGAGCCACCACCTCACGGGCCAGCACGTCGGCGTCGACGACGACGGCGCCCAGCTCCCCCAGTCGCCGGGCGACCGTCGACTTGCCCGAGCCGGTCCCGCCGGTCAGCCCCGTCCTCAGCAC
>JBBQSN010000164.1:0-7366 GCA_038213835.1 Actinomycetales bacterium
CGCCAGGTGCACGAGCGCCGCAGCGTCCCGGCCCGCAGGTCCAGCACCCGCTCGTGCTCGAGCAGCTCGCCGTACCGGACGTCGAACGGCTCGTCGTCGACGAGCAGCCGCAAGATCTTGCCGTTCGTGACGTCGACGATCGACTGGCCGTCCTCGGGGTACCCGAAACCGGCCTCGGCGTAGGGCAGAGGACGGGTCTCGTAGAACGAGCCCAGGTAGGTGCCGGGCATGCCGTACGGCTCGCCCTCGTCGAGGTTGCCGCGCAGCCCGATGTGGCCGTTGGAGAGCGCGAACAGCGACTCCGACTCGTCCAGGTGCTCGAGGTCGAGGTGCGTCTCCCGCAGCAGCCACGGCTCCACCATGAACACCTCCTGGCCGCTCACAGCAGCTCCTCCAGGTCCTGCACCACCACGTTTGCACCGTTGTCCCGCAACGCTTCTGCCTGGTCCCCACGGTCCACGCCGACGACGAGACCGAACCGACCGGCGCGCCCGGCCTGCACGCCCGACAGCGCGTCCTCGAACACCGCGGCCTCGGACGCCTCGACACCGAGCAGCTCGGCCGCGCGCAGGAACGAGTCGGGGGCCGGCTTGCCCGCGATGCCCTCCTCGCGCAGGGTCACGCCGTCGACGCGGTGCTGGACGAAGCGGGCCAGGCCCGTCACCTCGAGCACGTCGCGCGTGTTGGCGCTCGACGACACCACGGCCACACCGAGACCAGCCGCGTGGACGGCCTCCAGGTAGCGGCGCGACCCCTCGAAGACGGTGACGCCGTCCTCGCGCAGGGTGCGCTGGAACTCCGCGTTCTTGCGGTTGCCGACCCCCCACACGGTGTCCGGCCCGGGGCCGTCGTCGGGACCCCCCTCGGGCAGCTCGATCCCCCGGCTCCGCAGGAACTCGCGCACGCCGTCCTGGCGCGGACGACCGTCGACGTGGGCCAGGTAGTCGGCGACCGGGTCGAACGGCACGAACCGCTCGCCGGACGCATCGGCCCGCTCGCGCAGGAAGGCATCGAACGTCGCCGTCCACGCCCGGGTGTGGACGCTCGCGGTGTCGGTGAGGACGCCGTCGAGGTCGAACAGGCAGGCCCGGCAGCCGGGCGGCAGGCCCAGCGGGCCGGTGTCGGGGGTCGTCACCGGATCAGCCAACCACCCTTGACGGCTCGCGCACGTCGGGACGTCGTCGCCCTGGCGTCGTCGCACCGGCACGAAGGTCTCCGATCAGGTCGGTGTCAGGCGTCGATCCAGGCCTCGCCGGAGAGCGCCCTGGCCACCAGAGGCTGCCGCGCAGCTGTTCCCAGCAACGAGCTGACGGCCAGGTCGGCCGCGATCCGGTCCACGGTGCGAGCCTCCCGCACGAGCGCGTGCCCCGCACCCTCGAGCCGGACGAAGGTGACGTCGCTGGTCCGGGCGACGCTGCGCGCCGAGGCCTCGGCCCGTTCGATCGGGGCGATCCGGTCGTGCGTGCCGTGCAGATAGAGCACCCGGCGGCCGCGCAGGCCTGCACCGTCACCCGGCTGCAGCCACGCCGCCATCGCCACGACGGAACGCACCTCCGGCCGGTCGGCGGCCAGCAGTGCTGCGCGGCCGCCCAAGGAGTGGCCCACCAGGCAGACCGGGACGTCGCCGAAGCGCTGCACGAGCCGGTCGAGCGCCCAGTGCGCGTCCTTGACCGGGTTCTGGTCCCCGCCCCAGCCGCGGCGCGAGTTCAGCAGCCGCGACACCACGAGCCGGCCGCGGGCCGCCCGGACTGCGGCTCCGGCCACGAGCCACATCCGCAGGACCGACGGCTGGGTGGGCGCGACCGTCCTGACACCCTGGCCACCGCCTCCGTGCAACAGCAGGACGACGCCCTCGGGGCGCGACGGCACCCGCGCCAGCACCAGGCGCGCGCCGCCGCCGGTCACGTCGTCCGTCCGCTCCGTCCCGTCCGCCATGGTGTCTTCCTACGCGCAGGGCGCCGACGCGGCGACCCGAGAACGGCCGCCCGGCACCGCGACCCAGCACGTCAGGCGGAGCGGACCACGAGCAGGGTGACGCACAGCACAGCCACGCCGACCGCGGCGGCGAACGGCACCCGTCCTGTCCGGGCTGCCGCCACGCCGGCCAGTGCGGCCCCGAGGACGAGCGCGCCCCATCCCCAGACCGGCACCCCACCTCCCTCGCCGGGACGCAGCACCGCCAGCGCCGTGCCGGCGAGCAGCAGCACGGGAGCGACCACCCGCACCCTGTCCGCCCCGAGCCGCTGCGGGAGCCCGACGACCCCGGCAGCGACGTCGTCGGCGAGGTCGGGCAGGGCGTTGAGCAGGTGGGCGGCGACACCCAGGACGGCCCCGACGACGAGCACCCACGCCGCGGGCCATCCGTCCGGGCCGGCGAGCCCGACGAAGGCCGGCAAGCACGCGAACGCGACCGCGTAGGGCACCGGGGACACGAGCGTGCGCTTGACCCCGAGGTTGTGCGCCCACCCCATCGCCACGCCCACCAGGTGCACAGCGCCGGCGAGCAGACCGCACGCGAGCGAGAGGGCCACGCACGCTGCCAGCGCGGTCCCGATCGCCATCCGCAGCAGCCGTGGGGGCACGGCTCCGGCGGCCACCGGCTTGTCCGTGCGGGCGGCCTGGCGGTCCCGGGCGGCGTCCAGCAGGTCGTTGGACCAGCCGATGGACAGCTGACCGGCGAGCACCGCACCCACGACGAGCGCACCCCGGGCCCAGCCCGTGCCGCTCGCGGCCGCCAGCAGCCCGGTGAGCACCGTGACCGCCGCGGTCGGGCCGGGGTGGCAGGCGGCGGCCAGCGCCACGAGCCGCCCGCCCGTCCACGGCCGGCGACCGGGGACCGTCTGCTCGATGTCGGCGCTGCCGGTGGTGGGGTCCACGGGGCGAGGTTAGGGTCTTCACGAGGCCGCGCACGACCGACAGGAGGCCGCCCGTGACCCGCCCCCACCGCACGAGCACCCCGTCCACCGACCTGCCGACGGATCCGCCGCCGGAGGTGCTGTGAGCCGGATCGCCGCCGTGCGCGGCGTCCTGCCCCCGCACGTGTACCCGCAGTCCGAGATCACCGGAGCCCTGGCGTCGACGATCGGGGTCACCGGGCACCAGGTCGCCGCGCTCCAGCGGCTGCACGCCAACGCCGGGGTCAGCACCCGGCACCTGGCGCTCCCCCTGGAGCGCTACGCGTCGCTCGACGACTTCGGCAAGGCCAACGACGAGTTCCTCAGGGTCGCCGTCGAGCTGGCCTCCGAGGCCCTGCTGGCCGCGCTCGACGCCGCCGGGCTCGAGCCGCGCGACGTCGACGTCGTCATGTCCACCACCGTCACCGGCCTGGCCACGCCATCGATCGACGCCCGGGTCGCCGACGCCGTGGGGCTGCGCGAGGACGTCCGTCGCGTCCCGCTGTTCGGGCTCGGTTGCGTCGCCGGGGCGGCAGGGATCGCCCGGCTGCACGACCACCTCGTCGGCCACCCCGACCACGTCGCGGTGCTCCTCGCCGTCGAGCTCTGCTCCCTGACGCTGCAGCGCGACGACACCTCGCCCGCCAACCTGGTCGCCTCCGGGCTGTTCGGTGACGGCGCGGCCGCGGTGGTGCTCACCGGGGCCGACCGGGGCGACGTCGGGCCCGAGGTGATCGCCAGCCGCAGCCGGCTCTACCCCGGCACCCAGCGCGCGATGGGCTGGGACGTCGGGTCCGGCGGACTGAAGGTCGTGCTCGGTGTCGAGGTGCCCGAGCTGGTGCGCTCGCACGTGGGCGACGACGTCGACCGGTTCCTGGCGCAGAGCGACCTCACCCGTGAGGACGTCGCGTGGTGGGTGGCCCACCCCGGGGGCCCGAAGGTGCTGGAGGCGTTGGCTGAGGCGCTCGAGGTCCCGCGCGAAGCGCTCGGGGTGACCTGGGCGTCGCTGGACCGGATCGGCAACCTGTCGTCGGCCTCGGTGCTGCACGTGCTGCAGGACACCCTGCGCGACCGCCCCCCGACGCCGGGCACGCACGGGGTGCTGCTGGCGATGGGCCCGGGCTTCTGCCTCGAGACCGTGCTGCTGCGTGCCGGGGACGCCTCCGAGGGGGCGCCCTGATGGGCTCGCAGGAGTGGTTCACCGTGCTCGTCCTGGCCGTCGGCCTCGAGCGCGTGGCAGAGCTGGTGCTCACCAGACGCAACGTGGCTCGGGCGTTCTCGCGCGGAGGGGTCGAGCACGGACAGAGCCACTACCCGGCGATGGTCGTGCTGCACACGGGCCTGCTGGTCGGCTGCCTGATCGAGGTCTGGCTGCTGCAGCGGGTCTTCGTGCCCGCACTGGGCTGGGTGGCGCTCGCCCTGGTGGTGGCCTCGCAGCTGCTGCGGTGGTGGTGCATCACCACCCTCGGCAGGCACTGGTCCACCCGCGTCGTGGTCGTCCCCGGCGACGAGCTGGTCGCCGGCGGCCCGTACCGGGTCGCCAGGCACCCCAACTACGTCGCCGTCGTGGTCGAGGGGATCGCCCTCCCGCTGGTGCACTCGGCCTGGATCACCGCCCTGGTCTTCACCGCCCTCAACGCGGTGCTGCTGCGCACCCGGATCCGGGTCGAGGACCGCGCGCTGACCGAGGCCACGGCATGACCGCCGCGTACGACGTCGTCGTCGTCGGCGGTGGTCCGGTCGGGCTGGCCTGCGCGGTACGCGCAGCGCGGGCCGGGCTGTCCGTCGTGGTGGTCGAGCGCCGCACCCCACCGGTCGACAAGGCGTGCGGCGAGGGCCTGATGCCCGGCGGCGTGCGCGAGCTCGAGCTGCTCGGCGTCGACGTACCAGGTCGTGACCTCACCGGGATCCGGTACACCGACGGGCGGCGCGACGTCGCGGTCGCGTTCGGCCACGGCACCGGCCGCGGGGTGCGCCGCACCACGCTCGCCGACGGCCTGGGCGGTGCCGCGGCGGCCGCGGGGGTGCCGGTCCTGCACCTCACGGCCGCCGGCCTGAGCCAGGACGACGACGGCGTCACCCTGGACGTCGACGGTGCCGCGCCGCTGCGGGCGCGGTACCTGCTCGCGGCCGACGGCCTGCACTCCCCGCTGCGCCACGCCCTCGGGCTCGACCGCCCCGTCCGCTCGGCGAACCGGCACGGGTTGCGCCGGCACGTCCGCCTCGCACCGTGGGACGACCACGTGCAGGTGCACTGGGGTCCCACTGCCGAGGCGTACGTGACCCCCGTGTCCGACGACCTGGTCGGCGTCGCCCTGCTCACTCGCGAACGGGTCGGCTTCGACGACCTGCTCCCCCAGTTCCCGCTGCTCGCAGCGCGTCTGGCCGGCTCCGAGCAGGTCGGGAGCACCCGGGGTGCTGGGCCGCTGCGGCGTCGCTCCACCCACCGGGTGCACGGGCGTGTGCTGCTCGTCGGCGACGCCGCCGGGTACGTCGACGCCCTCACCGGCGAGGGCGTGGCGCTCGGCCTGGTGCAGGCCCGCTGTGCCGTCGAGGCGGTCGTCTCCGGCGAGCTCGGCGGGTACGAGCGTCGCTGGCGGCAGGTGAACCGGCGCTACGCCGTCCTGACCGCCGGGCTCGTCACGGCCACCCGGTTCGCTCCCGTCCGACGCGCGATCGTGCCGGCCGCGGCAGCGCTCCCCGCCGTGTTCGGCGCGGCGGTGCGCGAGCTGGCCCGCCCTGCCTCACCGGCAGCAGCCACCCTCCGAGCACCCCGGACGGTGCCGCGATGACCAGCACCGCGACGCCCCGGACGTCTCATGACGTCGAGGAGGTCGAGCTGGTCGTGCTCCTCGACGAGGAGGGCCGTGCCACCGGCACCATCCCCAAGTCCGAGGTGCACCACGCCGACACGCCTCTGCACCTGGCGTTCTCGGCCTACGTGCTCGACGAGGACGACCGGCTGCTGCTGACCCGTCGGGCTCTGCACAAGGCCACATTCCCCGGCGTCTGGACGAACTCGGCGTGTGGGCACCCCGCGCCCGGCGAGGACCTCGCCGAGGCCGCCACCCGCCGCGCCCGGCAGGAGCTCGGCCTGGCGCTCGACGACGTCCGGCTGGTGCTGCCCCGGTTCCGGTACCGAGCCGAGATGCACGGGGTGGTCGAGAACGAGATGTGCCCGGTCCTGGTGGCCCGCGTGCGCAGCACCGACGTCGCGGCCGACCCGGACGAGGTCGAGGAGCACCGCTGGGTGGGGTGGGGCGCCCTCGTGACCTCGGTGCTCGACGGCACCCAGGACGTCTCGCCGTGGTGCGCCGACCAGGTGCGGCAGCTGCACGCCCTCGGTCCCGACCCGGCGGGGTGGCCCACGGCCGACCCGACGGAGCTCCCCGCAGCCCTGAGGTGACCGAGCCCCTCTGGGACCTCGTCGTCGTCGGCGCCGGGCCCGCCGGCAGCACCGCCGCGATCGCGGCGTTGCACGCTGACCCTGACGCCCGGGTCCTGCTGCTGGACAAGGACGACTTCCCCCGCGACAAGTCCTGCGGCGACGGCATCGCACCGCACGCCCTCGACGTGCTCGCCGACCTCGGCGTGACCGGGCTCGTCGACGGGTACGCCCCCGTGAGCCGGCTCGAGCTCGGGCGTCCCGAGGGCCCGTCGGTCGCCGGTGAGATGACCCGCCCGGCGCACGTGGTGCCGCGCGCGGTGCTCGACGAGCGGATCGTCCGGGTGGCCACCGGCCGCGGGGCCGAGCTACGGCGGCACCGCGTCCGCGAGGTGGTCACGCAGGCCGGCGAGGTGCTGCTGGACGGCCGGATCCGGGCCCGGGTGGTCGTCGCCGCCGACGGGGCGGGGTCGACGCTGCGGCGCGACCTGGGGGTCGCTCCCACGCCGCGCCGGCGAACGGCCCTGGCCATCCGCGGCTATGCACCGGTGACACCGGAACGGGCTGCGGCACAGGTGATCACGTTCGCCCCGATCGCCTGGCCCGCCTACGCCTGGTCGTTCCCCATCGGCGACGGGACCGCGAACGTGGGCTACGGCGAGGTGCTCTCACCAGGGCGCCCGCTGCGCCGAACCGACCTGCTGCACCGGCTCGACCTGATGCTGCCCGGGGCGTCCAACGGTGCCGAGCGCTGGAAGGCCCACCTGCTGCCCCTGAGCACCGGAAGGGCACGTCAGCCGGACGGACGGGTGCTGCTGGTCGGAGACGCGGCGTCGCTCATCAATCCCCTGACCGGAGAGGGCATCTACTACGCCGTGCTGTCCGGGAGCCTGGCCGGCCGCGCGGCGGTCACGACGCCCGATCCGGGTCGCGCGTATCGCGCAGCCATGCGGCGCCGGCTCGGTCGGCACCTGCGAGGCACCGACCTGGTCGCCGCGCTCACCCGCTCGCCGAGGGTCGTCGACGGGGGGATCGCTGCGGCCGCGCGCGACCGTCGCGTCTTCGACGTGCTGGTCGAGGTCGGACT
>JBBQSN010000165.1:0-7209 GCA_038213835.1 Actinomycetales bacterium
CACGTGGTCGACGCCGCCGCTCGGGTCGACACCGCCTCGCTGCTGGACGAGCGCTCCACCGTGGTGCTGCTCGGTCAGCGCGCCGAGCTCGCCACCGCCCTGCGGGCGCTGGTGGAGGCGGGCCGCTCCGCCGACGCCGCCGTCGTCGTGACGACCCAGGGCTCGACGACCAGCCAGGCCTCGCTCGACTCCACCCTGGGCGCCGCGGCCGACGTGCTCGACAGCGCCGACGACGCGGACTTCCCGCGGCCGCTGGTGGCCGTCACCGGTCCCACCGTGGCGCTGCGCGAGCGGGTCTCCTGGTTCGAGACCAAGCCGCTGTTCGGCTGGCGCGTCCTGGTGCCGCGCACGCAGGCCCAGTCCGGGCCGATGACCGACCGGCTGGCCACCTACGGCGCGGTCCCGGACGTCGTCCCCACCATCTCGGTGGAGCCTCCGCGCACCCCGCACCAGATGGAGAAGGCCGTCACCGGGCTGGTCACCGGCCGCTACGAGTGGATCGGCTTCACCTCGGTGAACGCCGTCCGCGCCGTGCGCGAGAAGTTCGCCGAGTACGGCCTGGACGCCCGGGCCTTCGCCGGGCTCAAGGTCGCTGCGGTGGGCGGTGTGACCGCCGACGCCCTGCGCGAGTGGGGGATCGAGCCCGACCTCGTCCCCGCTGACGAGCAGTCGGCGCACGGACTGCTCGAGGAGTGGCCGCCGTTCGACTCGGTGCTCGACCCCATCAACCGGGTCTTCCTGCCGCGGGCCGACATCGCCACCGACACCCTGGTGGCCGGATTGGTGGAGATCGGCTGGGAGGTCGACGACGTCACCGCCTACCGCACCGTCCGGGCGGCCCCGCCCGCCGCGCCGGTGCGTGACGCGATCAAGAACGGCACCTTCGACGCCGTCGTGTTCACGTCGTCGTCCACGGTCCGGAACCTGGTCGGCATCGCCGGTAAACCGCACCCGTCCACGGTCGTGGCCTGCATCGGTCCGGCGACGGCGAAGACGGCCGAGGAGCACGGCCTGCGGGTCGACGTCCTCGCCGCCGAGCCGAGCACCACCGCGGTGGTCGACGCCCTGGCCGAGTACGGCGCGGGCCTGCGCGGCGCGGCCGTCGAGGCCGGCGAGCCGGTGCTGCGTCCGAGCCAGAAGCGCCCCGCGGCCCGTCGTCGGGCCCGCTGACCCGGTGCCCTTCCCCACCGAGCGGCCCCGGCGGCTGCGGGCGAGCCCGGCGCTGCGACGGCTGACGTCTGAGCGCCGGGTGCACGCCTCGCAGCTGGTGCTGCCGATGTTCGTGCGGGAGGGGATCGATGCGCCGCAGCCCATCTCGTCGATGCCCGGTGTCGTCCAGCACACCCGGGCCTCGGTGGTCGAGGCCGCGGCCGAGGCGGTCGAGGCCGGGGTCGGCGGGCTGATGCTGTTCGGCGTCCCCCTGCTGCGGGACGCCGTCGGGTCGGGCGCCGACGACCCGCAGGGCGTGCTCAACCTCGCGCTGCGCGACGTCGTCGAGGCGGTCGGCGACCGCACGGTCGTGATGGCCGACCTGTGCCTCGACGAGTTCACCGACCACGGACACTGCGGCGTGCTCGACGACCGGGGCGGGGTCGACAACGACGCCACGCTGGAGCGGTACGTCTCGATGGCACTGGCCCAGACCGCTGCCGGTGCAAGGGTTCTCGGGCTCTCGGGCATGATGGACGGCCAGGTCGGCGCGGTCCGGCTGGCGCTCGATGCCGCCGGTCGGCACGACGTCGTGCTGCTCGCCTACGCCGCCAAGTACGCATCCGCCTTCTACGGTCCGTTCCGCGAGGCGGTCGACTCCCAGCTCACGGGCGACCGGGCCAGCTACCAGCAGGACCCGGCCAACGCCCGCGAGGCCCTGCGCGAGGTGCGGCTCGATCTGGCCGAGGGCGCCGACGTCGTGATGGTCAAGCCGGGTCTGCCGTACCTCGACGTCCTGGCCTCGGTGCGGCTGCAGGTCGACGTCCCGGTGTGGGCGTACCAGGTGTCCGGCGAGATGGCGATGCTCGAGGCGGCCGCGGCGAACGGCTGGATCGACCGCGAGCGGGCGATCGACGAGACGCTCACCTCGCTGGTGCGGGCCGGCGCCGACGTCGTGCTGACCTACTGGGCGGTCGAGGTCGCGGCCCGGTTGCGCGTCTGACGACGCCGGTCCAGGCTGCTGCGAGGAGCCTCCCAGCCGGTGGCTCCGCCGTCCTGGTGGTGCCGGCGCACGGCCACCTCGCCCTCGGCGAGCTGGTCGAGCGCGAGGTCGGCGGCGGCGCAGGGGGTGCGACCGCGGTCCCACAGCTGCTCGACGTGCAGCCCCGTGGTCAGCAGTAGCTCGAGGGCGTGGCCGACGTGGTCGGCGCGCACGGCCACCTCGGCGAACGAGCTGGCGGCGTCGCCGTCCTCGTACCGGAAGACGTGCACCTGTCCCACAGCACCGAGGCTAGGGACGACGCAGCGCCCCGGCACACCGTTCCGGGGCGCGTCATCCGGTCGGACGGCGCGAGGTCGCCCGACCGGACGAGGGGTCAGCGGGGCTCGAGCAGGAAGACGGGGATCTCGCGGTCGGTCTTGACCTGGTACTCGGCGTAGGGCGGGAAGGCCGCCACGCACCGCTCCCACCACTGCGCGCGCTCGGCGCCCTCGATCACGCGGGCGCGCACCGCGGTGGTCCCGGTGTCGTCCTGGAGGTCGAGCTCGGGGTCGCGCCGCAGGTTGAAGTACCACTGCGGGTGGTCCGGGGCGCCGCCCTTGCTGGCCACGGCCGCGTAGACGCCCTGGTGCTCGACCCGCATCAGCGGCACCTTGCGCACGGTGCCGGCCTCCTTGCCCCGCATCGTCAGCAGCACCACGGGACGGTCCTGGACGTGGACCGACCGCGTGCTGCCAGTCTCCTCGATGGTCTCGACCTGGCCGCGGACCCACTCGGAGGTGGACGGGACGTACTCGCCGGTGATCGTCGTCATACCTGGGCCAACGGGACGTCCGGCCCCGGCATTCCGGACGCGCGTCCCGGCGCCGATCGGGGAGCTCGCGCAGGGTGTGGGTGAGGTCAGTCCTCGAGCGCGGCCAGCGCGGCGTCGGCTCGCTCGACCTCGGCCAGGGCGGCGGCCTCGGCCTCGTGCTGGCCGGCCAGGGTGCGCTCGGCCTCCTCGGCGGTGGCGCCGAGCCGCTCCTGGTCGGCACGGGCGCGGGTCAGCGTCTCGTCGGCCTGGGCGACCCGCTCGGTGGCGCGGTCCCGCTCGGCAGCCGAGGTCTCGACCCCTCGCTCGGCACGCGCCACCTTGCGCCGGGTGGCCTCGAGCACTCCGTCGGCCCTCGCCTTCTCGGTGCGGGCCTGCTCGGCCCGGCGTCGCCGCTCGGTGGCCTCGCGCTCGGCCTCGGCGGCGAGGTCCGGCGCGCCCGCCTCGTCGTCGGCGTCCTCGGAGGCGGGGGACTCAGGCACCGATGGGACGACGGCCAGGCCAGCAGGGCCGAAACCGCTGTAGGACAACGGATTCGTGAGATGCCCGGCCCGCACCTGCTCGGCCGCCTCGGGGTCGGCCAGCGCGGCGAGGAGCGTGTCGGAGACCTGATCGAGCACCGTCCTGCTGGGACGGTCGCCACGCTCGGACGCGAGGTGGTGCGCCTGGGTCGCCAGCGCCCGCACCACCTGGTGCCGCTGCTGGGTCAGGGTGCGCAGCTCGGGGCCGGAGAGCCGGGCCTGGGCGTGCCGCATCGCGGCCCCGAGGTCGAGCAGCGCGGCGAGGTCGTCCTCGGCCTCGTAGGCGAGCAGGTTGATAAGCCAGGCCGCGGTCGACGGCTTGCGGAGCTTCCCGATCGCGGTGGCCAGTGGCCGGTCTCCTTCCTCGCGGGCCCGGGCGACCAGGGTCGCCCGGACGGCGAGGAAGTCCTCGGGGGCCACGGCGTAGAGCTCCTCGGCGGCATCGTCCAGGTCCACGACCCCATTGTGGCGACCCACCGACGGGACGAAGCGGTTCGTCGCCCGGCGAGGTGCCGGGTCGGCGGCGCCCGGGCCAGGATGGACCTGTGCCGCCCGACCGTCATCCTGCCGACCGCCGCGTCACCGACCCGGACGCCGGGCTGCCCCCCACCGAGCGGCGCAACCCGCGCACCCTCGACCTGGACCGGCTGGGCACCGCCGAGCTGCTCGAGGCGATCAACGCCGAGGACCGCCAGGTCGCCGGCGCGGTCCGCGCGGTCCTGCCCCGGCTGGCGATCGTGGTCGACCTCGCCGTCCACGCCCTGCAGGCCGGCGGCAGCATCCACTACCTGGGCTCGGGGACGTCCGGTCGGCTGGCGGTCCTGGACGCCGTCGAGCTGCGACCGACCTTCGACGCGCCGCCGCACTGGTTCGTGCCGCACCTCGCGGGTGGCGAGGCGGCGATGACCCGAGCGGTCGAGGGTGCGGAGGACGACGCCGAGGACGGCGCGCGCGTCGTGCGCGGCGCGGTGCGCCCGGGTGACCTGGTCGTGGGGGTCGCCGCCAGCGGCCGCACGCCCTGGGTGCTCGCGGGGCTGGCCGCGGCTCGCGACCTCGGCGCCGGCACGGCGCTGGTGTGCGCCGACCCGGACGCGCCGGCCGGTCGGGACGTCGACGTGCTGGTCGGCGTCGCGACCGGGCCCGAGGCGCTGACCGGCTCGACCCGGATGAAGGCGGGCACGGCGCAGAAGCTGGTGCTGAACGCGTTCTCGACCGCGGTGATGGTGCGGCTGGGTCGGACCTGGTCCAACCTCATGGTCGACCTCGTGGCCACCAACGACAAGCTGCGCGAGCGGTCGGTGCGGATCCTGGTCGAGGCCACCGGTCAACCGCCCGGGGTGTGCCGGACGGTGCTCGACGACGCCGACGGCGCCCTCAAGGTGGCACTGGTGGCCCTGCTGGCGGCGTGCACGACGCAGGAGGCCGCCGCCGCCCTCGGAGGCGGCGACGGCCTCGTCGCACGGGCACTGGACGCCGTGCGGGTCGGACCTGCGTGATCGAGCGGGTCAGGCCCGCTTGATCGCGGAGACGTCGAGCTGCAGCGTGATCCTCTTGCTGACCAGGACGCCGCCGGTCTCGAGCGCGGCGTTCCAGGTGAGGCCCCACTCCTCGCGCTCGACGACGGTCGAGGCGGAGAAGCCGGCGCGCTGGTTGCCGAACGGGTCGGTGGCGACGCCCTCGAACTCGACGGGCAGCGAGACGGCCCTGGTCACGTCCTTGATGGTGAGGTCGCCCTCGAGCAGGTAGCCGTCGCCGTCGGCGCGCACGCCCGTGGCCGCGAAGGTGATGGTCGGGAAGGTCTCGACGTCGAAGAAGTCGGCGCTCTTGATGTGGCCGTCGCGGTCGGGGTTGCCGGTGGAGACGGACGCGGCCTGGATCGTGGCGGTGGCGGTGGACTCCTGGACGGTGTCGCCGAAGGTCAGGGTGCCCTCGACCTCGGTGAAGCGCCCGCGCACCTTGGTGACCATCGCGTGGCGGGCGACGAAGCCGACCTCGGTGTGCGCCGGGTCGATGACGTAGGTGCCGGCGACGAGCCCGGCGGGCAGGGTGCTGGTGGCGGTGATCATGGGATGCCTCCTGGTGGGAACGGGTGGGGCGGCCAGGGGTCGACCGGTGCTGCTGTCACGGCGCAACTTGTATGAGAGTTCAAATATTCCGATGAGGCCTAGGATCGTCCGCCATGACGTCGACCCGCTGGCTCTCGCCGGACGAGCAGCAGGTCTGGCGTGCGTACCTGGAGGCGACGCAGCGGCTCTGGGAGCAGCTCGCGCGCGAGCTCGACGAGGCCGGCGACCTGCCGCTTGCCGAGTACGAGGTGCTCGTCCGGCTCTCCGAGGCCCCCGACCTGCGGATGCGGATGAGCGAGCTCGCCGACGCCCTGTCGCACTCGCGCAGCCGGCTCACGCACACGGTCGCGCGGATGCAGCAGCGCGGCCTGGTCACCCGGGTGCCCAGCGTCGACGACGGGCGCGGGGTGCTGGCCGCCGTCACCCCCCTGGGCCTGGACGCGCTGCGCGAGCACGCCGACGTGCACGTCGGCGGCGTCCGCGAGCACCTGTTCGACCAGATGGACGCCGAGGAGACGGCGGTGCTCGGGCGGGTCCTGGACCGGGTGTCGGCCCACCTGCGTGACGTCCGTGGGACGGCTGCCGAGCGCCGTGCCAGGCTGAGCGGGTGACCTACCCCCTGTCCGCGCCCGAGTCCACCGCACTGTTCGACCGGGCCCGCGCGATCTCGCCCGGCGGCGTCAACTCGCCCGTGCGCGCCTTCCAGGCGGTCGGGGGGACGCCGCGGTTCATGACCTCCGGGTCCGGCCCCTACCTCACCGACGTCGACGGTCGCCGCTACGTCGACCTGGTCTGCTCCTGGGGGCCGCTGCTGCTGGGGCACGCGCACCCCGCCGTCGTCGAGGCCGTGCAGCGGGCCGTCACGCGCGGCACCTCGTTCGGGACGCCGTGCCTCACCGAGGTCGAGCTGGCCGAGGAGATCGCCGCCCGGGTCGGGCCGGTCGAGCAGGTGCGGCTGGTGTCGTCCGGCACCGAGGCGACGATGAGCGCGGTGCGGCTGGCGCGGGGGTTCACCGGTCGCGACAAGGTGGTCAAGTTCGCGGGGCACTACCACGGGCACGTCGACTCGCTGCTGGCCCAGGCCGGGTCCGGGGTCGCCACCCTGGGGCTGCCGGGCACGCCGGGGGTCACCGCCGGCACCACCGCCGACACGATCGTGCTGCCGTACAACGACGCCGCGGCGCTGGACGCCGCCTTCGACCTGCACGGCGAGCAGATCGCCTGCGTCATCACCGAGGCCGCCGCCGGCAACATGGGCGTCGTCCCGCCCGCGCCGGGCTTCACCGCCCGGCTGCGCGACGTCACCGCCGGGTACGGCGCGCTGCTGGTCAGCGACGAGGTGATGACCGGCTTCCGGCTCTCGCGCTCCGGCTGGTTCGGGCTGGAGGGTCCGCAGGGCGCCTCGTCCGGCGGCGCCCCCGACCTGTTCACCTTCGGCAAGGTGATGGGCGGCGGTTTCCCCGCCGCGGCGTTCGCCGGCCGGGCCGAGGTGATGGCGATGCTCGCGCCGTCCGGGCCGGTCTACCAGGCAGGCACCCTGAGCGGGAACCCCGTCGCCACGGCGGCCGGCCTGGCGACGCTGCGGCACGCCGACGACGCCGTCTACGCCCGGGTCGACCACGTCGCCTCGACCATCGCGGGCTCGGCCTCCGCGCCGCTGGC
>JBBQSN010000166.1:0-7192 GCA_038213835.1 Actinomycetales bacterium
CTTCCCGCTCGTCGCCGTGCTGCACGGGCCCGGCTGGACGACGGCGTACGCGGGCGCGGCCGGTATCGGGGTGGTGGTGGCGGTTCTGGTGCTGCTGGTACTGCGGGACGCCCCGGCCGGCGTCGTCGTTGGCACCGGCCCGGTCTCGCTGCGCACGGTCGGCAGCGACCTGCGGGCGTCGTTCCTGCACCCCGGCACCCGGCTCGGCCTCTGGACCCACTTCACCGTGCAGTACTCCGGGGTCGTGTTCGGCCTGCTCTGGGGCTACCCGTTCATGACCCAGGGCCTCGACCTGTCGCCGAGCCTGGCCGGCGGGCTGCTCACCCTGCTCGTGGTCGGCGGCATGGCTGCCGGCCCGGTCCTCGGGCGGCTGACGTCGCGCTTCCCGCTGCGTCGCTCCAACCTCGTCCTCGGCGTCGTGCTGACCACCGTGGCCACCTGGACGGTGCTGCTGCTCTGGCCGGGGTACCCGCCGCTCTGGCTGGTGGTCGTGCTGATCCTGGTGCTGTCGGCCAACGGCCCGACCTCGATGGTCGGGTTCGACTTCGCGCGCTCGTTCAACCCCTCGGGCCGGCTCGGCAGCGCCACCGGCATCGTCAACGTCGGCGGCTTCGTCGCCTCGCTGCTGTGCGTGCTGCTGGTGGGCCTGCTGCTCGACCTGAGGGCACCGGACGGCGACTACGGGCTGGTCGACTTCAAGGTCGCCATGAGCTCGCAGTACCTGCTGTGGGGCTTCGGCCTGGCGGCGATCTGGCGCACCCGCGGCCTCACCCGCCGCCTGATGCGCGCTGAGGGCACGACGATCGACCCGCTGCCCGCGGCCGTCCGGCGCAAGCTCAGCGCATCTGCCGCAGGAAGGCCTCGGCGACCGGGACGGCGGAACGGCCGCCGCTGACGCCGTCCTCCACGACCACGGCGAACGCGAGGTCGCCGGAGAAGCCGATCATCCAGCCGTGCGTGCGCGGCGGGACCTCGGTGCCGTACTCGGCGGTGCCGGTCTTGGCGGAGACCGGGTCGCCCGGTACGTCGGCCAGAGCAGCGGCCGTTCCGGAGGCCGCCACCTGCCGCATCAGGTCGCGCACGACGGCCAGGTCCGCCACCGGCTCGGGCGCGGTGACGGCGGTGTCGGCCCCGGGGGACGCGAGGGTGGGGTCGAGGAACGAGCCGCGGGCGATCGAGCCGGCCACGACCGCCATCGAGAGCGGGCTGGCCAGGTTCCGGCCCTGGCCGATGGTCGCGGCGGCCTTGTCGACCACCGACTCGTTCGCCGGGACGTCGCCGGTGAACGCGTCCGTGCCCACCGTCCAGTCCAGGCCCAGCCCCATCGGGGCGGCAGCGGCGGCGAGGGCGTCGTCGGCCAGCCGGTCCGAGAGCCCGACGAAGGCGGTGTTGCAGGAGGTCTCGAAGTCGTCGGCGAAGGTCGCGCCGGCGCCGATCGCGCCGCCCTCGAAGTTCCTGAACGAGCGGCCGCCGATCGTCGCGGTGGCCGGGCACGGCACGTTCTCCTCCGGCGTCACGCCCGCCGCCAGCAGGGCCTGGGTGCTCACCGCCTTGAACGTCGAGCCCGGCGGGTACCGACCGGTCATCGCCCGGTTCGTGCCGGTCGCCGGGGTGTTCGCGACGGCGAGCACCGCACCGGTCGAGACCGAGACGGCCACGAGCGCGGCGTTGCCCTCGCCGCCGTCGGCCCCGAGCGAGCCGGACGTCACGACCTCGGCGAGCGCGGTGTCGGCGGCCTGCTGCACGGTCGGGTCCAGCGTCACCACGAGCGGCTCCCCGGGCACCGGTTCGACGGTGAGCAGCTCGGTGCGGGTCTGCGCGTCCGGCTTCCCCGCGACCGCCTCGACCGTGACGCCGGACGTGCCGGCGAGCTGCTCGTCGTACTGCCGCTGCAGCCCGGACAGGCCGGTCTGGTCGCCGGCCGCGACCCGGCCCCGGCTCTGCTCGACGATCTCGGCGGTGGCCGGGCCGACCGTGCCGAGCAGGGCCCGGGCGAACTCGCGGGTGGGTGCCAGCGGCAGCGTCGACTCGGCGAAGACGGTGCCGGGCAGCGGCTGGATCACCGCCTCGACGGCCTCGTAGTCGGGCTGGCGCAGCGTGATGACGTCGACGAAGGCGTCCGACGACGCGGCACCGACCCGCTCGGTGAGGTCGGCGGCGTCGACGTCGAGGACGTCGGCCAGGGTCGCCGTCAGCGAGGCGAGGTCGGTGACCCGGGAGGGCTGCACGCCGACCCGGACGACCGGCTGGTCGCCGACGACGACCGACCCGTCCGGACCCACGACGCCGGCGCGCGGCGCGGTGGTGCGGGTGCTGGCGAGCACGGCGTCGGCGGTGAGGTCGGGGTGCACCAGCGCCGGCGCCCACGCGGCGGTCCAGCTGCCGTCCTCGCCCGAGGTCATCGACAGCGGGGTCGTGTACGTCCAGCCGTCCGGGCCGAAGGGCCAGGTCATGGTGAGGTCCGTGCTGGCGGTGTCGTCCTCGCGGGTGGTGGCGCCCGCCTGCACCTCGGGCCGGACCCCGGACAGGCCCGCGACGACGGCCTCGTACCCGGTGACGGCCGCGGCGGGGTCGGTGAGCGGCGCCTCGCCCAGCTCGCCCGTGGCCAGTGCGCCGGCCAGCTCCCGGGCCGCCGCGCTCGCGGCCTCGTCGGCCCGGCGCTCGGCCGCCCCCCGCTGCCACACCACGACGCCCGCGACCACGGCCAGGACCACCACGAGGCCCGCCGCGACCAGGACGAACCGTCTCTTTCCCCCGTCTCGGCTCATGGCGGCGATGGTAGGACGTCCCCGGATGAGGCAGGGTTGGGCCACCACGGTTCGAGGACGAGCCGGGCAGGACCGAAGGAGCCGATGTGCGCAGCACGATGCAGCAGACGCCGTTGCTGATCTCCCAGCTGCTCGAGTACGGGGCCACCGCGTTCCCGGACTCGCAGGTGATCACCTGGACCGGTCAGGAGCCCCGCCGCACCTCCTTCGCCGAGCTGCGCGAGGACTGCCGCCGGCTCGCGAACGCGCTGCGGACGCTGGGCGTCGATGCGGACCAGCGCGTGGCCACCTTCATGTGGAACAACGAGGAGCACCTCGAGCTGTACCTCGCCGTCCCGAGCACCGGGGCGGTGCTGCACGCCCTGAACATCCGGCTCTTCCCCGAGCAGCTGGTCTACGTGGCCAACCACGCCGAGGACAAGGTCGTCGTCGTCGACAACACCCTCGCCGCGCCGTTCGCCAAGCTGCTCCCGCACCTGGCCACGATCGAGCACGTGGTGCTTAACGGCCCGGTCGACGACGACACCCGCGCGGCGCTGGAGGCCACCGGGCGGTCGGTGCACGACTACCGCGCGCTGCTCGACGCGGAGGAGCCAGACTTCGAGTGGCCCGAGCTGGACGAGGACCTCGGCGCGGCCATGTGCTACACCTCCGGCACGACCGGCAACCCCAAGGGCGTCGTCTACTCGCACCGCTCGAACTACCTGCACTCGATCACCATCACGACGGCCGGCTGCCTCGGCCTGGTCGAGGAGGACGTCCTGCTGGCGATCGTCCCGCTGTTCCACGCCAACGCCTGGGGGCTGCCGTACGCGGCGCTGCTGAGCGGCTCGTCCGTGGTGATGCCCGACCGGTTCCTGCAGCCGGAGCCGCTGGCCGAGATGATCCCGTCGCTCGGCATCACCGCGGCGGCCGCCGTCCCGACGATCTGGACCGGGTTGCTGGCCCACCTGGACGAGCAGGCCGCCGCCGGGACGCCGGTCGACCTGTCGAGCATGGACCGCTCCATGGTCGGCGGCTCGGCCTGCCCGCCCTCGCTCATCACCGCGTTCGAGGAACGGTACGACGTCCGGATCATCCAGGGCTGGGGCATGACCGAGATGTCACCGGTCGGCACCCTCAGCAACCCGCCGCACGCGTCCGAGGGCGAGGAGCGGTTCTCCTACCGGGCCAGCCAGGGCCGGCTGCTGCCCGGCGTCCAGGGCCGGCTGACGGGCCCGGACGGCTCCGCGGTGCCGTGGGACGCCGAGTCCGTCGGCGAGCTCGAGGTGAAGGGCCCGTGGGTCACCGCCTCCTACTACGTCGCCCCCGGCGAGGAGGCCACCGCCGACGCCCTGTCGAAGTTCAGCGACGACGGCTGGCTGCGCACCGGGGACGTCGGCTCGCTCAGCCCCAACGGCTACCTGCGCCTCACCGACCGCGCCAAGGACGTGATCAAGTCCGGTGGTGAGTGGATCAGCTCGGTCGACCTCGAGAACGCCCTGATGGGGCACCCGAAGGTGGCAGAGGCCAGCGTCGTCGGTGTGCCGGACGACCGCTGGGGAGAGCGTCCGCTGGCGACGGTCGTCGTGGTGACGGGCGAGGAGGTCGGGCCCGAGGAGCTGCGCGACTACCTCGCGGACAAGGTGGCGAGGTGGCAGCTCCCCGAGCGCTGGGCCTTCATCGACGAGGTTCCGAAGACCAGCGTCGGCAAGTTCGACAAGAAGGTGCTGCGCCGGCGGTACGCCGAGGGTGACCTGGAGGTCACCACCTTCTGAGCGCCCCGGCTCACGGCTCCCCGACCTGACCGGCGGCCGTGAGCAAACGGTGAAGATCCGGCGCGCGCGGTGCTCAGCGCCGTTCCGGTGAGCACGCGCCGGGTTACCCTCGACGAGGGTCGCTCCGGCACGGCGCCGCCCACCCACGCACCGAGAGGACGGACCTTGCGCGCTCCGGGGAGCTCCGCAGACGCCCGCGGCCGGCACGTCCAGTCGCTGCGACGCAGGCATCCCGTCGCTCGCGCGTTCGGGGTGGCCGTGGCGTCGGTGCTCGTGGTGGCGGTGGCGGTGAGCGTGGTGGTCTACCTCAAGCTGGACGGCAACATCACCGGGGTCGACATGACCGAGGCGCTGGGCAACCGGCCCGACACGGTCGCGACGAGCGACCCGGACACGAACCTGCCGCCCATGAACATCCTGCTGATGGGCTCGGACACCCGGAACCTGTCCGACCCGGGCGAGTTCACCGGCGATGCCGAGTCGGCCGTCACCGAGCACTCCGACACCAACCTGCTGGTGCACCTCGCGGCCGACCGCAAGAGCGCGTTCGTCGTGAGCATCCCGCGCGACTCGATGGTGCAGCGGCCCGACTGCGCCGACCCCCAGGGCGACGACGGCTCTGGCGGCTCCCTGGGCATCTTCAACGGCGCGTTCACCGACGGCTCGGAGCTGAACGGCGTCGCCGGCGGCGCGCTGTGCACCGTGGCGACGGTCCAGACCAACACCGACGTCCCGATCGACCACTTCGCGGTGATCAACTTCGAGGGCTTCCGCGACATGGTCGACGCCCTCGGCGGGGTCGACATCTGCGTCCCGGAGGCGATCGAGGACGACACCACCGGCCTGTCGCTCCCGGCCGGCACCTCGCACCTGGACGGTCTGCAGTCCACCCAGTTCGTCCGCGCCCGCAAGGGCATCGGCAACGGCTCGGACATCGGTCGGATCGACCGCCAGCAGGCGTTCCTGTCGGCCGTCATCCGGGAGGCCACGAGCTCGGGCCTGCTGCTGCGTCCCGACCGGCTGATCGGCTTCCTGGACGCCGCGACCCAGTCGCTCACCACCGACGAGGCGATCGCCAGCCCTCGTGCGCTGAGCGCTCTGGCGCTGCAGATGCGGTCCCTGCCCACCGAGCAGATCCGCTTCGTCACCGTCCCCAACGAGGTGTACGAGCCCGACCCCAACCGGGTGATCTGGACCGAGGAGGCCGATGCGCTCTGGGAGGCGGCCAGGATGGACCTCCCGCTGCCCGGCACCGAGCCCGAGACCCCGGCCCCGACCGCCCCGACCTCCACCGCACCCCCGGCGCTGACCGCGACGCCGGACCAGATGTCGGTGCGGGTGGTGAACTCCTCCGGCGCCGGCGGCCTGGCCCGCGAGGTCGGTGCCGCGCTCGCCGTGCAGGGCTTCGCGATCGCCGGGCTGGCCAACGGCGACGAGGACGTCGAGGGGGTCGTGGTCCGGCACGCCCTGGACGACGACGCCGCGGCGGCCACGCTCGCGGCAGCCTTCCCGGGTGCCACCCTGCGCGAGGACTCCCTGCTGACGGCGGGCAGCTACGTGGTCGACCTCGGCGTCGGCGCGCCGGCCGTGGTCGAGGTGCCGAACCGCACCGGCTCGGACCCGCTGCCCGAGCAGCCGCTGTCCGGCGCCTCCGCCGAGGCCCCGAGCTCGACGCCGACCTTCGACGCCCGGGTCGCGGCCGACGACACCTGCGGCTGACGACACCTGCGGCTGACGACACCCCATGCAGAAGGGCCCCCGCACCTCGGTGCGGGGGCCCAACTCGTCGTACGTGCGGAGGCGGCGGGATTTGAACCCGCGACGGGATTTAAGCCCCGAACCCGCTTAGCAGGCGGGCGCCATAGGCCACTAGGCGACGCCTCCTCCAGCGCGCTCAGGCTACCCGGCCCGGGGTGGGGCCAGCAAAGCGCCTTCGCCGCGCGAGCCCACCGACCGCTCGCTCCCTGCTTACTGCGTGCTCACTCGACCCCGAGTCGCGCCTTCAGGCCGTCCAGCTCGGTCCACAGCGTGGTTGGGAGGGTGTCACCGAACTTGTCGAACCACTCGGTGATCTGCGGGATCTCGGCCTTCCACTCCTCGTGGTCGACGTGCAGGCAGTCGGCGAGGTCGTCGGCGGACATGTCCAGGCCCTCGGTGTCGAGCGACTCCAGGGTCGGGACGTGGCCGATCGCTGTCTCCTGCGCGGCGGCGGTGCCCTCGAGGCGCCCGATGACCCACTTCAGGACCCGGGAGTTCTCGCCGAACCCGGGCCAGACGAAGTCACCGGCGTCGTTGCGACGGAACCAGTTGACGTAGAAGATCCTCGGCAGCTTGGAGGCGTCGGCGTCCTTGCCGATGTCGATCCAGTGCTGGAAGTAGTCGCCGGCGTCGTAGCCGATGAACGGGAGCATGGCCATCGGGTCGCGACGCACGACGCCGACCTCGCCGGTGGCGGCCGCCGTGGTCTCGGACGACAGGGTCGCGCCCATGAAGGTGCCGTGCACCCAGTCGCGCGCCTCGGTGACCAGCGGGATCGTGGTCTTGCGGCGCCCGCCGAACAGGATCGCCGAGATCGGCACCCCGCGCGGATCGTCGTACTCGGGCGCCAGGATCGGGCACTGGCTGATCGGGGTGCAGTACCGGCTGTTCGGGTGCGAGCTCAGCTCG
>JBBQSN010000167.1:0-7180 GCA_038213835.1 Actinomycetales bacterium
GTGCAGCCCGGAGCCGGTGGCGAGGGAGTGCCGCTGGTTCCACAGCGCGTGGTAGCCCTCGGCACCGACGAGCGGCACGTCCTCGGTGACGGACTCCGGGACCCGCTCGTCCAGGGCCCGGCTGGCCTCGTCGACGGCGTCGGCCGCCATCACGCGGTAGGTCGTGTACTTGCCGCCGGCCACGACCACCAGGCCCGGCACCGGGTGCGCCACCACGTGCTCGCGCGAGAGCTTCGAGGTCGAGGCGGCCTCGCCCGACAGCAGCGGCCGCAGCCCGGCATAGACTCCCTCGACGTCCTCGCGGGTGAGGGGCGTGGTGAGCACCGCGTTGACGTGCTCGAGCAGGTAGTCGATGTCGCTGGACGAGGCCGCCGGGTGCGCCTTGTCGAGGTCCCACTCGGTGTCGGTGGTGCCGATGATCCAGTGCCGGCCCCACGGGATGACGAACAGCACCGACGTGTCGGTGCGCAGGATCAGGCCGCTGTTCGACTGGATCCGGTCGCGCGGCACCACCAGGTGGATGCCCTTGGAGGCCCGCACCTTGAACTGCCCGCGCTCGCCGACCATGGCCTGGGTGTCGTCGGTCCACACGCCGGTAGCGTTGACGACCTGCCGGGCCCGCACCTCGATGTCGCGGCCGTGCTCGAGGTCGCGCACGGTGGCGCCGACCACGCGCTCGCCCTCGCGCAGGAACCCGATCACGCGCGAGCGGTTGGCCACGTGCGCCCCGAATGCTGCGGCGGTGCGGACCAGGGTCATCGTGTGCCGGGCGTCGTCGACCCCGGCGTCGTAGTACTTCACGGCGCCGACCAGGGCGTCCTTGCGCAGCGAGGGCACCTCGCGCAGCGCCTGCCGGCGGGTGAGCTGGCTGTGGGTGGGCAGGCCGCGGGTGCCCGGCGCGAGGCCGGCCATGGCGTCGTACAGCGTCAGACCCGCTGTGACGTAGGGCCTCTCCCAACCGCGGCCCTTGAGCGGGTACACGAACGGGATCGGCCGCACCAGGTGGGGCGCGAGTTTCTGCAGCAGCAGGCCGCGCTCCTTGAGCGCCTCGCGCACCAGCCCGAAGTCGAGCATCTCGAGGTAGCGCAGGCCGCCGTGGATGAGCTTGGACGAGCGCGACGACGTGCCGCTGGCCCAGTCGCGGGCCTCCACGAGCGCCACGCTGAGACCGCGCGTGGCGGCATCGAGCGCCACACCCGCGCCGACCACGCCGCCACCGACCACGAGGACGTCGACCTCCTCCGCCTGCATGGCCGTGAGGGCGGCGACGCGCTCGGCCGGGCCGAGGCGTCCGGGGAGGGGACTGGTCCCTGGCTTCCTGGTCACTCCTGGAACCTCTCTCACGCGGGCTGGTACGGCGAGACGACGACCTCGACCCGTTGCAGCTCCTTGAGGTCGGAGTAGCCGGTGGTCGCCATCGCGCGCCGGAGCGCGCCGATCAGGTTGGTGGTGCCGTCGGCCACGCGCCCGGGGCCGTGCAGGATCTCCTCGAGCGAGGCGACGGTCCCGACCTGGACCCGCGCGCCGCGCGGCAGCTGCGGGTGGTGCGCCTCGGGGCCCCAGTGCCAGCCGCGCCCCGGCGCCTCGGTGGCGCGGGCCAGGGCGGCCCCGAGCATCACGGCGTCGGCTCCGCAGGCGATCGCCTTGACGAGGTCGCCGGAGCGCCCGACGCCGCCGTCGGCGATCACGTGCACGTACCGGCCGCCGGACTCGTCCATGTAGTCGCGCCGCGCCGCCGAGACGTCGGCCACGGCCGAGGCCATCGGGGCGTGGATGCCGAGCGTGGTGCGGGTGGTGTGCGCCGCGCCGCCGCCGAACCCGACCAGTACCCCGGCCGCCCCGGTACGCATCAGGTGCAGGGCCGCGGTGTAGGTGGCGCACCCGCCCACGACGACGGGGACGTCCAGCTCGTAGATGAAGCGCTTGAGGTTCAGCGGCTCGGCCTGCCCGCTGACGTGCTCGGCCGAGACGGTCGTGCCGCGGATGACGAACAGGTCGGCCCCGGCGTCGACCACGGTCTTCCACAGCTGCTGGGTGTTCTGCGGCGACAACGCCCCCGCGACCGTGACCCCGGCCTCGCGCACCTCGCGCAGCCGCTCGACGATCAGCTCTGGGACGATCGCGGCGGAGTAGAGCTCCTGCATCCGGCGGGTCGCCCCGGGGGCGTCGAGCGCCGCGATCTCGGCCAGCAGCGGCTCAGGGGCCTCGTACCGGGTCCACAGGCCCTCGAGATCGAGCACGCCGAGACCGCCGAGCCGCCCGAGCGCGATCGCGGTGGCCGGCGACATCACCGAGTCCATCGGGGCCGCGACGACCGGCAGCTCGAAGTGGTAGGCGTCGATCTGCCACGTCACCGAGACGTCCTGCGGGTCGCGGGTGCGCCTGCTGGGGACGATGGCGACGTCGTCGAAGGAGTAGGCCCGACGTCCCCTCTTGCCGCGGCCGATCTCGACGTCGCTCACGGCTCGTCCCTCGCCGTGGCGTACGCGCAGTGCCCGATTGGTCGCTCGCTCCGCTCGCTCATCGACGAGCAGTGTAGTTGGGGGCCTCGACGGTCATCTGGATGTCGTGGGGGTGCGACTCCTTCAGGCCGGCGGAGGTGATCCGCACGAACCGGCCCTTGCCCTTCAGCTCGGGCACCGTGGCCGCGCCGACGTACATCATCGACTGCCGCAGCCCGCCCACCAGCTGGTATGCCACCGCGCGCAGCGGGCCGCGGTAGGGCACCTGGCCCTCGATCCCCTCGGGGATGAACGCGTCGTCGGTGACACCGCCCTGGAAGTAGCGGTCCTTGGAGAACGACTGGCCGCCCCCGCGCGACTGCGCCGCACCGAGCGAGCCCATGCCGCGGTAGGACTTGAACTGTTTGCCGTTGATGAAGACGAGGTCGCCCGGGCTCTCGTCGCAGCCGGCGAGCAACGAGCCGAGCATCACGGTGTCGGCGCCGGCCACCAGCGCCTTGGCGATGTCGCCGGAGTACTGCAGGCCGCCGTCGCCGATCACGGGGACGCCGGCCTCGCGGCACGCCTGCGCGGCCTCGTGGATCGCGGTGACCTGGGGCACGCCGACCCCGGCGACCACCCGGGTGGTGCAGATCGATCCGGGCCCGACGCCGACCTTGACGCCGTCGGCACCGGCGTCGACCAGGGCCTGGGCCCCGGAGCGGGTGGCGACGTTGCCGCCGACGACGTCGACCTCGCGCGCGGCGGGCTCGGCTTTGAGCCGGCGGATCATCTCGACCACGCCGCGGGACTCACCGTTCGCGGTGTCGACGACCAGGACGTCGACCCCGGCCTCGACCAGCGCCATCGCGCGCTTCCAGCCGTCGTCGAAGAACCCGATGGCGGCGCCGACGCGCAGCCGTCCCGCCGGGTCCTTGGTGGCCAGCGGGTACTTCTCGCTCTTGGTGTAGTCCTTGACCGTGATGAGGCCCTTGAGCCGGCCGTGCTCGTCGACCAGCGGGAGCTTCTCGATCTTGTGCTCGCGCAGCAGCTTCATCGCGTGGTCGGAGTCGGCCCCCACCGGCGCGGTGACCAGCGGCATCCGGGTCATGACGTCGTCGACCCGGCGGCTGTAGTCGCTCTCCCAGCGCAGGTCGCGGTTGGTGACGATGCCGACGAGCACGCCGTCGGCGTCGACCACCGGGAGGCCCGAGATGCGGTATTGGCCGCACAGGGCGTCGACCTCGGCCAGGGTGGCGTCCGGGGTCGTGGTGACGGGATCCGACACCATCCCGGCCTCGGACCGCTTGACGACGTCGACCTGGTGCGCCTGGTCCTGGATCGACAGGTTGCGGTGCAGCACCCCGAGCCCGCCCTGGCGGGCCATCGCGATCGCCATCCGCGACTCGGTGACCGTGTCCATGGCGCTGGACAGCAGCGGCACCTTCAGCTCGACCCGGCGGGTGGCCCGGGTGGTGGTGTCGGCGAGCGCGGGGTTGACGTCGCTCGAGCCCGGCAGCAGCAGGACGTCGTCGAACGTGAGCCCGACGAAACCGAAGGGGTCGTGGGGGGTCTCCGTCACGCAGACATGCTATCCGGGGACGGGAAGCGTCCCGGACGGGTCCCCGACCAGCAGCAGGGCCGGCCCCTTGACCGCCACCGGCAACCGGACGGCGAGGTCGAGCCCCTCGGCCGCGCCGGGCGCCTCGTCGCCGGTCCCCCGGGTCTTCGGCGGCCTCGAGGGCCTGCCCGGCTCGGACGGGCTGCCGCCGCCCTGCCCCGGGCCGCGGGCCGCCTGCGTCGTGGGGGCGGTCGTCGGGGCCCCGGTGGGGGCCGAGGTGCCCGAGGGTGGCGCGCTCGGGGTGCGGGACGCCGAGGTCGTCGGCGGCGTCACGGGTGGGGTGCTGACCGGCGGCGTGGTGGGAAGTGCCGGCTTCGTGGTCCTCGGCGGCTTCGTAGTCGTCGGCGGCTTCGTAGTCGTCGGCGGCTTGGTGGTCGTCGGCGGCTTGGTGGTCCTCGGCGGCTTGGTGGTCGTCGGCGGCTTCGCGGTCTCGGTGGGCGGCACCGTGACGGAGGCCGAGGAACCTCCCGGCACGCCGTGGAGGCCGGGCTCGGCCGTCGGGCCGGACGCCGGGCCCGGAGCACCGCCCGGACGGCCCGGTTCGACCAGCCCGGCCGCCTCCATTAGGTCGGGGGCGGTCGTGGCGAGCTCCTCGCGCAGCAGCCGCTGCTCGGACTCGTCCAGGCCCAAGAGCAGGGACGGCATCTCCGCGAGGGCGGCACGGGCGTCGTCGACCCGACCGGCGGCGATGAGGCCGGCCACGCGCTCCACCTCGAGGTGCAGCCGGGCACCCTCGCGCGAGCGCAGCAGCGGGGTGCGGCCTTGCGGCGCGGCCGCCACCCGGACGGCCTCGCGCACGCCGCTCAGGCCGGCCAGCGGGTCGCCGGTGACGGCGGCGGCCACCCCGCTCGTCCCGGCCAGCACCGCCGCGGCGACCAGGCTCCCCGCCAGGGCCCCGCGGGCCCGCACCACGCGCGGGGCGGGTGCGGGCGACGGGACGTCGAGGACGGGATCGACGGGCAGGGGCAGGTCGTCGGCCCCGGCGACCGCAGCGACGGCGTCCTCACGCAGGGCGAGCAGCAGGTCCTCGGCCGCCCCGTGGCCGTCCGGGCGCTCTCCCCGGGCCAGCCGGTCGAGCAGGGCGTCGTCGTCCAGGACGCGGCGGACGTCGTTCACCGCTCCGCCTCCGCCAGATCGCGCAGCTTGCGCAGGGCACGGTGCTGGGCCACCCGGACCGCACCGGGGGTCATGTCGAGGGCGAGCCCGACCTCCTCGGCCGACAGGCCGACGGCCACCCGCAGGGTCAGCAGCTCGCGCTGCTGGTCGGGCAGGCGGGAGAGCAGGTCGCGGGCGCGCTCGGCGTCGGCCAGCCGCAGCACGGCGGCCTCGGGCGTGGGGCCGGCGTCGACGTCGTCCGGCACCCCTTCGACGCTCACCGGGCCGCGGTAGGCGGCGCGCATGACGTCGGCGACCCGCCGGGCGGCGATCGTGTAGACGAACGCCTCGAACGGACGTCCGGTGTCGCGGTACGTCGGCAGCGCGCCCAGCACGGTGAGGCACACCTCCTGCGCCGCGTCCTCCGCGGCCTGCTCTGCTCCCGGCAGCGACCCCAGTCGCGCCCGGGAGTACCGGAACACCAGTGACCGGACGGCCCGCAGCAGGTCCTCGACCGCCTGCGGCTCTCCGGAGAGGGCCCGGACGGCGGCCCGGTGCAGCGCGCTCGCGCCCGCTGGTGCCATCGCGTCAGGGTCGGGCGGCGTTACGCCGCGTCCGTCCGTGATGCCGAAGGCCACGTCGCTCCCCTGCCGCTGGTCGGCTTCCACTGGCGCGGGGAGGTCCTTCTCACCCGAGCACCGGACATCGTGACCACGTGGGGCGCTCGTTGTCGAGCCGGGAAGCACCCGGACGGGTGAGCCCCGGTGCCGGGGGACGCTAGCGGACGAGGCCGGCGCGGTAGCCGAGCGCCACGGCCTGGGCGCGGTCGGCGGCACCGAGCTTGCGGAACAGCCGGCGGGCATGGGTCTTGACGGTGTCCTCGGACAGGAACAGCTCGCGGCCGATCTCGGCGTTGCTGCGGCCCCGGCTCATGCCGGTGAGCACCTGCACCTCGCGCTCGGTGAGCTCCGGCGCCTTGCTGGTGGGCGTGGTGCCGGCCGGTGAGGGGCCCTGGGGGCGGCGCCCCTCGGTGATGACGTGCAGCACCGCGGCGGACAGCTCCTCGCGGGCGGCGTCCTTGGCGACGTAGCCGCGGGCGCCCCCGCTGACGGCACGGGTCGCGCCGTCACCGTCCTCGGGCCCGATCAGCATGATGACGTTGGCCTCGGGGTGCCGCTCGACCAGCTGGCGGGTGCTCTCGACACCGCCCAGGCCGGGCATCCGGACGTCCATCAGGACGACCGACGGACGCTCGACCGGCCAGCGCGCGAGGCACTCCTCGCCGCTGCTCGCCGTGATGACGCGCGTCACCCCGGGAACGGGCGAGATCGCGCGCTTCAGCGACTCGCGGACCGTGCCGGAGTCGTCGCAGACGAGCACCGTGGACATGTCACCACCCTCGACGAGGCGTCCCCCGCAACGGTTGCGCGGGGCCGTGGACCAGGCGGAGGACCTTCCGAGCTCATCCCGGGGTGCTCCGTCTGGGTACCCCATCGGCACCCGGTCGCCTCGACCTGAGCCCCGACACCGCTCCGGAGCGTATCCGGCGAACCGGCGACCGCGCTCAGTCGGTGCGCTGGGTGTCCAGGTAGCGGGTCACCTCGGACACGGCGTCCGGCAGCGAGACCAGCAGCCCGACCTCGGGGTCGACGCCGGCCAGGCCCCACCCGGGTCCCGCGGCGAACAGGCGGGTCTTCGGCGAGGCGCGGCGCAGCAGCGGCAGCGGGTCCTCGGACGGCAGGCGCAGCGCCAGGACGACCGCCACCTGCGGCGTGGTGCGGCGCAGGGACTCGGCGAGCGCCTGCGCCGGGATCGCCTGGCCGAGCACCCTGGCCCCGACCCCGACCTCGCTGAGGGCAGCGGACAGCGCGTGCAGCGGCAGCCAGTGGTCCTCCTGCGGGGCGCAGGCCAGCAGCACGGCCGGCTCGCCGGGCACCACCGCGCTGCCGCGGACCAGCTCGCCGAGGATCACGGTGCTGAGCATGTGCTCGACGTCGATGCCGCCACCTGTGGCCACGAACCG
>JBBQSN010000168.1:0-6961 GCA_038213835.1 Actinomycetales bacterium
CCCGCCCCGGCCACCCCCACCCCGGCCGCGATCTCCTCGGCCCGGGCGGCGGCGCCGGGCCCGGCCACCCCCGGGGCGGGTCCCCCCCCGGCCGCGCGGGGCCGGACCCCCCCCGGCCCCCCACCCCGGCTCCTGCCGCCCGCCCCCACCGGGAGACCACGTGTCCCAGACGCTCACCAGGCCCGCCACGCCCCCCGCCGACCCACCGCCGCCCACCGGCCGTCGGCAGACCAGCACCACCGTCGGTGTCCTGGCGGTCAAGATCGTCTTCCTCGGGATCGTCGTCGGCGTGGCCGCGGCGCTGACCCCGCAGCTGCTGGCCAGCGAGCGGTGGGCGTTCCTCGCCGCGCTCTGGGCGATCGCGCTGGTCCTGGTGGCCACGTACGCGACCGGTCGTGGCCTGCCGGCGAAGTACCTCGTCCCCGGCACGCTGTTCCTCTGCCTGTTCGTGGTGTACCCGGTGATCGCGACGGCGCAGCTCTCGACCACCAACTTCGGTGACGGCACGAGGACGTCCAAGGAGGACGCGATCGCCCGCATCGTCGGGGCGTCCGTGGTCCAGACGCCCGACGCACCGCGCTACAACCTCTCCATCGCCACGCAGGGTTCGGTGACCGACGGCCCGTTCACCTACTTCCTGGTCTCCCAGGAGGACGGCACCGTCTTCTCCGGCACCGCAGACGGCCTGGAGGAGCTGGACGACGGCGACGTCACCGTCGTCGAGGACCGCGTCACCGAGGCGGGCGGCTTCGAGTTCCTCACCCCGCAGCAGGTCAACGACGCCGGGGAGGTGCTGAGCGAGTTCTCGGTGAAGACCGACGACGGGGCGATCCGGCAGCTCGGCATCCGCGAGGCCTTCGAGGGCACCACGACGCTGCAGTACGACGAGGCCACCGACACGATCACCAACACCCAGACGGACGTCACCTACGAGATCGAGAGGGTCGGCGACCGCGAGTTCTTCCTGGACCCGGACGGCAACCGGCTCTCCGACCAGTCGTGGAAGGCCAACGTCGGGTTCGCGAACTTCGAGCGGGTCTTCACCGACAGCAGGATCAGCGGAGACTTCCTGCGCATCTTCGTCTGGACCGTCGTGTTCGCCACCCTGTCCGTGGTCACGACGTTCGGGCTGGGTCTGCTGCTGGCCACGACGCTCAACGACCCGCGGGTGCGCGGTCAGAAGGTCTATCGCTCGATCCTGCTTCTGCCGTACGCGATCCCCGGCTTCATCTCGCTGCTGGTCTGGGCGAGCTTCTACAACCGCGACTTCGGCCTCATCAACGACCTCCTCGGCCTGGACATCAACTGGTTGGGCGAGACCGGCTGGGCACGAACGGCTCTGATCATCACCAACACCTGGCTCGGGTTCCCCTACATGTTCCTCGTCGCCACCGGGGCCCTGCAGTCGATCCCCCCGGACCTCAAGGAGGCCGCGAGCATCGACGGCGCCAGCGGGTTCTACGGCTTCCGCAAGGTGACCTTCCCACTGCTCCTGGTGTCGGTGGCACCCTTGCTGGTGGCCACGTTCGCCTTCAACTTCAACAACTTCACGGCCATCTTCCTGCTCACCGAGGGAGGTCCGTTCACCCCGGACAACCCGACGGCAGGCGGCACCGACCTGCTCATCAGCTACACGATCAGGCTGGCGTTCGGCGCCGGCGGCGCCCAGATCGGTTTCGCCGCAGCGATCTCCGTCTGCCTGTTCGTCCTCACCGGCGTCATCGCCGCCCTGCAGTTCCGCCTGACCCGCTCCCTCGAGGACGTGAGCTGAGATGACCGTGAACCCGCCCGCCGACACCGTCGCCAACGACGCGATCGTGGACGTGACGCCCGCCGCCCCGAGCCGCAAGCCGACCCCGCAGTCCAAGCTCAAGGGTGCGCGCTGGTGGCGCGAGGTCGGCTGGCGGCACGTGGTCGGCCTGCTGGCCGTCGTGTTCGCCGCCTTCCCGATCCTCTACATCGTCTCGGCGGCGCTGAACCCGATCGGGTCGATCACCTCGACGTCGCTGTTCCCGAGCCAGTTCAGCCTGGCGAACTTCGAGTCGATCCTCACCGACCCCAACCGGCCGTTCCTGCGCTGGTTCGGCAACACGCTGGTCCTGTGCGTCCTGGTCCCCACCGGCCAGGTGCTCTGCAGCGCGCTGGCCGCGTACGCCTTCTCGCGGTTCCGGTTCACCGGCCGTCGCCCCGGCCTGCTGACCCTGCTCCTGATCCAGCTGTTCCCGCAGTTCCTCGCAGCGGTCGCCCTGTACACGATGTTCACCGAGCTCGGCGAGGTCGTCCCGGCCGTGGGCCTGAACACCCTGCTCGGCTACGGCCTCGTCCTGATGGGCGGTGCACTCGGCCAGGTCTGGCTGATCAAGGGGTTCTTCGACGCCATCCCGCGCGAGCTGGACGAGGCCGCGATCATGGACGGTGCCGGGCACGCGACGATCTTCTTCCGGATCATCCTCCCGCTCGTGCGCCCGATCCTGGCGGTGACCGGCCTGCTGGCCTTCATCGGCATCATCAGCGAGTTCCTCCTGGCCTCGATCTTCCTCACCGGCAGCGACAACAAGACGCTGGCGATCGGGCTGTACGGGATCATCGACGCCGACCGCTCGAACAACCTGGGGGTCTTCGCCGCCGGCGCGCTGCTGGCCGCGCTGCCGGTCATCCTGCTGTTCCAGTACCTGCAGCGGTACATCGTCGGCGGTCTGACCGCGGGGGCCGTCAAGGGGTAGGTCAGCGGGTCCGTCTTCCATCATCGCGTTGCAAGATCTGCAAGGTCGTGACCGCGAATGCGTTACGTTGCCACCCATGCGCGCGCGACTGGCTGACATCGCAGGTCAGGCGGGGGTCAGCGAGGCCACCGTCAGCCGGGTGCTCAACGGCAAGCCGGGGGTCGCCGACTCGACCCGTCAGGCCGTGCTGACGGCCCTGGACGTCCTGGGGTACGAGCGGCCCTCCCGGCTGCGCAAGAAGTCCGCCGGTCTCGTCGGTCTGATCACGCCCGAGCTGGAGAACCCGATCTTCCCGGCCTTCGCCCAGGTGATCGAGTCGGCCCTCTCCCAGCACTCCTACACGCCGGTGCTCTGCACCCAGACGCCGGGCGGGGTGCACGAGGACGACTACACGACGATGCTGCTCGAGCGCGGCGTCTCGGGGATCCTGTTCGTCAGCGGCCTGCACGCCGACACCACCGCCGACACCACCCGGTACTCGACGCTGCGCGAGCGCGGGCTGCCGATCGTCCTGGTCAACGGCTACACCGAGGGCATCGACGCGCCGTTCATCAGCAACGACGACGTCGCCTCGATGGACATCGCGGTCTCCCACCTGGTCTCCCAGGGGCACAGCCGGATCGGGCTTGCGCTCGGGCCGTCCCGGTTCGTGCCGGTCATCCGCAAGGTCACCGGGTTCTCGGCCGCCATGCGCAACCAGCTGGGCCTGGACGCCGGTGCCGTCGACGACCTCATCGAGTACTCGCTGTTCTCGGTCGAGGGCGGCGCAGCCGCGGCGTCCCGACTGGTCGACCGCGGCTGCACGGCGATCATCTGCGGGTCCGACCTGATGGCGCTCGGTGCGATCCGGGCGGTGCGGGACCAGGGTCTGCGGGTCCCCGAGGACGTGTCGGTCGTCGGCTACGACGACTCGGTGCTGATCGCGTTCACAGACCCGCCGCTCACGACGGTGCGCCAGGCCGTCTCGTCGATGGGTGCGGCGGCCGTCCGGGCGCTGCTGGACGAGATCAACGGCACCCCGGCGCCGCGGGCGGAGTACGTGTTCCGCCCGGAGCTGGTCGTGCGGGGCTCCACCGCGGCGGCGCGCCCCCGCTAACCGCGAGCCCCCTCTGACCGCGAGCCCCTGCTGACCGCGAGCCCCTGCTGACCGCGAGCTCGCGTCGCGTGGTCTGAGTGCGGCACCCGGTGCATCTACGTCGTTCTCCTCGGGACTGCCGGGCGCGCGGGCGCCACTGTCGATCCAGAGCGAACCCGGACCGACCGGGACCGCCGGATCGAGGAGCATCCCCACCATGAACGCACGAACCAGCACCACCACCAGCACGGGCCGGGACCGCCGGCGCTCGGCGCTGAGCACCCGCCGCACCGCCCGCGGCACGGCCGTCGCGGTCGGCGTCGCAGCCCTGACCCTGCCGTTCCTCGTGGCCGTCCCGGCCCAGGCCGCGACGACCCTGAGCGGCTGCACCGTCACGCCGCTGATCCCGGTGGCGAACGGGGACGTCGACGCCACCAACACGCCGATGGTCGACTACGTCTACACCGTCACCTGCGACCCGGGCCGGTCGGTCCAGATCGTCTCGCAGTACTGGGAGCAGGACACCTGGGAACGTGAGGACGATGACGAGGACGACCAGTTCGACAGCGCCGTCCGCACCAGGGACTTCACCAACGCCTCGGTCCGCAAGACCAAGACGGTCACCGTCGAGAAGGTGCTGCCGAGCCTGGATGGGAGTGGCGACCCCGAGGCGGAGGTCTACCAGAAGGTGAAGTTCAAGGTGTCGTCCGGCGGGGTGGACTCCCCGTGGACGGCGTTCGAGCTCACCCTCCCGCAGTTCATCCACCAGTGACCCTCTAGGGAGCGCCGCCCCGGTCGGGGGCGCCCTTCGCCGCCGACAGGTGCGCAGGACCGGACGCCGGTCCTGCGCACCCTCGTCGTGCGACCCTGAGGTCATGGTGGTCGAGCGGACCCGGCTGGTCGGCCGGGACGCCGAGCTGCGCCTGCTCGTCGAGGCGCTCGCCTCGGCCGGTGCGGCGCGACCTCGCGTCGTGCTGGTGACCGGCGAGCCCGGCATCGGCAAGACGAGGCTGGTCCAGGAGCTGGTGGAGCAGGCCGAGAGGGACGGCTTCCTGGTCGCCACGGGTCAGTGCTCCCCCGCGACCGGGACGCGGTTACCCTACGGGCCGGTCGTCGAGCTGCTCGCGGACGTCGACCACGGCGAACCGGACCTGTCCGGCACGGTGCCGGCCGAGGCCTGGCGGGCCGTCGAGCTGCTGACGGGGGTGGCGGACGCCCGCGGGGAGGTCCTCCCGGAGGACCACCTGGGCACGACGCGGCTGTTCTCCGGCGTCCTGGAGGCCGTGGGTGCCGCGTCGGCGCGACGTCCCGTGCTGCTGGTGGTCGAGGACCTGCACTGGGCGGACGCGGCGACCCTCGACCTGATCGCGTTCCTGGCCCGCAAGCTGCGGCGCCAGCGGGTCGTCCTGCTCCTGACCCACCGGCCGGCCGGGGCCCCCGCCCGGTCGCAGGTGAGGTCGGTCCTGGCCGAGCTGATCCGGCTGCCGCAGACGGGGGTCGTGGCCGTCGGGCCGCTCGCGGCCGACGCGCTGCGCGAGCTCCTCGGCTCCCTGCCCGACCCGCCGGCACCGGAGCGTGCAGGCAGCATCGCCAGGCGCTCGGAGGGCATCCCCTTCTTCGCCCTGCACCTGGCGGGGCAGGACGACGGCTCGCCCGTGCCGTCCGCGCTCCGGGACGTGCTGTCCGCCTCGCTGGAGACGATCACCCCCGCCCAACGGCAGCTGCTCGTACTCCTCACGGTGTCCGGCGAGGGGGAGGACCTGGCGCGGCTCGTCGATCCGGAGGCGCTCGCGGGCACCGGGGTGAGCGAACAGGTCCGCGACCTGGTCGGGCGCGGCCTGCTCGCCGTGCGCGAGGGTCGGGTCGGCTTCCGGCACGCCCTGTTCCGCGAGGTGGTGGTGGATGACACCCTCCCGAGCGAGCGGGTGCTGGCCCACGCGCGGATGGCCGACGCCCTGCTGGCGTCCCCCGCCGCGCACCGGGCCACGCGCTCCGGGCAGCTCGCGCACCACCTGCTGGAGTGCGGCAGGTACGACGACGCCATCGGGTACACCGTGGCGGCCGCCCGCGCCGCGTCGGCGACGTGGGCCTTCTCCGACGCCCGGGACCTGTACGCGGCCGTGGTGCGGCTGTGGCCCCTCGTCGCCCGGCCGGAGGTGGCGGCCGGCGCCTCCGCCACTGTCCTCCTGACCGAGGCGGCCATGGCCCGTCGGTGGTGCGGTGACCTGGAGGGTGCGCTGGTCTCGCTCGACGAGGGCGCGCAGGAGCAGGGGGCCACGGTTGCCGAGCTCGCGGCCGTCGAGCACGCGCGGGGCCAGGTGCTGTGGGCCGCCGGCCGGATGCGCGAGTCGGTCTCCGCGTCCGCCCGCGCCCTCGAGCTGCTGCCCGACCGAGCCGACGAGGCCCTGCGGTGCGGGTTGCTGGCCGCCCTGGCGCACGGCCTCATGGCTACGGGCCGCGCGACCGAGGCTCGCGAGACCGCCTCGCGCGCAGCAGCTCTCGCTGGCGAGCTAGGGGAGGACCGGGTCCGCGTGCACGCGCTGATCACCGGGTCGGCCGCGCAGGCGCAGCTCGGTGACGTGCAGACAGCCGTCGACGGCTTGCGTGCCTGCCTGCCGCAGGCCCGCCGGCTGGACGACGTCGAGCTCGTGGTCCGCTCCTACGGGAACCTGGCGTTCGCCCTCGGGATCGGGTGCCGGTACGAGGAGCTCGCCGCAGTGACGGCGGAGGGGGTGGAGGTCTGCCGGCGCTACGGCCCCGTCCTGTCGATCGCCTCGACGCTGATGACCAACCAGGTGAACGCTCTGGTCACCCTCGGGCGCTGGGACGAGGCGCAGGAGGTGGCCGTCGCCGCGCTCTCGACGGTCACGTCAAGGACCGTCGCCGTGCACCTGCACCTCGCCGTGGCCGAGGTGGCCGTGGCGCGTGGCGACGTCGACACCGCGGAGGAGCACCTCGGCGGGCTCGACGACCCGGGTGGCGACAACCCCTACTCCTCGTCGGCCGCGTCGGTCGTGCGGACCGAACGCGCCCTGTGGGACGGCAACCCGGCCGCGGCGCTGGAGCACGTGATCGGGGCACTGCCGGTCCTGCTCGACCAGGACGACGCGCTTCCGGTGCTGGAGGCGTGCTGGTTGGGGCTGCGCGCGGCCGCCGACCTGAT
>JBBQSN010000169.1:0-6950 GCA_038213835.1 Actinomycetales bacterium
CGCGGTGCAGGCAGGCGTCCTGCCGCAAGGTGCAGGTCTCGCCGAACTCGGCGGCCGCGCCCAGGATGAAGCCCTCGGCGAGCGCGCACAGCTGCCGGCGGGAGCGGTAGCCGAGCACGATCCGCTCGACCCCGTCGTCGCTCTCGTCCACGTCGAAGACGGGCACTTCGGCACCCGGGTACAACCGCCGCACGGCGGGGTGGATGAGGTCGTTGAGCGTGCGCAGGAAGTCGGCGGTGTGCTCGTGCGGCTCGAAGAAGGCGGGGTAGGTCGCCCGCAGCATCGGCATCGCCGAGCGTCCGAACCAGCGCATCCGGACCTCGAGGGAGGGGGCCAGGTCGGTGTCGAGGTGCTGCAGCAGGGCCTCGAGCTCGGCGTCGGGGTAGGTGCCGTGCGCGGTGAAGGCCCCGTCGACCCCGGCCCGCTCGAGCACGTCGTCCCAGGCGTCCTCGCCCTGGTCCTTCGTCACGACGGCCGTGAGGAGGTTGAAGACGATGCCCTTCACGCCGACCTCGCCCTCCGGGCCGTGATCGCCCGCTCGTGGTGACCCGCGGCCGAGTTCCGCGCGTCCTCACTGCATCGGCAGGTCCGGCGGCCCCCTTGACCCCGGTAGCCTGCCGCCCGTGCTGCTCTCCGACCGCGACATCCGTACCGAGCTCGAGTCCGGACGGGTGGTGCTGGAGCCCTACGACCCCGCGATGATCCAGCCGTCCAGCGTCGACGTCCGGATCGACCGGCTGTTCCGGCTCTTCGACAACCACAAGTACTCGGTCATCGACCCAGCCCAGGAGCAACCGGAGCTGACCCGGCTGATCGAGGTGGAGCAGGGCGAGGCGTTCGTGCTGCACCCGGGCGAGTTCGTCCTGGCCTCCACGTTCGAGGTCGTGACCCTCCCGGACGACGTCGCCGCACGACTGGAGGGCAAGTCCAGCCTCGGCCGGCTCGGCCTGCTGACGCACTCCACCGCCGGCTTCATCGACCCGGGGTTCTCGGGGCACGTCACCCTGGAGCTGTCGAACGTGGCCACGCTCCCGATCAAGCTCTGGCCCGGGATGAAGATCGGCCAGCTCTGCTTCTTCCGGCTGTCCTCGCCGGCCGAGCACCCGTACGGCAGCTCGGAGTACGGGTCGCGCTACCTCGGCCAGCGCGGCCCCACGGCGAGCCGGTCGTTCCAGCGGTTCCACCGGGCCGACGTCTTCGGCTGAGCCGTCGTGCCTCCTGACGGTCGGGGCGTCCACGAGCTCTGGTGCCCGCCCGGCACCGACCTCGACGCCGTGCAGCGGCTGGTGCTGGCGCGGTATCCCACGGCGAGGCTGGACGGTGAGGACCGCGTGCTGACCCGGCACAGCCGGTTGTCGGCGCCGGAGCGCGACGACCGCGACCACCTGGTCTGGACGGCGCGTACCCTCCGCGAGCGCTCGGATGCCCCGTGGCCCGGTCAGACCGACCCGCACGGGCTGTACCGCGCCTTCCCGGAGGGGCTGCCGGTGCTCGAGGAGCGCCGTGTGCTCGACCTGCTGATCGGGGTGGCGCGCCGCTGCGGCGGGTCGGTGGTGGTCGAGGCCGAGGGCGAGCACCTCCGTGACCTGCCGGTGGACCCGCTCGGCCCGCTCGACCTGCGGGTGCTCTCGCCGGTGGAGCTCGACCCCCACCAGGTCCTGGCCGCCGTTCGGCGTTGCGAGCCCGCGGCCCGGCTGGCGATGGACGGCTACGACTTCGAACCGTGCCCGATGGACGGCGACGACCTCCCGGAGATCGTGAAGGAGATGAGCAGGCACGACCGGCTCGAGGCGACCGCCTACTCGCAGGCGCGATGCGGAGGTGCTGGCCGGGCCGGACCTGCTGGACGCCTTCGCGGTGGAGTGCTCGCTCGGGGGCCTCGGGACGCTGGTGGTGGAGGCGCACGCGGAGGACGACCTGCCCTCCCCGGTGCGGCTGCGCGATTGGCCAGGCGTGATCGCCTACGAGGTGCGGTGGCTGCCGGCCGACCCGGTGCAGGCGCAGACCGACGCACCCGACGAGGCGTTCCGGGCCGCGCGGGTCGCGGTGCGTCCGCGGGTGCGGGCTGTCACCCGGGCGGTGGCGGAGCTGGCGCCGGGCGAGGTGCTCGACGCCGACGGCCTGCCGGTCGACCGCTACGCCCTGTGAACCCGGACCTGTTGCACCGGAGCTCGTTCCACCAGGCGGACCTCGGTGTCGACCACCTCGTGCCCCACTGAGGTGAACTGCCGGATGCCGGTGCCGTCGGGCTCGCGGCCGAACCGCCGCATCGCTGTGCCGAGCACCTCGGTGGCCATCACGCCGAGGGCGTCCTGCGACTGCTGACGGTGGGTGCGGGTGCCGAGGTCGACCTGGGCGAGGGCGTCGGTCCCGTGGGCGTCGACGGTGTCGAGCAGCACGGCGATCTCGACGCCGTACCCCGTGGGGAACGGCAGGCTCTCCAGCAACGACCGTCGGCCGGCCCATTCGCCGGCCAGCGGCTGAACCAGGCCGGCCAGCTCGGGGCGGTAGAGACCGAGGAGGGGACGGGCCACGAGCTCGGTGACGCGGCCGCCGTAGCCGGTGACGCTGCCGTCGTCCTCCACGAGCGGACGGTCGTAGAAACCCTTGACCAGCAACGTCTGTGGTCTGGTGAGCAATGGGCCGAGGAGCCCGATCACGTAGTGCGGACCGGCGTCGAGGAGGTCGGCGTCGCAGTACGCCACGAGGTCGCCGGTGGTGGCGAGGAGGGCTCGCCACATGGCCTCGCCCTTGCCGCGCAGCGGCGGCTCGTCCGTCCAGGCGTCGGCAGCAGCCACCACGCGGGCACCGGCCGCCGCCGCGACCTCGGCCGTGCGGTCGCCGGAGAGCGAATCGAGGACGACGACCTCGTCGACCAGTCCTGCCTGCTGGACGGGACGCAGCGCGGCGATCACCCCGGCGATCGTGGCCTCCTCGTCCCGGGCGGGCAGGACGAGGGTGGCGCGCTGGGACCCCTTGCGCGACAGCAGGTCCGCGAGTGAGAAATCGCTGTGGTGGTGGGTGCGGACCGGGCCGGGAGGGCGGCGGCCGCTCACGGGACTCGCGGTGGGCACGAATCCACCGTAGGTGTGCAGGCTGCTCGGTGTGCGCCGGGGCCGTCGACGACGCCGGGCAACGCGACCGACGCGGAGTTCTACAGCGTGCTCGTGAACGCGTCCCGGTGGGAGACCCCCCGCTGCCCGTCGACAGATGATGGAGGTGCTGCCCGCCTCAGGCGCTGGGACCCGGTTTCCCGTCCGCTCCCGCGTCCTCGACACCGCTCTCGGAGGCGTCGTACGGCTCGGAGTCGGTGGCGACCGACTGCTCGTGCTCGACCGGCCGGTCCTCGGTGGGCGGCTGCGCCAGGGCCTTGTCGCCCTCGGTCTCAGCGGTCGCCTGCGCCTGCTCGGCCGGGACGGGGGCGGTTGCCGCTGAGTCCTTCTCGACGTCCGCGGGCTCTACCACCTCGGCCGCGGCGGCTGGGCTCTCGCCGCGCCTGACCGCCTCGAGCAGCATCTGCGCGACGTCGAGGACCGTGACCTCCTCGCGCGCCTCGCCGGCGGACTGGGCGGCGGTGAGGCCGTCCGAGATCATCACCCGGCAGAAGGGGCAGCCGATGGCGATCGTGTCGGCACCGGTCGCAACCGCCTCGGCGGTGCGGTTCCCGTTGATCCGGGTGCCGATCTTCTCCTCCATCCACATCCGGGCACCGCCCGCGCCGCAGCAGAACGACCGCTCCTTGGAGCGCTCCATCTCGCGGTACTCCACGCCGGGGAGCGCGCCGATCAACTCGCGCGGCGGGGTGTAGATGCCGTTGTGGCGTCCCAGGTAGCAGGGGTCGTGGTAGGTGACGGGCGACACCGTGGCGTCGGGCGCGGCGACGGGCACCAGCAGCTTGTCGCGCACCAGGCGGTTGAGCAGCTGGGTGTGGTGGACCACCTCGTAGCTGCCGCCGAGCTGCGGGTACTCCTTGGCGAGCGTGTTGAAGCAGTGCGCGCACGAGACCACGATCTTGGTCGCGTTCAGCTCGTTCAGGGCCTCCACGTTGGCCTGTGCGAGCATCTGGAACAGGAACTCGTTGCCGGCCCGTCGGGCGGGGTCGCCGGTGCACGACTCGCCGTCGCCCAGCACCGCGAACTCGACGCCCGCGGTGTGCAGCAGCTCGGCCACGGCCTGCGTGGTCTTCTTCGCCCGGTCCTCGAAGGCACCGGCGCATCCGACCCAGAACAGGTAATCGACCTCGGCGAGGTCCTCGACGTCTGCGCCGACCTGCCTCACCTCGAAGGACAGGCCCTTGGCCCAGTCGAGCCGGCCGCGCGGGGACATGCCCCACGGGTTGGCGTTCTTCTCCAGGTTCTTGAACAGGCCCCCGAGCTCGCTCGGGAACGCCGACTCGATCAGCACCTGGTTGCGGCGCATGTCGACGATGTGGTCGACGTGCTCGATGTCGACGGGGCACTGCTCGACGCAGGCGCCGCAGGTGGTGCACGACCACAGGACGTCGGCGTCGATCACCGCGCCCTCACCGTGCGGGTCGTAGGCGGCCAGGTGCGCCAGCGGGTCGTCGGCGTAGCCGGTGTCGCCGATCAGGGTGCGCTCAGCCTGCTTGGTCGTGCCCTCGGGCAGGTCGGCCCGGGCGTCCTCGGAGGCCAGCAGCCAGGGGGACTTGGCGGCCGCGTGGTCGCGCAGGCCCATGATGAGCAGCTTGGGGGACAACGGCTTCTCGGTGTTCCAGGCCGGGCACTGGTCCTGGCAGCGGCCGCACTCGGTGCAGGTGGAGAAGTCGAGCAGGCCCTTCCAGGTGAAGTCCTCGATCTTGCCGACGCCGAGAGCAGCGTCCTCGTCCAGCTCCTCGATGTTCTCGAAGTCGATCGGCTCGCCACCGACCATGATCGGCTGCAGCTCGCCGAGCGAGGTGCGTCCCTTCGGGTGGCGCTTGAACCAGATGTTGAAGAAGGCGCTGAACCGGTGCCAGGCCACGCCCATCGTCGGCTGCAGCGAGATGGTGATCATCCAGGCGAACGAGATCAGGATCTTCACGCCGGCCACGAGCAGGATGCCGGTCTCGAGGGCGCCCACCGAGACGCTCGAGAGCAGGCCCCCGAGGAACGCGGTGAGCGGGTAGTGCAGCGCCGAGGCGGTGGGGTCGTCCAGGGCCGAGGCGAGGGCGAACTCCATGCCGCGCAGGGCCAGGATGCACAGCACGACGCCGAGGATGGTCAGCTCGACGTAGTAGGCCTGCCAGAACGTGGAGCCGTAGAACCGCGAGCGCCGTCCCTTCGAGCGCGGGTGCTGCTTCTGCCGCACCGCGATCAGGTACAGGATGCCGAGCAGTCCGCCCCAGGCGAACAGTTCGGTCAGCCACTCGTACGGCGGGAAGTGGCCGATGAGGGGGAGCACGAACGAGCTGTCGAACAGCTGCCCGACCGCGTTGAGCAGGGTGAAGAACAGGATCCCGAACGAGACCATCGTGAACCAGTGCGCCACCGCGACCACCGGCAGCCGCGCCATCCGGGTGTGCCCGAGGAACTCGCGCACCAGGGTGACGGTGCGCGCCACCGGCTGGTCGGTGCGGGCGGCGGGCTGACCCATCGTCACGGTGCGCACGATCTGCGCGATGGCGCGGGCGAACAGCGAGACGCCCACGACCATGACGGCCAGGCAGGCGACGGTGACGGCGATCCGCATCGCGGGGCTCCTCCGGTGGCTCGGCGCGGGGTGCCGCCCAAACTAGGGCCCAAGCACCCGCGGCCCGACTCTACTTGTCGGTAACTTCACCGGCGCGGCGACGTGATCGCGCTCACCCCGGCCACCTGTTCCGGCGCGACCCGGCAGCAGCCACCGACCAGCCGGGCCCCGCCGGCGAGCCAGGACGGCACGGCGGCGGCGTCCCACTCGGCGGAGCCGGACCAGCGCTGCCCCGCGGCGTCCCAGGTCTCACCGCTGTTGGGGTAGGCGACCAGCGGGAGCCCGGTGCCGGCCAGCGCGTCGAGGGCGGGCAGCACGTCCTCGGGCCGCACGCAGTTGACGCCGACAGCCAGCACCCCGGGGACGTCGAGCAGCGGTGCGACGGCGTCCGGCACGGGTTCCCCGAGGCGGGTCGTCAGGCCGCCGGGAGCAGGGGTCAGCGTGACCCAGGCCGTGGCGCCGGTGCGCTCGAGCACCACGGCCAGCGCCTCCGCCTCCGCGGCGCGCGGGACCGTCTCGCAGGCGACGACGTCGGCGCCGGCCACGAGCAGCGCGTCGACCCGCGGGCCGTGCACCTCCACCAGCCGGCGGACGGTCTCGCGCTCGTCGCCCAGGCCGTATGCGCCGGTGTACTCCGACCCGTCGGCGAGCAGCGCGCCGTACGCCCCGACCGAGCCCGCCACCCACGCGGGGACCCCGACCTCGCTGGCGGCCTCGTGCGCCACCGCGACGCTCGTGGTCGCCAGGGCTGCGGCGAGCGACGGGTCCTGACCGGTGCGGTGCAGCGACGTCCCGCCCAGCTGGTAGCTCGCGGTCGTCAGCACCTGCGCCCCCGCGCGCAGGAAGTCGGCGTGGGCCCGTACCAGCACCCGGCGTCCTCGCGGGTCGAGCAGCAGCCGTGCCGACCACAGCCCGCCCGACAGGTCGGCGCCGAGCGTCTCGAGATGGGTGGCGAGCCCGCCGTCCAGGACGACGGGTCCTCGCCCGACCGCCTCGGCGAGCGTGTTGCTCACCGGCCGCTCATCGGCCGGTCACGGGCACCCCCGACCCGGCGCGACAGCTCGGACGCGGCTCGCCGCAGCCGCTCGGCCACCGCGCGGGCCGGCGGGTCGTCGCTCGGCCAGGTCAGGGCCAGGCCGGCGACCGGGTGGTCGGAGCGGTCCAGGACGGCCACGGCCATCGACGCGAAGCCGGGCGTGACCTCGCCGTCCTCGTGCGCCACGCCGTCGCGGCGGGTCCCGGTGAGCAGCGACCGCAGCGCG
>JBBQSN010000170.1:0-6901 GCA_038213835.1 Actinomycetales bacterium
GGCCCGACGTCGTCCTGATGGACCTGCGGATGCCGGGAGGGGACGGGGTCCGGGCGGTCCTGGCCCTGCGCGAGGAGGCGCTGCGCGAGCAGCGACCCGCGCCCCACGTGCTGGTGCTGACGACCTATGCCTCGGCCCGCGAGGTGCACGCAGCCCTCGGGGCCGGCGCCACGGGGTACGTGCTCAAGGACTCTCCTCGCGCGGAGCTCTTCGCAGCGATCCACGCCGCGGCCCGCGGGGAGTCGGTGCTCTCGGCGGCTGCCGCCACGCACGTGGTGAACCGGCTGCGGGGGGAGCCGGGGGAGGAGCTCACCGACCGCGAGGTCGAGGTGCTGCGCCTGGTGGCGCGGGGGACGCCGAACCGCGTGATCGCGACCACCCTGTTCGTCAGCGAGGCCACCGTGAAGACCCACCTCGCGCACGTGTTCGACAAGCTCGGGGTCAGCGACCGCGCGGCCGCGGTGGCGGCCGGCTACGAGCGCGGCGTGCTCGGCTGACAGGTCCGGCCGATCGCGACCGCAGGGTCAGGGGTGGCCGGTGCCCGCCGCGGGCGTGACCGCGCCGGTGAGCCGCTCGCCGGGGCCCTGGCCGGGCGGGTCGGGCACCACCGACGCCTCCCGGAACGCGAGCTGGAGCGTGCGCAGGCCGTCGCGCAGGGAGCGGGCGTGCTGGCTGCCGAGGTCCGGCGCGGCCGCGACCACGAGTCCGGCGAGCGCCGAGATCAGCACCCGGGCCTCGGCCAGGTCCTGGTTCTCCTGCGCCCCCGGCCCCTCCTCGAGACCGCACCGCACCGCCGCGGCGCTCATCAGGTGCACGGCCGCGGTGGTGATCACCTCGACCGCCGACACCTCGGCGATGTCGCGGGCGGCCGTCACGGCGTCCGGGGCGGGGACGACGGTGGGCGTGCTCGGGTGGTCCGGCCAGGGATTCGGTTCGTCCGTGCTCATTGCTGTACCCTGGCACGCAGACCGACCGGACCCGACGACCGCCCTCGTGGGCGACGTCAGGACCGGTGCGCAAAGCGGAGATCCTCTCCCACCCGTCGTCACTTCTCTCCCGCCTTCGTGCGGGAGCCGTGGCCGGGTCCCGGTCACCGAGGCGGTCCGCCGCCCCGGCAGCCCGATCCGGGCGTCCCTCGTGGGCGCCAGCCGGAGTCGGGCGCGACCTCGAGGCCTCCGTCCAGCGACCGCTGACGGGGGCCTTTCCCGTCGGCGGCGGCTCCCGAACATGACGACAGGAGCAGCACATCAGCGAGCCCCGCATCAACGAGCGGATCCGCGTCCCGGAGGTCCGCCTCGTCGGCCCCGCCGGCGAGCAGGTCGGGATCGTCCGCGTCGAGGACGCCCTGCGACTGGCCCAGGAGGCCGACCTCGACCTCGTCGTGGTCGCGCCTAACGAGCGACCGCCCGTCTGCAAGCTCATGGACTTCGGCAAGTTCAAGTACGAGGCCGACATGAAGGCCCGTGACGCGCGCAAGAACCAGGCCAACACGGTCCTGAAGACGATCCGCCTCCGGCTGAAGATCGACCCGCACGACTACGCGACCAAGAAGGCGCAGGCGGAGAAGTTCCTCTCCGGCGGTGACAAGGTCAAGGTCCTGATCATGTTCCGCGGACGCGAGCAGTCCCGCCCCGAGATGGGCTACCGGCTGCTGCAGCGGATCGCGACCGACCTCGGTGACCTCGGCTTCGTCGAGAGCTCGCCGCTGCAGGACGGCCGCAACATGGTGATGGTCCTCGGGCCGCACAAGAAGAAGGCCGAGGCCAAGGCGGCGGCGCGGGTCGGCAGCAGCAAGGCGCGCCGGCGCGAGCGCGACGCCGACCCCGGCGCCGAGCAGGCGCCCGCCGATCAGGTCGAGGCCGATCAGGTCGAGGCCGATCAGGTCGAGGCCGAGCGGACCGCAGAGCAGGCGGCCACGCCCGCGGGCTGAGGCCGTCCACCAGAGCAGCACCACGAACCACAGGCACCACCCACCCAGACCCGAGGAGAGCGGCAAGCCATGCCGAAGAACAAGACCCACAGCGGCACCAAGAAGCGGGTCCGCCTGACCGGCGCCGGCAAGCTCATGCGTGAGCAGGCGTTCGGCCGGCACCTCATGGAGGCCAAGTCGAGCCGTCGTGCACGTCGGCTGTCCAGGGACCAGCCGGTCGCGCCCGCCGACGTCCGGAAGCTGAAGAAGCTCCTCGGCAAGTGAGTTGACCGATCCCCCGGCCGGACGGGACGCAACCCGCCGGCCACCGACCAGACACACCTGAGGAGCACCACGTGGCACGCGTGAAGAGGGCGGTCAACGCCCACAAGAAGCGCCGGGAAGTTCTCGAGCGCGCCAGCGGCTACCGCGGTCAGCGGTCCCGCCTGTACCGCAAGGCGAAGGAGCAGGTCACCCACTCCCTCGTCTACAGCTACCGCGACCGCAAGGCGCGCAAGGGCGACTTCCGCCGGCTGTGGATCCAGCGCATCAACGCGGCCGCCCGCGCCAACGGCATGACCTACAACCGCTTCATCCAGGGCCTGAACCTGGCAGGCATCGAGGTCGACCGCCGGATGCTGGCCGAGATGGCCGTCAACGACGCCCCCGCGTTCGCGGTGCTCGTCAAGACCGCCCAGGGCGCCCTCCCAGCGACCTCGGCCAAGGCCGAGGGCTCCGCGGCCTGACCCAGCGCGGGACCCACGACCTCCAGGACGGCGCGAGCGAGCGCAGCGAGCGAGCCATCCAGAACAGGTGCCTCATGGCGAGGATCGAGCCATGAACGAGCTGCTGTCCTCGCCCCGCGCAGAGCGGGTCAGGACAGTGGCTCGCCTGTCCGGGCGTCCCGCGCGTCGCCGGGCGGGCCTGTTCCTCGCCGAAGGGCCGCAGGCGGTCCGCGAGGCCGTGCCCGCCGGCGTGGTGCGCGACCTCTACCTCACCCCCGAGGCCGCGCAGCGCCATCACGAGATCGTGGCGGCGGCGCAGGCCCTGGGTGTCGCCGTGCGCTCCTGCACCGAGGAGGTGCTGGCGGTGATGGCCGACACCGTCACGCCGCAGGGCCTGCTGGCCGTCTGCCGGGTCAGCGACCGGCCGTTGCCCGAGGTCCTCGATCGTCGCCCTCGGCTGGTGTCGGTGCTCGCGCACGTGCGCGACCCCGGCAACGCCGGGACGGTGATCCGGGCCTCGGACGCTGCCGGTGCCGGCGCGGTCGTCCTCACCGACGCGAGCGTCGACCCGTTCAACCCCAAGTGCGTGCGCGCGACCGCGGGCAGCCTGTTCCACCTCGACCTGGTCACCGGGCCCACGCTGGCACAGGCCGTCGAGGGCCTGCGGGCCGCCGGCCTCACCGTGCTGGCCGCCGACGGTGCCGGCAGCGAGGACCTCGACGACCTGCAGGATCGTGCCGACGGCGGCGACGGACCGCTCCTCGGCCCGGTCGCGTGGGTGTTCGGCAACGAGGCGTGGGGCCTGCCCGAGGAGGACCGCGCGCTCGCCGACGCCGTCGTCCGGGTCCCCGTGCACGGCCGGGCCGAGAGCCTCAACCTGGCGACGGCGGCCACCGTCTGCCTCTACGCCACCGCCCGGGCGCACCGACCCCGGGGCTGAGCCCGCTCTCACGGCTACTCTCCGCCCATGGCCCAGCACCCACTGCCGTCCGGCGCGCTGATCAGCCGGCAGCACCACCCGGACGGACTGGTCGTGGCCGGGCCCGACGCCGTCGTGATGGGCAGCAACAAGGCCACCACCCGCTGCACCGGGCTGTCCGAGGCCGACCTGGTGGGGCAGGACGTCCGGGTGGTCCTGCCGTTGCAGGACACCAGCGGCCGGCGGTACTGGGACGCGACCGACCCGTGGCACGGCATCGCCACCCGCACCGGCCACCGGGAGCGGCTGCTCCTGCTGCCCGGCGGCCGCGAGCTGCTCGTCACCGCGTCGTACGTGCGGCAGGAGCACCTGGGTCCGGTCGACCGGGTGGTGCTCTCGCTGCGTGACACCGAGTCGCGGCGCCGGGCGGAGACCGACCACGCCGGCTTGATCTCCACCGTCGCGCACGAGCTGCGCTCGCCGCTGACGTCGGTCAAGGGCTTCAGCTCGACCCTGCTGCGGCGCTGGGACAAGTTCACCGACGAGCAGAAGCAGCTGATGCTGCAGACGATCGAGGCCGACGCGGACCGCGTCACCCGGCTGATCACCGAGCTGCTGGACATCTCCCGGATCGACGCAGGTCGACTGCAGGTGCGCCGCCAGCCGGTCGACGTCGCCGCCGTGGTGCGCGGCCAGGTCGAGCGCGCCCTCGCCGGCGGCACCGGCGACACCCCGTCCCCGGAGTGGTACGTCGTCGACGTCGCCCCCGACCTGCCCGAGGTCTGGGCCGACCCGGACCGGCTCGAGCAGATCCTGGGCAACCTGATCGAGAACGGCCGCCGCCACGGCCGCGTCCCGGTCCACGTGCGGGTGGCGGTCGACCCCGACTCGCCCGACGACGAGCGCGGGGTCGAGGTGGTCGTGGAGGACTCCGGCGACGGCATCCCCGAGGCCGACATCCCCCTGGTGTTCAGCAAGTTCTGGCGCGGCTCGCGCCGCGGCGGCACCGGCCTGGGCCTGTACGTCGTGCGCGGGCTGGTCGAGGCGCACGAGGGCCGGATGACCGTCGGCCGGTCCCGCCACGGCGGCGCGCTGTTCCGCTTCACCCTCAAGGGCGGCGCCCCCGATCACCTGGGCTGACGGTCGAGCCGGGGCTGCAGGGGAATCGGTGCAGGGCCGTACCCGGTCGGCTCCTAGACTCTGGTCCCATGTCCGCCCCGAACTCCTCCTACGACCCCGTCGAGGTCGCCACGCTCTCACCGGGGGCGGTCGAGTCCGCCGTCACCGAGGCGCTCGAGGCGTTCGCCGCGGCCACCACGCTCGAGGAGCTGAAGGCCGCGCGCCTCTCGCACGACGGCGACCGCAGCGCGTTGGCGCTGGCGAACCGCGAGATCGGCGCCCGGCCCCCCGCCGCGCGCGCCGAGGCCGGCGCCCGGGTCGGCACGGCCAGGGGGACGCTCCGGCAGGCGCTCGCCCAGCGGCACCAGGTGCTCGAGGCCGAGCGCGACGCCCGCGTCCTGGTCGAGGAGGCGGTCGACGTCACTCTGCCCGTGGACCGGCACCCGGCCGGCACCCGGCACCCGCTCACCGCCCTGATGGACCGGATCGGCGAGGTGTTCGTCGGCATGGGCTGGGAGGTGGCCGACGGGCCCGAGCTCGAGGCCGAGTGGTTCAACTTCGACGCCCTCAACTTCCTCCCCGACCACCCGGCGCGGCAGATGCAGGACACCTTCTTCGTCGACCCGCCCGGGTCCGGCCTCGTCCTGCGCACCCACACCTCCCCCGTGCAGGCGCGGACGCTGCTCAGCCGCGACCTCCCGGTCTACGTGGTGGTGCCCGGCAAGACCTTCCGCACCGACGAGCTCGACGCCACGCACACGCCGGTCTTCCACCAGGTGGAGGGGCTCGCGGTCGACAAGGGCCTCACCATGGCCCACCTCAAGGGCACCCTCGACCATTTCGCCTCGGTCATCATCGGCGAGGGCGTCACCACCCGGCTTCGCCCCTCCTTCTTCCCCTTCACCGAGCCGAGCGCCGAGATGGACCTGCGCTGCTTCGTCTGCGGCGGCGAGGACCCCGGCTGCCGCTCCTGCCGCGGCGAGGGCTGGATCGAGTGGGGCGGCTGCGGGATGGTCAACCCGGCGGTGCTGGGCGCCTGCGGGGTCGACCCCGAGGTGTACTCGGGGTTCGCCTTCGGCATGGGGGTCGAGCGCACCCTGATGTTTCGCAACGGCGTGGCCGACATGCGCGAGATGGTCGAGGGCGACGTCCGCTTCAGCGCGCAGTTCGGCGCCCAGAACGCGATGGAGGGCTGATGCGCGTCCCCTTGGCGTGGCTCGCCGAGACGGTCGACCTGCAGGACGCGACGCCCGAGGAGGTGGCGGCGGCCCTGGTCACCGTCGGGCTCGAGGAGGAGGGGCTGCACCGCGGCGACGTCTCTGGTCCCGTCGTCGTCGGGCGCGTGCTCACGCTCGAGAAGGAGCCGCAGAAGAACGGCAAGACGATCAGCTGGTGCTCGGTCGACGTCGGGTCGGCGCTGGCCGGTCCCGATGGCGGGCCGCGCGGGATCGTCTGCGGCGCAGACAACTTCGAGGTCGGTGACCTCGTCGTGGTGTCGCTGCCCGGTTCCGTGCTGAGCGGCGGCTTCGCCATCGTGGCGCGCAGGACCTACGGCCACGTGTCCGACGGCATGATCTGCTCCGCCGCCGAGCTCGGCCTCGGCGACGACCACGACGGCATCGTCGTGCTGACCCGGACCGGTCTGGACCTCGAGGGCGTCGAACCCGGCGCCGACGCCATCACGCTCCTCGGGCTGGACCAGGCCACCGTCGAGGTCAACGTGACCCCGGACCGCGGCTACTGCTTCAGCGTCCGCGGCATCGCCCGCGAGTACGGGCACGCCACCGGCCGCGATGCCACCTTCCGCGACCCCGCGGTGGTCGAGGTCCCGGTCACCACCGCCGACGCCCACCCGGTGGCCGTCCGCGACGACGCCCCGATCAACGGCCGCGCGGGCTGCCACCGGTTCGTCGGGCGCGTCGTGCGCGGCATCGACGCGACGGCGCTCTCGCCGTTCTGGATGCGCCGGCGCCTGCAGCAGGCGGGCATGCGGCCGATCTCGCTCGCCGTCGACGTCACGAACTACGTGATGCTCGGCCTCGGCCAGCCGTTGCACGCCTACGACCTCAGCACCCTCGACCCGGCCGGCATCGTCGTGCGCCGGGCCCTGCAGGGGGAGACTCTCACCACGCTGGACGGCGTCACGCGCGTGCTCCACGCCGAGGACCTGCTGATCACCGACGGACCCGGCGCCGACCGGGTGATCGGCCTGGCCGGCGTGATGGGTGG
>JBBQSN010000171.1:0-6761 GCA_038213835.1 Actinomycetales bacterium
CGAAGGCATTCGTCGAGGTCGCAGGTCGGCCACTGCTCGCCTGGGCCCTGGACGGCGTCCGGGCGGCCGGCCTCCACGACGTCGTCGTGGTCGTGCCCGCGACCCACCTCGAGGCCGCACTGGAGATCTCCGGTGCGGCCATCGTCGTCCCCGGCGGCGCCACCCGGCAGCAGTCCGTCGACGCCGGGCTGGCCGTGCTGCCCGGGGTTCCTCTCGTCCTGGTGCACGACGCGGCCCGCGCGTTCGTCCCGCCCGCCGTGTTCGCCGCCGTGCTGGCCGCCCTCGAGGCAGGTGAGCAGGCCGTCGTCCCGGGCGTGCCCCCGTCCGACACCCTGCGCCACCTGGACGACGGCCCGGTCGACCGGGCTCGGGTGGTCGCCGTTCAGACGCCGCAGGGCTTCGTCCGCGAGCTGCTGGAACGCGCCCACGCCACCGGCGACCCCCTGGCCACCGACGACGCCGGCCTGGTCGAGGCCCTCGGCGTCCGCGTCCACATCGTCCCTGGCTCGGACGAGGGCTTCAAGGTGACCCGTCCGATCGACGTGCTGCTCGCCGAGGCGCTGCTGCGGGCCCGGGTGCCCGGGGTGCCGACGTGAGCGCCGCCCTGCCCCGCACCGGCATCGGCGTCGACGTCCACGCCCTGGCGCCCGAGGGCTCGGACCGCGAGCTGTGGGTCGCGGGCCTGCACTGGCCGGGCGAGCTCGGGCTCCAGGGCCACTCCGACGCCGACGTCGCGGCCCACGCGTGCTGCGACGCCCTGTTCTCGGCCGCCGGCATCGGCGACCTCGGCGCCCACTTCGGCACCGGCCGCCCGCAGTGGGCCGGCGCGAGCGGGGTGACGCTGCTCGCGGAGGCGGCCCGCCTGGTGCTCGAGGCCGGCTTCGAGATCGGCAACGTCGCGGTCCAGGTGATCGGCCACCGGCCCAAGGTCGGCACCCGCCGGGCCGAGGCCGAGGCGGCCCTGTCCGCCGCCTGCGGTGCCCCCGTGTCGGTGAGCGGCACCACCACCGACGGCCTGGGACTCACCGGCCGCGGCGAGGGCGTCGCCGCCGTCGCCACCGCGCTGGTCGTCCCCACCGGGCATCACGAGCCTCTGGCGTGACGACGCGGCGGCAGGAGCCGTTCTGAGCGGTGGTCTAGAGCGACCACGCGAGGCCGGCGCTCCCGAGCATGACGACACCGGTGGTCAGGCACACGCGCACGGCACCGGTGTCGTCGCTCTCAGCGGTCGTCTCCGCGTGCCGGTGGGCAGTGGTCTCGGCGACCACGGCGGCGGCGGACACCACGCACCCATCACGAGGTAGAGCGGCGTGGCGTACAGCCAGGTGTACGGGGCGAAGTGCACCACCAGGATGATGACCATGGCCCGCGGAACGTCGGTGAACCGGCGCCGTGTCACGAGGTGGATCACGATCGGCAGACCCAGCAGCTGCCCTGAGGCGAGCAGCACCGACACGTCGTCCATCCCCGCCATGGATGGACGGTCCGGCCCCGGCGTGACGGCCGTGAGGAGCAGCGCCAGGGGCAGAGCCAGCATCCCCTGGAAGAGCGTGCAGTAGGCACCGACCTGGGCGCCCCAGCGTCGCCAGCCCACCGCGCACGCGAGCCAGGTGAGGCCGTAGGCGGCGAGGAAACCCCATCCGTGGCCGGTCGCCTCCGCCAGCACCTGGCGGTACTCGTCGAGGCTCAGGGTCGTCGCACCTCCGTGGCCGCCCGTCGCGGACCGAGGTCGCGGTTCGCCCTCGGCACCAGCAGTACAGACACCGTAACCACAGCGCGACAGCCGACGTCGGCGCGAGGTCGGGCTGTCAGCTGTCGGCGTGCTGTGTTCGACGAGGGGCTACAGGTCGAGCACCAAGGACAGGGCGTCGTCGACCCTCTGCATCTCCTCGAGCGTGAGGAAGCCTGCGGGCTCGACGAGGCGGTTCAGGTCCACGGTGGCGATCTGGTCGCACATCACCAGGGTTCCACGTCCTGCGATCTCGACCGTGGGGCGGAAGCTGGTCCCGCGGGCGCTGGTGCTGGTGAAGGCGACGACCCAGGTGCTCAGGGCGAGCCAGTCCGGTTGGAGCACGACGGCGTACCGTCGGCCCCGCTGCTCGTGCCCCTGGCCTCGGGCAGGCAGTCGATAGACCTCACCCCTCATGACCCCTCAGGACCCGCACGCAGGGCGGCCAGGTCCTGCTGGATCGCCGCGATCTCGGCACGATCCTGCGGGTCGTCCTTGATCGCCCGGGCCTCGGCCGCCGCGACCCGGCGACGTTCGTCGCGCTGCATCGCCGCCAGCGCTGCCCGGATGACCTGGTCGGCACTCTCGCGCCTGGACGCCCCGAGCTCCAGCAGGAGGTCGCGGGTGCTCGTGTGCACCTTGACGGTCGTCGTGTCAGCCATACCGCCAGTCTACTCCTGGTAGACGGCGGGCGATGGGACATCGAGATGCCACGTGCGACCACACGACGGGGCTCGCGGACCCGTACGCAGTTCCGGTTGCCGACATCGGCGTACCAGAGCGCACTGGTCGCATCCAGGCAGATGCCGTCGGGGTGGTCACCGGGGGTCGCGGCCCAGACCCGACGACCGGACAGCGTCCCGTCGTCGGCGACGTCGTAGGCCGTCAGCCGCTCGCCGTAGGACTCGGCCACGACGAGGGTGCCGCCGTCGGAGGTGATCGCCATGCCGTTCGGGAAGGCGAGGTCGTCCGCGACCGGCACGACCTCCCCGTTCGGACGGACGAGCACGACGATCCCCGGCGCGGGCTCCTCGTCCGGGAACTCGAAGCCGATGCTGTTGACGTAGGCGTTGCCTCGGCCGTCGACCACCACGTCGTTCCAGGGCTTGGTCGACACCGGTGCGAGGTCGGCGTGCGGGACGAGGGTGCCATCGGGCTCGCGTCGCAGGACCTGACGGTCGGCGACTCCCACCGGCCGCGACCGAGTAGACGCGGCCTGCGCCCCAGTCGGAGAACCAGAGCCGGCCCTCGTGCCAGCGCGGAGACTCCCCGAACACGATGCCGTTGACCAGAACGTCCATGACACAGCAGACCGCAGCACGAGCCAGAATTCATCGGACGGTGCAGCCCGGTGACGGCGTCGGGCCGGACGCCGGCTACCGGCCGGGGGACGGGTGCTCAGGCTCTGTCAGGGCCGGGGTGCCGAGGTCGCGCTTGACGTAGGTGTAGCCGAGGCCCCCACCGATCCGCTGCCAGCCCTGGTCGACCAGGCGCTGGGCAGCGCGTGCCCCCGAGGTTCGACGGTGCTCCCACTGGGTGCGGGAGCGGAGCACGCGGTGGTAGTTCATGCCGGCCTCGACGCTGTGCCAGCCGTAGCGGCCGGCGAGGGCGAGCTCGCGCATCTCGTCGAAGGGTCCGGTCGGACCGAGGATGCGCTCGTCGGGAGCCAGGTCGGTGCCGGGTGGGACGGCCGTGGGGGCGAACCGCTTCTGCGCGGCCTGCTTGGACATGCCCAGGGTGGCGCCGATGACGGCCCAGGTGTTCCCCGCGCTGCGGGCCGAGGCCACGGCCTGGTGGAGCACCGTCCGGGCTCCGGCCTCAAGGGCTGACGCGGTCCGCAACAGCTGGAGGGAGCCCTCCCGGGTCTCGGGCGCGATATCGGCGTTGAGCCTGGTGATCGCCTCCACCAGGACGTCGGCGGGGGAGCGGTCCGGGTCGGCCGGGACGTCGGTCACGGCTTCGGCAGGGTGTCCGAGGGTCGCCAGCCGCCACGGCGCTGGTTCATCAGGCGGCACCCGGTGTAGACCAGGCCGATGATCGCGATGACCCCGAGGATCTGCAGCCACCGCGGCGGGTCGAAGAGCGTGAGGGCCAGGCCGATGAACGGGATGACCAGCAGGAGGACGTAGCCGTTGCGCCACGCTGTCGGTGCTTGCTTCGTCATGACGTCAACCTACGGTTGACCACCCGACAGCGTCAACCGGAGGCTGACGACCGGGTGGTGTCGCAGCTGCCCCCGCGGGCTGTGCCACGTATCAGCGGGTCGAGCGAGGGCCTCCTGCGCGGGAGACGAGAGCAGTCCTCGAGACCAGGAGAGAGTGCATGGGCTTCACCGCACCGCCCGGCTGGCCGACCCCACCGCCCGGCTGGCGTCCCCCGCCGGACTGGCGCCCGGACCCGACCTGGCCCCCCGCGCCGGACGGCTGGCGGTTCTGGACCGACGACGCACCCGTCCCGCGGCGCCCGGCGTCGGCGACGGGAGGCGGGCGGGCCCGGCCGGCAGGTCTGGCGGCGGCGCTGGTGGCCGGTGGCGCGGTCGTTCTGCTCCTGCTCGGTGCGGGGACCACCGGACTCGTGACCGGGTGGTGGTCGGAGCAGCCGGATCCCGTGCCGACCCCGACCCCGACCCCGTCCGTCCCGACGCCGGCACCGACCCCGGCACCCAGCCCGACGCCCAGCCCGACACCCAGCACGCGGACGGTGACCGCGCCCCCACCGCCGACTCCAGAACCCGATCCGACCCCAGAGAAGCTCCTGCTGGCCACCCAGTTCGGGCTCGGCCCGGCCACGGTCGGGACGTCGGTGCAGGACGTCGAGCTCGCCTTCGGGCTCGACCTGGAGGAGCAGTGGGCCGACGGCGAGTGCGTCGTGCGGCTCGACGACACCGCCGGCATCGGCACGGTCGACAACGGCGGCGCGGTGCAGACCTACGTGGTGCTCACCCCGCAGGTGCGCACGGTGGAGGGGATCGGCGTCGGCAGCACCTACGACGAGGTCGCTGCGGCCTACCCGCAGTGGCTGGCCGGGATGTCCGGGTGGTCGACGCAGTACGACGGCCGCTTCGTCCCGATCGAGATCAGTCCGTACGCCCAGACCCCCGACTACACCGGGACGGGGCGGCACATGATGTTCGAGCTGGACGCGAACGACGTGGTGCAGCGCTACCGCGTCGGGGCTCCGCCGTACGTCTTCCACGTCGACGTCTGCACGACCCCCGACTGACAGCCCGCCCTGTCCCCACCCGTCCCCGCCCGGGGACCGGCATCATGGACGGATGGACGACGGGGTGATCGACGCGCTGAAGCGCGCGCTGGAGAAGATGCCGGACGACACGGCGCTGCGGCTGCACCTGACGCAGACGCTGCTGGCGGCAGGCCGCACGGACGAGGCGGTGGCCGAGTGCGCGACCGCGCTGCAGCGCGAACCGTCCAGTGCGCCGGCCCGGGCCCTGATGGCACGGGCGCTGAGCCCTGCCGCCCCACCGGCCGCTCCGCCGACCGCGCCCCGGACCGAGCCCCCGGCCGAGACGTCACCGGAGATCTCGCCCGGCGAGGTTCCTGAACAGCCGGTGCAGGATCCGCCGCGCGCGGTGACCTCGTCCCGCACCGACGGGCGCGGCTTCGACTGGAGCGCCGCCGAGGAGCAGGTGGGCGACGTCGCGGGGCCCATGTTCGTCGACGAGAGCGGGCGGGCCGAGCCGGACGTCGGGGCCTGGGATGTCGAGAAGTCCGGCATCACCCTTGCCGACGTCGGTGGTCTCACCGAGGTCAAGGACCGGCTGGAGGCGGCGTTCCTCGCGCCGCTGCGCAACCCCGAGCTGCGCAAGCTCTACGGCAAGTCGCTGCGCGGCGGGCTGCTGCTCTACGGCCCTCCCGGCTGCGGCAAGACGTTCGTCGCGCGGGCCGTGGCCGGGGAGATGGGCGCCAAGTTCATCTCGGTGGGCATGGCCGACGTGCTCGACATGTGGATCGGCAGCAGTGAGAAGAACGTGCACGAGCTGTTCATGCTCGCGCGCCGCAGCGCACCGGTCGTCCTCTTCCTGGACGAGGTCGACGCGTTGGGGCAGAAGCGGTCCCAGACCCGCTCGTCCGCGATGCGCGGGACCGTGAACCAGCTGCTGGCCGAGCTGGACGGCGTGGGCGACGACAACGAGGGCGTCTTCGTCCTGGCGGCCACCAACCAGCCCTGGGACGTGGACCCCGCCATGCGCCGGCCCGGACGGCTGGACCGCACCGTGCTGGTGCTGCCCCCGGACCAGGAGGCGCGTGAGGCCATCGTGCGGCACCACCTCAAGGAGCGTCCGGTCGAGGGGATCGACGTCCGCAGGATCGCCAAGGCGACCAACGGCTACTCGGGCGCCGACCTCGCGCACGTGTGCGAGTCCGCTGCGGAGAGAGCGCTGCTCGAGGGCGTGCGCACCGGGAACGCCCGCCTGATCAGCATGAAGGACCTGGAGTGGGCGGTGGGCCAGGTGCGGCCCTCGACCCGCGGCTGGTTCGACACCGCGCGCAACGTCGTGATGTTCGCCGACACCGACGGCAGCTACGCCGATCTGCGTGCGTGGATGAAGAAGAACAAGCTGCTGTGAACGAGCACACGGCTCGCGTCGAGATGCTGCTGGACGCGCGACGGTACGAGGAGGCCCTGCGGGCCGCGAGCCAGGCGCTGGCCTCGGACCCGTTCGACGTCGAGGCCCAGCTGCTGCGGGCCCGGGCGAACCTACGGCTGGAGCGCCACCGCGAGGCGCTGCAGGACGCCGACGCGGTGCTGGCCCGCGAGCCGTCCGACGTCCAGGCGCACGCGGTACGGGCCGGCTCCCTGGTCGGGCTGAAGCGCGGTGAGGAGGCGCTCGCCGCGGCCATCGAGACCACGCGACTCGCGCCGACCTGGTCCGGGGCCCACCTCACGGTCGCCGCGGTGGCCGACCGGGTGAAGGGCAGGGGCCAGATCGCCTGGGACGCAGCCAGCCGCGCCTGCGAGCTCGCTCCGCTCGACCCGGACACGCACGCCATGATGGGTTCGGTCGCATTGT
>JBBQSN010000172.1:0-6701 GCA_038213835.1 Actinomycetales bacterium
GACCAGGTAGACCAGGGTCACCAGCTGGTCGGTGGGGTACTGCGCGTACATCCGGTCGAGGTTCGCGACGACGGTCCGCGGCGTGGGGTCGATCGCCGTGTAGGCGCGCACCGCGGCCCGCATCTGCGCCATCGCCGCCGCGGCTGCCACGCCGCGGCCCATCACGTCGCCGACGAACAGGACCAGGCGCCCGTCTCCCAGCGGGACGGCGTCGTAGAGGTCGCCGCCGACCTCCGTGCGGCCCGCCGGGCTGTAGTGGCCTGCGAGCTCCCAGCCGGGGACGTCCGGCAGGGCCTCGGGCAGCACCGCGTGCTGCAGCTGGACGGCCATCGCCAGGGTCTGGCTGTGCAGCTCGGCGTTGTCGATGGCGACCGCGCCGCGCTTGGCGACGTCCTCGGCGAAGGCCAGGTCTGCCACGGTGAACAGGCGCTCGGACTCGGCCAGGACCCAGGTCATCACGCCGAGCACCCGTTCCCGGGCGACCAGCGGCACGATGACCACGCTGCGCAGGTGCAGGTCGCGGACGATCCGCAGGTGCTGCTCGTCGATCGCGCCGGCGACCAGCATCGCATCGGTCAGCTGAGGGATCAGCTGGCTGCGCCCGGTGCGTACGACGTCCCAGACCCCTCCGGGGGCGTCGGGGTCGGGGGGGTAGCGCGCCGCGAGGTCGTGCGCGAGCTGCACCTTGGCCGGGTCGACGTGGGCCACCGCCAGGCGGCGCAGCCGGCCGTCGTCGACGACGTCGATGGCGCACCAGTCGGCGAAGGTCGGGACGGCGAGCCGTGCCACGTTCGAGAGCGTGGTCTCGTGGTCCAGGCTGCTGGCCAGCTCGTTCGAGGCGTCGGCGAGGAACGCCAGCCTCGCCCCTCGATCGGCGGCGGCCTGCTGGGCCGCGATCCGCTGCAGCGCCTGGGCGCAGGTGTCGGCCAGGATCTCCAGCAGCTCCAGCTCGGTCGACTCCAGGCTGCGCGCGTCGCCGAACGTGAGTCCGAGGGCACCGGTCGTCCGGGACCCGACGGTGAGGGGCAGGCCGACCACCGACAGCGCGCCCAGGCCGGCAGCTGCCAGCTCGGGGTAGCACCGCTCGATCTCGGCCTCCCCGGCCACGACCACTCGCCGCCCGGTGCGGATCGCGTCGCTGCCCGGGGCCCGCATCGACAGCGGGTAGGTCGCCCACCGCTCCTCGTCCCCGTCCCGTCCGCCCTGCAGGCCGACCAGGCGGCACCGGTCCTCGCCCTCGCGCAGCGTCAACCACGCCACGGTGGCGCCCGCCGCGGCGGCGCCCTGGGTCACGACGACCTCCGCCACCGCCCCGACGTCGTCGACGTCGGCCAGCAACGTCGTGACGCGCGCCAGGCGCGCCAGCCTGCCGGCCAGGTCCCCGGTGTCAGGCCTCTGGGCGCGCCGATCGATGTTCATCCGCGCATATCCTACGCAGCCCCCCTCGTGCTGGGACGTCGACCGACAGCGGGTTCGGGGCTGGAGTCCCTGATGGAGCACCACACGCGCGAGCCCTCAGGGACGCCACTCGAGCCCGAACGGGATGCCGTCACCCACCCGGAGCCGGACGACGCCACCGTCCCGCGGCTGTCCGGAGCGCGCGTCGCTGGTCTCGACCTCGAACCACCCGTTCCCCTTCACGGCCTCGTCGTAGATGCGCCGGAGCAGGTCGCCGGTGACGGGTCGGTCCTCCCGGCCCTCGGGCAGCGGGATCTGGCCGCCGGCGTAGTGGATGACGTAGCCCATGGGACTCTCCTCGGGGTCGGACCGGGAGCTGTTGCGACCGGTGTCCTGCTCGGCACCGTAGGCCAGGGGCCCGAGGAACGACCCGACGAACCTCGCCGTCAGCCCAGCTCCTCAGGCAGCGCGACGATGATGCCTCGGGGGGGCTCGGCGGGCGACGAACGTCGGCGCCCGCCAGGATGGGACGGTGCCAGCCGACGGACCGTGGACCCTCACCGTGCAGGGCCCGGCCGCGCCGGACGAGGTGTGGGACCGCTACCTGCGTCCTGCCCGGTGGTCGGGGTGGTCACCGCAGATCCGGTCGGTCGAGCACGCGGGCACGGTGATCGTTCCCGGCAGCACCGGGACCGTGCACGGGCCGCTGGGGTTGCGGGTGCCGTTCGGGGTGCTCGCCGTCGATGTCGCCGACCCGGAGCGCCGTTCCTGGACCTGGGTGGCGACGCTGCCGGCGGGTGCCCGGATCCGGCTCGAGCACGTCGTCGAGAGCTCGCGGCGGTACCCCGGAGGAACCCGGACGCGGCTGCACGTGCGCGGTGCCGCTCCGGTCGTGGCCGCCTACCTGCCGCTCGCGTGGTGGGCGCTACGCCGCCTGGTGCGCTGACGGAAGGTCTGGCAGCCGGACGCGGTTGTACCCGGTGAAGGACCCGACGACCCCGACGGAAGGACACCCCTTGTCCACGCAGGCCCTGACCGCAACCGACTTCGAGACCACGGTGAGGGACAACGACATCGTCCTGGTGGACTTCTGGGCGGCCTGGTGCGGCCCGTGCCGGGCGTTCGCACCGGTGTTCGAGGCGGCCGCCGCCGAGCACGCCGACATCCTCTTCGGCAAGGTCGACACCGAGGCGGAGCAGCAGCTCGCCGGCGCCGCCGGCATCACCTCGATCCCGACCCTGATGGCCTTCCGCGAGGGCGTCCTGGTGTTCAGCCAGCCCGGCGCGCTCCCGGCCCCGGCCCTCACCGAGGTGATCGAGGCCGTCCGCGCCCTCGACATGGACGAGGTCCACGCCAAGGTCGCAGCACAGACCTCTTCAGCACAGGCCTGACCCGTCCGGCATCAGAGCCCGGCGGTGTCCGCATCGTGGTCACCGCCGGGCCGTCCTCTCAACCCCGCCGGACACCTGCCGATAGGACACGGGTGAGGACAGCAGAGGGCGGGACCATGACCGTGACCAGCAGGGACGTCGCGAGCGACTGCGCGGCGGCGATGCACGGAGCCTGTCAGGGCAGCGTGCCGTCCTGGGACACCCCGGCCGGCGCGCAGGCGTGCCAGTGCCCCTGCCACGCGCTCCGGCAGATGGAGGGCGCGCTCCCCATCCCCCGCCAGCTCGCCGACTCGCACGTCCGGTTCGCCTAGGCCGACGGCCGTCGACGCCGCACCAGCAGCGTCGCCCCGCCGCGCGGGCGCACCGTCACCAGCGCGTCCGGACGGGGCACCGGCCCCGTGGCGAAGAGCCGCACGTCGCGCAGCCACCGTGCCAGCAGCAGCACCGACTCCACCAGCGCGAAGTCCTTCCCGATGCACATCCGCGCCCCCGTGCCGAAGGGCAGGTAGCCCTCCACCCGCTGCGCCCCGACGAACCGTGACGGTTCGAACGCCTCCGGGTCGGCGAACGTCTCCGCCCGGCGGTGCAGCAGCCACGGGCTGATCACCGCCAGCGTCCCAGCCGGGACGTCCACCCCGTCGACCGTGCCGGACGTGGTCGCACGCCGGCTCAGCACCCACGCCGGCGGATACAGCCGCAGCGCCTCGTCGACCACCGCCCGTGTCCACGGCAGCCGTGCCAGGTCGTCCCAGCCCGGGTCGCGTCCGTCCGGTCCGCCGAGCACCTCGTCCAGCTCGGCGTGCAGCCGCTCCTGGTGCTCCGGGTGGGCCGCCAGCAGGGCGACCGTCCACGACAACGACGACGCCACCGTCTCGTGGCCGGCGATCACCATCGTCACCAGCTCGTCGCGCAGCCCGCGCGGTTCGAGCGACCCGTCGTCGACGGCGTCGAGCAGCAGCCCGAGCAGGTCCTGGCCCTCACCGCGACCGGCGTCCCGCCGCTGCGCGACCACCGTGGCACTGGCCCGGTCGAGCTCGGCGACGGCGTGCCGCGACCGCGCACGCCCCGGCGTCGGCAGCCAGCCCGGCAGCGGTGTCCGGACCCGGGAGACCACCTGCTCGAGGGCACCGAGGACCGCCTGCACCAGCCTCTCGCCGTCGTCGGTGACGTCGGTGCCGAACAGGGTGCGCCCGACCACCTCGAGGGTGGCCTGCAGCAGGGCCGCCTCGACCTCGAGCCGGACCGCAGGACCGGACGGCACGAGCGCGGCGAGACGCGCACCGGCGGCCACGGACTCGGTGGCGACCCCGCCGAGGGCTCCGTGCGCGAAGGCGGGCTGCACCGTGCGCCGACGTTCGCGCCAGTGCCCGCCGTCGCTGGTGAGCAGGCCGGTGCCCGTCACCGCCGAGAGCGCCGCGTACTGCGGCGTCGCCTTGCCCCAGGACGCAGCACCTGTGACGAGCACGTCCCGCGCTCCGGCCGGCGTCCCTACCAGCAGCACCGGCCTGCGCGGCATCGGGAAGGCGACGTGGTCGCCGTAACGGTGCTGCACCCGCACGAGGTAGCCGAGCGGGTCGGCCCGGATCGCCGGCACCGCCCGGACCATGTCGGCCGGCAACGGGCCGTCGACATCCAGAGATGTGTACCGGGCGTTGCGTCGGGTTCTGCGAGGTCGTGAGGTCAGAGGTACAGCCCGGTGTGCTCGTCCTCGACCCGGGCGGCTGCGACGGCGTGCAGGTCTCGCTCGCGCAGCAGGACGTAGGCCTGGCCGGACAGCTCGACCTCGCCGCGGTCCTCCGGGTCGAAGAGCACGCGGTCGCCGAGCTGCACCAGCCGCACGTGCTGACCGGCGGCCACGACTGCACCCCAGGCGAGTCGTTTGCCGACCGCTGCCGTGGCGGGGATGACGATGCCCGCGCCGGTGCGCCGCTCGCCCGCCTCGTCGGCGGTGGAGACCAGGACGCGGTCGTGCAGCATCCGGATCGGGAGCCGCTGGCTGCTGCTGGTGCTCACCCACCGACCGTACCGTCCGGCACCGCGCGGTCCGTGGTCAGCGCGTCCTCAGCGCCGGGAGCGACTGCCGCGCCACAGCACGGCGCCCACGAGCGCGAGCGCGGCCGAGCCGACCGCGACGATGCGCTCCACCCGGGGCTCGCCGTCCTCGGTGAGCACGGCCTCCCTCGCGCGCCGCTGCACGCTCTGCGAGCCGTTCTTCAGCACCGACCTCGGGTGCACGCGCGTGGTGAGCTCGTCGACCGTGGCGGCCAGGCGCGCCTGGCGGGCCTCGATGTCGCGCTGCAGCTGGTCGGCCTCGCTGGACGGGACGACGTGCTCGTCCTCGGTGCTGCCGTCGGTGCGGCTCATCGCGCCCTCCCGTGCTCGGTGCGTGCTCTCGGTCCCTGCGCCGAACGCTACCGCGCGCCGGACGGCTGCTGCCCGTCGAGGTTCAGGCGCCGGCGACGGACAGGGGGTCGAAGCCGTACGGCAGCTCGAGCCGGTGCTCGCGCATCAGGTCCACGTCGGACAGCAGCTCGCGGGTGGCGCCGTCGGCCACGACGCGGCCCTCGTCCAGCAGCACCGAGCGCGGGCACAGCTGCAGCGCGTACGGCAGGTCGTGCGTGACCATCAGCGTCGTGATCGGGCGGCCGTCGGCGTCGGTGAGCGCGGTCAGCACGTCCGCCAGCTCGCGCCGGCTCGCCGGGTCGAGGTTGCTCGTGGGCTCGTCCAGCACCAGCACCTGGGGGTCCATCGCCAGCACGGTGGCCACCGCGACCCGACGGCGCTGCCCGAACGAGAGGTGATGGGGCGCACGGTCGCCCACGTCCGGCAGGCCCACCTGCGCGAGCGCGCGGGAGACCCGCAGCCGCACCTCGGCCGGGGCCAGGCCCAGGTTCGAGGGCCCGAACGCGACGTCGTCGGACACGGTCGGCATGAACAGCTGGTCGTCGGGGTCCTGGAACACCATGCCGACCGCCCGCCGGACCTCGACGAGGTGGCGCCCCGCGACGGGGTGCCCGCCGACGACCACCGAGCCGGTGCCGTAGCCGCCGGTCCCGTTGGCCAGCAGGCCGTTGAGGTGCAGCACCAGCGTGGTCTTGCCCGCGCCGTTGGGGCCGAGGAGCGCCACCCGCTCCCCCTGCTCGACCCGCAGGTCCACCCCGAACAGCACCTGACGGCCGTCCGGGTAGGCGAAGGTGAGCCGGTCGACCTCCAGCGCGGCCGTCACGGGAGGACGGCCAGGGACGCGGCCGCCATCGCAGCGGCGGCGACAGGCACCCCGACGGCCAGCGCCCAGTCCCGCGGAGCCGCGGCCCCACCGCCCAGCGCCGGCATCCGGCCGGTGTAGCCACGGGCCAGCATCGCGCGGTGCACGCGCTCGCCACGCTCGTAGCTGCGCACGAACAGGGTGCCGGCTCCGGCCGCCTCGATCCGCAGGTGGCCCAGCCGTCCACCGGTGTAGGCGCGGGCCGCGCGGGCGAGCCGCATCCGGGCCAGGTCGGAGGTCACCACGGAGGCGTAGCGCAGCATGAACCCGGCGATCGCGACGAGCGGCTGCGGCAACCGCAGCCGCTCCAGGCCCCCGAGCAGGTCGCGCGAGCGCGTGGTGGAGGCCAGCACGATGCCGACCAGCACGCCGGTCGTCGCCTTGATCAGCAGGGTCGCGCCCCCGACCAGGCCGGCCACCGCGAGCGGGACGCCGAGGACGTCGACCCGCTCACCGCTGGCGACGAACGGCATCAGCAGGGCGAACACCACGAACGGCACCTCGACGACGAGCCGGCGCGCGACCGTCCGCGCGGGCAGCCGGGCCAGGCCGGCGAGGGCGAGCACCACGAGCGGGAAGGCGACCAGGGCGGGCCAGGCGCGTACCGGCGTGGCGACCACGACGCAGACCAGCAGGACGGCCGCGAC
>JBBQSN010000173.1:0-6669 GCA_038213835.1 Actinomycetales bacterium
TGTCAGCCCACGCCTTGACCGTCTCGGCCGCCTCCACCACCGCCAACGCCTGGTCCCCGCTGGCCAGGTCGCACCCGCGCGCGTCCGACCAGCGCCGCGCCCGCACCGCCCGCTCCCGCTCGACCTTCTTCAGCAGCCGCAACGCGCGCAGCACCGGCACCGGCACACCACCGACCTCACCCACCGGGACCACCCCGGGAACGCCACCGACCACCTCCGCTGCCATGACACCCATTGCATCAGAAACCTCTGACAACCACTCTCGAACACCTGATCGAATCGGGAACCCGGTCAGGCTCGCGGTTCCAGGGGGTCCAGCCGGCCGACACGCTGTCCGGCGACCCGGGCAGCGGCCGCGACGAGCAGGTCGACGCCGAGACCCAGGTCGAAGACCACCTCGGCGGCCCGACGCTCGGCCACGAGAACACCGACGGCCTGGCCTGCGTACACCGGCAGGGCGTCACCGTCACCGACGGCGCGGGCGGCCTCGATGGCGGCGAAGGCCTCGTCGTCGGCCCCGATCTCGGCGACGCGGTCCTCCCAGGCGTCGCTGAACCCGGTGCGCAGGTACCGGCCGCCGTACTCGGCGGGCCACCCGAGGCGCTGGCCGCGGTCGTAGACCGAGGAGTACGAGGTCCCGTCGGACGACGCGGCCAGCAGCCTGGCGCGCACGGACGCCGACGTGGTGGCCTCCGGGCAGAGCATGAAGGCGGTGCCGACCCATACGCCGGCGGCACCGGCGGCCAGCGCGGCCGCCAAGCCCCTCGCTCCCGCGATGCCTCCGGCGGCCAGGACGGGCACGTCGACGACGTCCAGGACCTGTTGCAGCAGAGGCAATGTCGAGACCTCGCCGCGGCCGTGACCACCGCCTTCTGCGCCGCGCACGACCAACAGGTCCAGCCCGGCATCGAGGGCACGCCGTGCCTCCTCGACGGTCCCGACCTGGGTGGTCACCGCGCAGCCCGCCTCGCGCAACGGCTCGAGGAAGCGCTCGTACGGCCCGTAGCTGACGCTCACCAGTGCCGGGCGGGCAGCGACGCACGCCGCCAGCAGCTCAGGCCTGCCCTCCAGCGCCCACGCCATCAGGCCCACTCCGAAGTCACCTGCCGCCCGTGCCGTCTCGCACGCGGCCTCGAGCCATGACGCCTCCGTGGCAGGGCCCGGTCCGACCATGCCGAGCCCACCGGCGCCCGACACCGCGGCGGCCAGCCCCCCGCCTGACACGCCGGCCATCGGTGCCTGGACCACCGGCACCCTCAGGTCGTCGGGACCCCAGACCACGATTCAGCCGGCGCCCAGGTCGCTGAGCACGAGCGAGGCCTCGGTGGCGTCGAACCAGAGCAGGTCGTGGCCCTCCGCGCCGTCCACCACGAACTGGGCGTCCTCGTCGCCGTCGTCGGCGGCGGCGACGGCCGCCACCGCCGCAGCGACATCCGGCTCGGCGTCCTCCTCGTCGACGTGGATGCTCACGACGTCGGTGACCGCGACCGGGCCGGGGAGCAGCACCTGCGAGCGCTCGCCGGTGTCGCCCTCGGGGAGGGTGATCGCGACGTCGACCTCGGCCGCCAGCACCACGCGCCGCCGGGGTGCTGCGGGGTCGTCCCCGAGCAGTCGCAGCGATGCCTCGGCCGCCTCGACCATGGCCGCGTACTCCAGCTCCTCCGCGTCACCCTCGGTGTACCACTCCCGCAGCGCGGGCGTGACGGCGTGGGCCGTGAGCTCGACCGTCACCTGACCCGTCGAGACCCAACGGGCCAGAAGCGTTGCCGTCCCGGGCAGGAAGACCCTCATCGGACCGCGCCCAGCTCGTCGTCCGGCACCTCGAGGTCGGGCTGCGACTCCACCATGTGCACCAGTGCCTCCAGCTGCTCCGGGTCCTCCAGCTCCACCGCGGTCGTCCGGATCGCGGTGTCGAGCACGTGCCGGCGTCGGGTGACGTCCATCAGGTTCGCACCGATCGCCTCGAGGTCCTCGACGCCGGGCCCGATCACGGTGACGTCGGTGCCCTCGGCGTGCACCTTGGCGACCTCGCGCAGGGCCCGCCGGGTCACCCGCTGCCTCCAGGCCCGTTCGAGTCTGGCCGTGACCCCGTGCGGGGTGTCGATCACGAACGAGGCCATCGGGGCGAGGACGAAGACCTCGTCGAGGTCGTGGCCGGCGAGCAGGTCGATGTTCGTCGACGACGACGCCCCGCCGTCGATGTAGCGCGTGCCGTGCAGGACGACCGGCTGGTACCAGCCCGGGATCGCGCACGAGGCCATCACGGCGTCGGCGAGCGCGGCCGGCGGCGCGCCCGGCTCGCCGAAGGCGACCCGCCGTCCTGACTCGTAGTCCATCGCCACGGCCCGCACGCCCGGGTGCGGCGACCACCCGGTCGGGGATGCACCGACCTCGGCCTGGACGTCGGCGACCAGCTTGCCGACGGTCTCGAGGGATCCGCGTCCCACGGGCAGCAGCGCCGACAGCACGGCCGTGGGCGGCAGCTGGCGCAGCCGGGCCGCGCCCTGCGCCATCAGGGCCGCCGACCCGAGCCCCGGTCGCGGACGGGGCGGCAACGAGCCGCCGGTGGCGGTCTCGTAGTCCCAACCGATCCGGGCCAGCGGCCCGGAAGGCGCGGCCTCCCCCAGCTGGTGCGCCGTGAGCTCCTCGACGCTGACCCCGGCCCCGAGCAGCGCGGCCGTCACCGACCCGGCGGAGGTCCCCACGATCAGCTCGGCGTCGCGCGGATCGAGGCCCTGGACCCGCTGGAGGGCACCGAGCGCGCCCACCATCCAGGCCCCGCCCAGCACCCCGCCGGCCCCCAGGACCAGACCCCATCGGCGACTCACGGCTCGTCCCTCGCCGCGAGCACGGCACTGCGGGTGATGGTCCGCTCGGTCCGCTCGCTCACCGCACCGTCTCCCGCAGCTCCTCGAGCGCCTCGGACACGCACTGGCACAGCACGTCCAGGTCCGGCATCGCCTCGCGGTCGGCGTTGAGCCCATAGAAGACGCAGCCCTTGTACGAGGTCAGCCCCACCGCGAGGCCCTGACCTTTGGCCAGCGGGATCACCGGGTAGGTCTGCAGCAGCTCGGCACCCACCGCGTACATCGAGTGCTGCGGGCCGGGGACGTTGGTGACGAGCAGGTTGAACACCCGTCGTGACAGGCCGCTCGCCACCCGGGCCCCCAGCGAGTGCAGCGTCGACGGCGCGAAGCCGCCGACCTCGGCCAGCCTGCGGGCGGGGACGGCCCGGCCCGTGTCGGCGTGCGCCTTGGTCTGGTAGGCAACCTGCTGCAGCCGCACGGTGGCGTTGGGCTCGCCGAGCGGCAGGTCGACGAGCAGCTGCTCGACGCGGGCGAGGGTCTCGCCGGAGGACGGGTCGTCCGAGCGCACGCTCACAGGCACCATCGCCCGCAGGCTCGTGGTCGGACCCACTCGGGCCCCGCGGGTCAGCATCCACTCCCGCAGCGCCCCCGTGAGGGTCGCCAGCACGACGTCGTTCACGCTGATCGCGGCGTCGACCGTCCCCTTGGCCCGGCGGCGTCGTCCGCCGGTGGCGTGGAAGGCCCGGATCTCGCGGTAGGTCTCGAGCTCGGTGGCCACCGTGCCGAACCGACGGTGCTCGCCGATCTCGACGTTGAGGGGCGAGTCCGGCGCCGGGCTGGCGGCGGTGCGCGCCAGGCTGCCGAGCGCACCGAGCACCTTGTCGGCGTTGACCCGCAGGTCGCCGACCCCGGCCCGGAGGGTGTCGACCACCTGGGTGGGTCGCTGGACGGCGTCGGCGACCGCACCGGTGATGAGCTCGACGAGCGACGGCTCCCGCGAGGCGTGCCACGTGTCGGCGGGAAGCGTCGTCGCAGAGGGGGTGTCGTCCAGGATGACCTGAGCGAGGTCCACCGCGTTGACGCCGTCGACCAGGGCCTGGTGCGACTTGGTGACGACCGCGAAGCGCCCGCCCTCGAGGCCCTCGACGACGTAGGCCTCCCAGAGCGGACGGCTGCGGTCGAGGTGGCGTGGCATCACCCGGGCGACGAGGTCGCGCAGCTGCGCCATCGTGCCCGGACGCGGGAGCGCCGACCGGCGCACGTGGTAGCTGAGGTCGAAACGCTGGTCATCGACCCACAACGGGTTGGCCAGCCGGCCCGGCACCTGCCGGACCCGCTGCCGGTAGCGGGGGACGAAGGCGATCCGCGCGGCGATGTGCCGGACGAGCGTGTCGTAGTCGAAACCGTCTGCGGGAGCGTCGAAGACCAGCACCGAGCCCACGTGCATGACGGTCGTGGGCTCCTCCAGGTACAGGAACGACACGTCCAGCGGCGTGAGGCGGTTCGTCACCGGCACGGCTCCCTTCGGCTCCGGGGCGGTACCCCGGCGGGCCGCCCCTGCGCGCGTCCCCCGTGCCAGACCCTAGACGGGCCGGGGCCCCGACGTCCGGCTGGTGCCGTGCTCAGACCCCGGACAGGTCGACCCCGGTGAGTCCGTTGAGGGCCCGGACCGTGGTGTCGACGTCGCGGTGCAGCACCGCGTGCATGCCGACGGCCTCGGCCCCGGCCACGTTGGACGGCAGGTCGTCCACCATGACGCACTCGTGCGGCTCGAGGCCGAGCAGGCGGGCGGTGCGGGTGAAGATCCTGGCCTCGGGCTTGCGCATCCCGATCTCGCCCGAGATCACCACGACCTCGAACATGTCGTCCCAGCCGGTGCGGTCGTAGGTGTTGCCCCACGAGTTCGACAGCAGCGCCGTGCGCAGCCCGGCCGCGCGTGCCGCCCGGACGAGCGCGTGCATGCGGGGCTCGGGCTCCTCCAGACCGGACAGCATCCGGTCGAGCAGCCCCTCGGCCTGCACGGGCACGCCCCGGCGCGACAGCTCGGCGGCGAGGTCGCGCTCGAACTCCGAGCGGTCCAGCTCGCCGCGCTCCAGGGCGGCGACCGGCCCGGCGGACAGGTCCGCCCCGAGCGACCCGCCCGCCACCTCGTCGGTGCCGCGTTCGGGCGCGGGCTCGACCGACCCCCACTCCTTGAGCGTGTCGCGGTAGACCTCCGTCCCGACGCCCTCCGAGGCCGCCCAGGCGCCGAAAGCCTGCGACAGCGGGACGGTCAGGACACCACCCCAGTCGACGACCAGGGCGGACGGGGCGGGGAGGGAGCTCACGACCGCCATCATGCCGGGCGGCTGCGCGGACGGCCCCGCCGACGCCCTCGCCCGGCGGGGACCGCCCCGGCGAGCTCGGCCGCGAGCGCTGCCAACGCCTGCCGGGCCGGCGACCCCGGGGCGTGCTCGGTCAGGGTGCGGCCGGCCAGCAGGGCGGCGTCCACGGACGGTCGGTCGTCCGGGACGATGACGACGCGGTCGACCCCGGCGTAGCGGCGCAGGGCCTCGGTGACGCGGCGTTGCGGGTCAGGCCCCACGGCCGACGAGCGCACCCGGGTGACCACGACCCGCGGCCTGGCTGCGGGGAACAGCTCGGCCAGCTCACCCAGGCCCCGGACCAGGCGCTGCAGGCCGACGGGGTCGGCCGCCCCGACGGCCAGCACCTCGTCGGCCGCCTCGAGGGCGGCCAGGGTCGCGGCGTTGCGGCGCGGCGCGAGCGTGTCGTAGGACAGCTCCTCGTCGCGCTCGAGGCTGAACCCGGTGTCGACGACGGTCCAGGGACCGACCGACCGGGCGACGGACCAGACCTGCTCCAGCCCGGTCGCCCCCACCTCCGGCCAGCGGTCGGCTCGGCTGATGCCGGTCAGGACGCGCAGGTGCGGCCCGACCACGGGCGACAGACGGGCCAGCATCGGGGCGTCCAGGGTACCCGCGGTGGCCGAGCGGCAGGCCGCGGCCAGGCCCGGTGCCTCGTCGAGCACCCCGAGGACCTGCGCGACGCTGGCGCCGTAGGTGTCGGCGTCGACCAGGAGCGTGTCGTGCCGCAGCGCGGCCAGCTCGGCGGCCAGCGTCGTGGCCACGGTGGTGCGCCCGGGCGCCCCCACCGGCCCCCACACCGCCACGACCCGACCGGGCCGCGCCTCACCGTCCCAACCGTCGCCGGACGGACTGCCCGTCCCCACCACCACGGGGACGGCCAGGATCGCACCCGCCGGGTCGGCGGCGGCCGACCACGGGCGCGGCACCGGCTGCGCGAGGGCGTCGGCGACCGCGAGGTCGATGAGCGCGGGTTCGGCATCGGCCGCCACCGCGTGCTCGATCCCGAGGGCGCGCAGCCGCTCGGCGTGCGCGGCGGACCCCGGGTCGGCCACCCCGACCACCGCCACGCCCTGGGCACGTATCCGTGCCAGGACCTCGCGGTCGAGCCGATGCAGGTCGGCCGAGACCAGGGCGGCGACCGCCCTCCCGCCGGCCGCCGCGGCGAGCAGGTCGACGAGGTCGACGCAGCGGCGCACCACGACGACCTCGCCACGGGCCTGCTCCAGGGCGCCGACGAGCGTGGCCTCCCAGCTGCCCGTCAGGGCCGTCAGGACGGGGTGCCGGCCCGCCACCTCAACCGCCCTGACCGGGGGCCAGCACGAGCGAGACCACGGCCTGGTTGGCGAGCGCACCCAGCACATCGGCCAGGGCCGCCTGCTCGAGCAGCACCTGGACGGTGCTCCCGCCGGTGCTGCCCAGCGCCGAGCCGGAGTCGACGACCCCGGCGACCGTGGCGCCCTGCACCAACCGCTCGGGGTCGGTGAACGCTCCCGCCC
>JBBQSN010000174.1:0-6647 GCA_038213835.1 Actinomycetales bacterium
CGAACGAGGTGATCACCGCGCCCGGGGCGTTGATCTGGGTCAGCTTGTGCGCGGTGTAGGTGAACGTGGTGCTGCGGTTGCGCTGGTCGACGATCGCGGTCAGGTCCCCGGAGGAGTTGATCGTGACGTCCCACGTCCGAGACGTGGACACCGTGGCCGACTGGGAGAAGTAGTCCAGCTTCCCCGACCCGTCGATGCCCGCCTCCAGCGTCCGCGACAGTGTCGGGCCCGCGCTCGAGACCGCCTCCAGCGGTGCACCGGCCGGGGCGTAGGAGATCGTGGTGGCGTTGCCGTCGCGGTCCTTCAACGACGTCAACCGGCCTGCGGCGTTGAAGACCTGCACCTGCCGCGAGGTCCGGTCGGTCAGGGTCCACCCGGCCGGGGTGGTCGTCTTGACCAGGTCCGACTTGAACCCGCCCGGTGCGGTATACGTCGTGGTCGACCCGGTGGCCAGCACGAACAGGCCGGTCTCCCCGCTCAGGCCGGTGTAGGTGACTGACCCGTCCGCGGCCTCGGCCAGCGCCACCCCGGATCCCGGGGTCATGATCCAGCCGTCGCCGACCGGCCCGGCCGAGCCGCCGGCGGCCACGCGCAGGCTGTTGTACGCCAGGGCAACCGGGACCTGCCCGGTCACACCGTTCAGGGTGAACGCCGACGCGTTCACCAGCAGGTTGCCGGTGCCGACGTCGACCTGGGCCTTGATCCGGTCCCCCACCCCGACGTCGACCCGGGTCGCACCCGAGCGCTGACCGGTGCCCAGCAACGGCGAGATCGTCGCCGACTGCAACACCGAGCTGGCTGAGCACGACGTGCTGTCGCAGGCCTGGACCTGCCACTGGATCCCCTGCCCGGCCGGGGCCGCCGCCGGCAGCCGCAGCCTGGCCGTGCCGCCCGAGGTCACCGCCACCTGCGACGGTGCCGTCCCGTCGGCCAGGTTCCACGTCCCCGACCCGGTGGTGCGGGCGAAGAACTTCGCCGTCACCGTCCCACCATCCGGATCGGCGACCACTGCCGACAGCAGCGGCTTGTGCGAGGTCAGCTGCGTCGTGGCCAGCCCCGACGTCGGCACCGACGGCGTCGCCGCCACCGCCGGCAACCCCGACGCCGACACCACCAACGCCGCACCCAGCACCGACACGACCCCCCTCAGCGGACCACGCCGGGGCCTTCTCACCCCGCGGCCTGCAGCGGAGGCGATAGTGTGAAGAAGGTTGCGCGAAAACGATTCCGGCATGACAGCCACCCCCGTGCGCGTCCCGTCGTCGAGGACCCGAACCCCGAGCAAGAGGGACAGAACGAGCTGCGCACACGACACAGCCACCAGGGCATACACGGCAAGACCCGCCACCCGAACGGACCGAACAACTCAGGCATAACGGTCCGATGCTGCACAGAGTGACGAGGCCTCAGAAAGTACCGCTAACGGTCGTTATCGGCCCGCGACAACCGTGGCGCCCGAACCCCAGGGCGTGCAGCGCGCTCAGGAGCTGCGCTTCTCAGCGAAGTACCAGCCGATGGCCACGCTCAGCAGTGTGTGGAACGGGGTGAGGACGAGGGCGAGGAGGCTGTCGTAGCGGGTCCAGACAGGGTCAGTTGCAAGCAACGCGACGACGCCAACAGCAACGGTCAAGGCGGCCGTGATGGTGAGAAGCAACATCGTGATCGAGAAGCGTTGGGACCTGAGGTCTGGCGGCCGGCGGAACCGGCCGAACGTTGCGTCGTTCTTCGACCGTGTCCAGGATCCCGCTCGGCTGCTCGACCTGCTGCGCCAGTTGAGCCGATGACCTGGCACGGATGCTGACCGAGCCGGGGTGACGTCGGCCGGATCGGGAACCCCACGTACCTCCACCCCTACGATGGTCCGAGAGCTCGGGGAGGAGCACCTGGTGGAGTGGTTGCAGGAGACGCAGTGGCTGGCGTGGGTCGGTGGAGCGCTGGTCCTCGGCCTGATCGAGGTCGCCTCGCTCGACCTGGTCTTCATCATGCTCAGCACCGGTGCACTGGCCGCGGCTCTCGCGGCCTTCGTGGGCGCCACCTTCCCCGTCCAGGTGATCGTCTTCGTCCTGACCTCGGCGGTGCTGCTGCTGGGTGCCCGGCCGCTCGCGCTGCGCAGGCTGAAGCCGGCCGGGGCCGAGCAGAGGACGGGGGCGGCCGCCCACGTGGGGCGTGCGGCCGAGGTGCTTGCGCCGGTCGACGGGCGTACCGGCCTGGTGAAGCTCGCCGGTGAGACCTGGAGCGCCCGCAGCGCCGACCCCTCACACACCTTCACCGCCGGGGAGACGGTCGTCATCGTGCGGATCGACGGTGCCACCGCCCTGGTGGCCTCCCCGACGCAGCAGACCCCCGACCTCGAGGAGAGGCCCTGATGGACTCGATCGGCGACATCGCCCTGTACCTGGTCCTGTTCCTGCTGATCGCCTTCACGGTGATGGCGCTGATCCGGGCGGTCCGGATCGTGCCGCAGGCGACCGCGGTCATCGTGGAGCGGCTCGGCCGGTACTCGCGCACCCTCGACGCCGGCCTGCACTTCCTGATCCCGTTCATGGACAGGGCGCGCGCCAACGTCGACCTGCGCGAGCAGGTGGTGTCCTTCCCGCCCCAGCCCGTGATCACCTCGGACAACCTCGTCGTCAGCATCGACACCGTCATCTACTTCCAGCCCACCGATCCGAAGGCGGCGACCTACGAGATCGCCAACTACATCATGGGCATCGAGCAGCTCACCGTGACGACGCTGCGCAACGTGATCGGGTCCCTGGACCTCGAGCAGACCCTGACCAGCCGGGACCAGATCAACGGCCAGCTGCGAGGGGTGCTCGACGACGCGACCGGGCGCTGGGGCATCAGGGTGAACCGGGTCGAGCTCAAGGCCATCGACCCGCCGGCCAGCGTGCAGGACTCGATGGAGAAGCAGATGCGGGCCGAGCGCGACCGGCGCGCGACGATCCTGCACGCGGAGGGCGTCAAGCAGGCGCAGATCCTGACGGCCGAGGGCGAGAAGCAGGCCGCGATCCTCACCGCCGAGGGCACGGCGCAGGCGGCGATCCTCAACGCGCAGGGCGAGTCGCGCGCCATCCTGCAGGTCTTCGACGCGATCCACCGGGGCAACCCCGACTCCAAGCTGCTGGCCTACCAGTACCTGCAGATGCTGCCCCAGATCGCTCAGGGGGAGTCGAACAAGATGTGGATCATCCCGACCGAGCTCACCCAGGCCCTGCGCGGCATCGGGTCCGCGCTGGGCGCCGACACGGGCGGCGGCTCGGGCGGCCTCGACCAGGCACCGGCGGGCATCCGGGAGAACGACCTGGGCGAGAGGTTCGAGGTCGAGATGGAGGAGTTCAGTCTCGAGGACCCTGCCGAGGCCCTGAAGAAGGCCCGTGCCGAAGCGGCCGGCGCCACCGAGGAGGCCGAGCGCTCGCGCCAGACCACCACGGGTCGCGGCCTCGGTGGCAAGGACCTGCGCACGGGCGCACCCACGGGCAGCACCGACGGCACCGGTGAGGACGGCTCCGCAGGATCCGGCCACGGGCTCGGGTGACTGACCGGCCTGACCACGGGACCCTGAGCCTCGCGGTCCTTGGTCACTGCATACCGTCTAGCGTGACGGTGTGGACGACACCGCACGGATCGCCGCTCTCCCGCTCGAGGACAAGGTCCGGCTCCTGACCGGGGCCGACATGTTCACCCTGCACGGGGAGGAGCGGCTCGGCCTGGCGCCGATGGCCTTCTCAGACGGTCCCACCGGGGTGCGCGGCCTGAAGTTCGTCGGTGGCGGCGAGGTGGCGCTGCTGCCGAACGCGACCCTGCTCGCGCAGTCCTGGGACGAGGACGTCGCCCACGAGGTGGGCGAGCTGCTGGCCGACGAGGCGGAGCGCCAGCACATCCATGTGGTGCTCGGCCCCACCATCAACCTGCACCGCTCCCCCCTGGGCGGACGGCTGTTCGAGGCGTACTCCGAGGACCCGCTGCTCACCGGCCGGCTCGCTGCCGCGTACGTGCGCGGCATGCAGGGCCGTCGGGTCGGTGCGTGCCTGAAGCACCTGGTGGCGAACGAGTCCGAGACCGAACGCACCACCGTGAACAGCGTGGTCGACGAGGCGACGCTGCGCGAGGCCTACCTGCTGCCGTTCGAGATCGCGGTGCAGGACGCCGACCCGTGGTCGGTGATGGCGGCCTACAACGACGTCAACGGCGTGCCCGCCACCGAGCAGCAGCACGTGAACACCGAGGTTCTCAAGCAGGAGTGGGGCTGGACCGGCCTGGTCATGTCCGACTGGTTCGCCACGAAGTCCGCCGGTCCCGCGGCCAACGGTGGCCTCGACCTCGTGATGCCCGGCCCGCACGGCCCCTGGGGCGAGGCGCTCGTCGCGGCCGTGCGCAGCGGCGAGGTCGACGAGTCCGTGGTCGACGACCACCTCGCGCGGCTCCTCGTCCTCGCCGAGCGGGTCGGTGCGCTCGACGAGGAGCGCACCTGGCGGGACGTGCCGGGGCCCACCGACCCTGGTCGGCGCGAACAGCTGGTCCGGCTGGCCGCTTCTTCGATGACGGTCCTCACCAACGACGGCGTGCTGCCGCTCGACCCCGGGCTGCAGGTGGCGCTGCTCGGCCGGCCCGCGGTCGAGACCATCTGCATGGGAGGCGGTTCCGCGCAGGTGACCCCGCCGCACCAGGTCTCGGTGGCGCAGGGTCTCGGAGTGCGGGTCGACGCCCTCGCCGTCGTCGACGGCGTCGAGGTGCGCGACCGCCCGGTCCCCGCCGAGGTGTCCGTCCTCACCGACCCGCAGACGGGGGAGCCGGGCATGCGGGTGCGCGCCTGGGCCGCCGACGGCCGGCTGCTGTCCGACGCGCACGTCGCGTCGGCGTCGGCCACCTTCGGCGTCGACGACGACCTGCCCGAGCTGCCGACGCGGGCCGTGCTGAGCGCGCGCGTGCGGGTTGACGGCGCGGCCCGCGTCGGCGTCCTCGGCGTCGGCCGCTGGTCGGTCCGGGTGGGCCGCGAGACCCACGGGATCGAGCTCGGTCTCACCGGCGCCGACCCCGGCGAGGCGCTGCTGCGCCCGCCCGCCTGGACGACTGACGTCGGAACCGGCGACGTTGAGGTCGAGGCCGAGGTGGCCGTTCCCGCAACGGGTTTCGGCCGCTTCGCTCTGGTCGCGCGCAGCGCCCCACGGCTGCTGGCCGACGTCCTGGCCGAGGCGGCCCACGAGGCCGAGGGCTGCGACGTCGCGGTCGTGGTGGTCGGCCTCACCGAGGAGCAGGAGACCGAGGCGGCCGACAAGACCACGCTCGTCCTGCCCGGTGACCAGGACGCCCTCGTCCGGGTGGTCGCCGGCGCCGCACCGCGCACGGTCGTCGTCGTCAACTCCGCCACCCCGGTGCTGATGCCCTGGCTCGACGAGGTCGACGCCGTGCTCTGGGTCGGGCTACCCGGCCAGGAGGGTGGCCACGCCGTCGCCGAGGCGCTGCTGGGCAGGATCGAGCCGGCCGGACGGCTGGTCACGTCCTTCCCCTCGGCAGACGGCGCCGCCCCCGCCTGGCAGGTCGTGCCGACCGACGGGGCGCTGGAGTACTCCGACGGCTCGTTCGTGGGGTACCGCGGCTACGAGGCCGGACGCGCTGCGGCACCCGCGTTCTGGCTCGGTCACGGCCTCGGCCTGGCCACCTGGGCCTACGGGACCCCCACGGCCTCGCGCCAGGACGGCGTCGTCGTCGTCGAGGTCGAGGTGAGGAACACCGCGCACCGCGACTCCACCGAGGTCGTGCAGGTCTACTACCGCCCGGTCGAGCCCGACCAACCGGTGCGGCTGGTGGGGTGGACGCGCATCGCCGTCGCGGCGGGCGCTTCGGCCAACGCGCAGGTCCGGTGCGACCCGCGGGTGTGGCGGCGGTGGGGCGACGACGGCTGGGTCGCCCTCCGCGACGACGGCGAGCTGCTCGTCGCCCGAGGACTGGGCGACGTGCGCGCCAGCTGCCGGCTCATCGCCGTCGGTTGAGCGACTCCCAGCCGTGGGTCATCCTCCGCGAGTGTGAGCTTCGCGTGCGGCGCGCCCGGCGAGTCGTGCGCGCGGCTCACACTCGCGGGGCACCGCGGACGGCCCGTGCGAGCAGGGCCACCACAGGGTCGGCCTGGCTGCCCGGCAGCCGTCCGTAGCCGATCACCAGCCCCGACCGGTCGTCGTCGGTCGCATAGGCCGTCAGCGGCTCGACCGCCACGCCGAGCGCCGCCGCACGGTCCGAGACGGCCTGGTCGTCGAGGCCGGCGGGCAGCCGCACCACCGCGTGCAGCCCGGCGTCGACGCCCACCACCTCGAGGTCGGGCAGGTGCCGCTCCAGGGCCGCTCGCAGCGCCTCGCGTCGTGCCGCATAGAGCCGCGACGCCCGGGCCAGGTGCCGGGTGAGCGCACCGGACGACACCAGCTCGGCCAGCGCCCGCGCACCGACGCCGTCGACGGCCAGGCCGTGGGCGTGCAGCCGACGCCCGATGTCGTCGCGCATCCGGTCCGGCACGATCAGCCAGGCCATCCGGAGCGAGGGGGAGAGCACCTTCGAGGCGGTGCCGAGGTAGACCACGTGCTCGGCCGCACCGGGCATCGAGCGCAGCGCCGGCAGCGGGGAGACGTCGTAGCGGAACTCGCCGTCGTAGTCGT
>JBBQSN010000175.1:0-6643 GCA_038213835.1 Actinomycetales bacterium
TGCAACTCAGCGCGCTGCGTCGCGGTCAACGACAAGGCCGGGGCAGTCATAACAGGCATGACCATAGGATCCCATGCTATATCGCAGACACGACTAGACACGCCGTCTACTGGCACACCAATTCACAGACGGACCACTAGCAGCCGGCGACCCCCTCCCGCCGGGCCGCCACCCGCTCCGACCCCGGCCGCCTCCCGCCGGGTCCGCCTCCCGCCGGGTCCGCCACCCGCCGGGGATCGTGATGTCCCCAGCACCGGGCTGCTGGGGACATCACGATCCTCGGTGGACTCGGCGCCCGGTCGGCCGCAGGGCTGGGGTGGGCGCCGCTCCTGCCTCACCTTGCGACCGGAGGGCTCATGTCACACGGTGCCCGGCAGGCAGCCGGTTGCGCGGTCACGGATACTGGATGGCGTGACCCGACCCCGCCGAGCCGCGTTCCTGCCGGCGGCAGCGCTCGCCGTGGTGGTCGCGCTGGCCGGCTGCTCCACCCAGGCAGCGGTCTCCGAGGGGCCGAGCACCCCGCAGCTCAAGACGCTCGACACCGGTGACGACGGCTTGATCGCCGTGGCCGACCGGCAGCCGCTGCCGACCCTGGCCGGCTCGACGCTCGAGGGCGAGGCGCTCGACGTCGCCGACTATCGCGGCGAGGTCGTCGTGCTGAACTTCTGGGCCAGCTGGTGCCCGCCGTGCCGCGCCGAGACGCCGGCGCTGCTCGAGGTCGCCGAGCAGACCGCGCCGCTCGGCGTGCAGTTCATCGGCATCAACGTCAAGGACGAACGGGGCAACGCCGCCGCGTTCGAGCGCAACCAGTCGGTCACCTACCCGTCGCTGTACGACCAGCCCGGCGAGCTGCTGCTGCGCTTCCGGCGGATCGTCCCGCAGACGCCGCCCACGACGCTGATCGTCGACCGCGAGGGCCGGATCGCCGGGTTCTTCGCCGGCCAGGTGCGGCTGAGCGACCTGCTGGGGCCCGTGCAGCAGGTCGCCGGCGAGCAGGCCTGACCGGTGAGCATCGCCGACACCTTCGTCACCGCCGTCACGGACGGCTCGCTGGTCGTCGCCCTGCCCGTCGCGGCCGTGGCGGGGCTGGTGTCGTTCCTGTCGCCGTGCGTGCTGCCGCTGGTGCCGGGTTACCTGTCGTTCGTCACCGGCCTGTCGGGCGCCGAGCTGGGGGAGGAGCCCCGCACGGCCGTCTCGCCCCCCACGACCGCGACCGGCGGCACCCCCGCGACCGTCGGCCCCCCCACGACCGCGACCGTCGGCACCCCCGCGACCGTCGGCACCCGCGCGACCACCACCACGCCCGCGACCACCCCCACGACCGCGACCGTCGGCACCCCCGCGACCACCACCACGACCGCGGCCACCACCACCGCACCCGGGACCGCGAGCACCACCGCCACTCTCGAGGGCGACACCCTCGTCGAGGAGCAGGTAGCGGTCCGCCGCGGCCGGGTGCTGCTCGGAGCGTCCTTGTTCGTGCTCGGGTTCAGCGCCGTGTTCATCACCTCCGGCGCCCTGTTCGGTGGGCTCGGCTCGACGCTGGCCGCCAACAAGACCCTCGTCGACCAGGTGCTCGGCACGCTGACGGTGATCCTGGGGCTGGCCTTCATGGGGCTGATCCCCGGCATGCAGCGAGAGGTCCGGTTCCACCGGCTCCCCTCGCCCGGCCTGGCCGGCGCCCCACTGCTGGGCGTGCTGTTCGGCGTCGGTTGGACGCCCTGCCTCGGCCCGACGCTGGCCGCCGTCCAGACGCTGGCCTACCGGGAGGCCAGCGCCGGCCGCGGCGCGCTGCTGACCGCCGCGTACTGCGTCGGGCTCGGCCTGCCGTTCCTGCTCACCGCCGTCGCGTTCCGCCGGGCGCTCGGCGCCTTCGACGTCATCAAGCGGCACTACGCCCTGGTCATGCGCATCGGCGGGCTGCTGCTCGTCGTGGTCGGACTGCTCCTGGTCAGCGGCCTGTGGGAGGGCCTGATGATCGAGGTGCGCGGCTGGGTCGCCGGGTTCGAGACCGTCGTATGACGCTGACCACCGACCGTCAGGACGACGCCACCCGCCTGAGCACCCAGCCGGCGCCGCCGCCCAGCCGGCAGCTCGGCGCCCCCGCCAGGCGCATGTGGCGGCAGCTCACCAGCATGCGCACCGCGCTGCTGCTGCTGTTCCTGCTGGCGCTGGCGTCGGTGCCGGGCTCGTTCCTGCCGCAGCGCAACCTCAACCCGGTCGCCGTCATCGAGTACTACGACGCCCACCCGACCCTGGCGCCGATCCTCGACCGCATCGGCATGTTCGACGCCTTCGCGGCCCCGTGGTTCGCCGCGATCTACCTGCTGCTGTTCGTGTCGCTGGTCGGCTGCCTCGGGCCCCGCATCAAGCTGCACGCCAAGGCGATGCGCACGCCCCCGCCGCCCGTCCCGCGCGTGCTCACCCGCATGCCGGCCAGCGAGCGTTGGGAGACCACCGCGGACGCCGACGCGGTGCTCGAGCAGGCCGCCAAGGAGCTCCGCGGCTGGCGGGTCGTGCGTCGCGACGGCGCGATCTCGGCCGAGAAGGGCTACCTGCGCGAGACCGGCAACCTGCTGTTCCACCTCTCGCTCGTCGCCCTGCTGGTCGGCATCGCGATGGGGTCGCTGCTCGGCTTCCAGGGGACGGTGCTGGTCAAGGAGGGCGACGGGTTCGCCAACACCGTCTTCTCCTACGACGACATCCGCCCGGGCCGGCGGTTCGACGAGAGCCGGCTGATCCCGTTCAGCTTCGAGCTCGACGAGTTCCGCGCCACCTACGCCGACAACGGAGCGGCGCTGTCGTTCAACGCCGACCTCACCTATCGGGAGTCGCCGGACTCCGAGACCCGCACCCACGACCTGCGCGTCAACCACCCGCTGGTCATCGACGGCGCCAAGGCCTACCTGCTCGGCCACGGCTACGCCCCGCGGGTGGTCGTCACCGACGTCGAGGGCAACGAGCTCGAGCAGACCGTCGTCTGCCTGCCGCAGGGACCCACCTTCCTGTCGACCTGCGTCATCAAGGTGCCGGACGCCGCGGGCGAGCAGCTCGCCTTCGAGGGCGTCTTCACCCCGACGACCATCCAGGACCCCGAGACCGGACGCGTCACCTCCGTGTTCCCGGCCCCCGAGGCGCCGGCACTGACCGTGGTCGGGTTCCGGGGTGACCTCAACCTCGACAACGGCCTGCCGCAGTCGGTGTACGCGCTCGACGACCGCTCCGGTCTCGAGCCGGTCGACGGGGACACTCCGCACCGGCTCGACGAGGGCGACACCTGGGAGATCCCGGGCGGCGGCAGCCTCACCTTCGTCGAGACCACCGAGTGGGCCACCTTCCAGGTCACCCAGGACCCGGGCAAGCTCGTGGCCCTGGTCGCCAGCACCGTCATGGTCATCGGGCTGTGCCTGTCGCTGTTCGTCCGCCGCCGCCGGGTCTGGGTGCGCGTCACCCCGGCAGGCGGTGACGGTGCCCCCGGCCGTACCGTGGTGGAGGTCGCCGGCCTCGCGCGCAACGGCCCCGAGGCCTTCACGGCCGAGTTCGACGGCCTGACCGAGCGCCTGCGCGAGAGCGCGCCCGTAGAGCCCAGCCCCGCCGAGCTTCAGGAGCAGACGTGACCGACCAGGCGCTCGCCGGGCTGTCCGACGACCTGTTCTTCATCACCGTCCTGCTCTACGCGCTGTCCATGCTGGCCTTCGCCGGTGAGCAGGCCGCCCGGCGCACCCGCTTGGTCGCCGAGAGCGCTGCGGCAGGGGTCGCCGCCCGCGAGGCGATCGCCGCGCGCACCCGCATGATGGCCGGCGCCGGCGGGCCGTCGCAGCCGGAGGCGTCGATCGCCCCGGCCGAGTCCAAGACCAGCCGGGCGGGTCAGGCCGGACTGGTCCTGGCGTACCTCGGTGTCGTGCTGCACTTCGGCTCGATCGTCACGCGCGGACTGTCTACGAACCGCACGCCGTTCGGCAACATGTACGAGTTCTCGTCCGCGGTGGCTCTGTCCGCAGTCGTGATCTTCCTCGTGCTGGTGGCCACCAAGCGGGTCGAACGAGGGCTCGGAGCCTTCGTCATGCTCCCGGCGGTGCTGTACCTGGGGCTGGCCGGCACCGTGCTCTACACCGCGGCCGGCCCGCTGGTGCCGGCGCTCGACTCCTACTGGATCAAGATCCACGTCTTCGCCGCGATCCTGTCTTCGGGTGCGTTCCTGCTCGCGGGCGTTGTCGCGCTGCTCTACCTGCTGCGCGCTCGCCACGACGGCCAGGTCGCCGACGGTCGGATCCCGCGCTTCCCGCTGTCGATGGGCTCCTCCCTCCCGGCCGCCCCGGTGCTCGACCGGGTGTCGTACGCCGTGATCGCCTTCGCCTTCCCGATCTGGACCTTCGCGATCATCGCGGGCGCCATCTGGGCCGAGTCGGCCTGGGGTCGGTACTGGGGCTGGGACCCCAAGGAGACCTGGTCGTTCATCACCTGGGTCCTCTACGCCGGCTACCTGCACGCCCGTGCCACCGCCGGGTGGAAGGGCACCCGCGCGGCCTGGATCGGCGTCGCCGCCGCCGTCGCGCTGATCATCGACTACTACGTGGTCAACATCTTCGTGGTCGGCTTCCACAGCTACGCCTGAGGTCGTACGCCTGACAGCCCCCACCCGCGCAGGCACGATCCTGCGTGATGAGGGGTGTGGATCCGGGACAGGAGGGCTTCAGCGCCTTCGTGCACGCGCGGTCTGCCGCGCTGGCCCGTACGGCGTTCCTGCTCACTGGTGACCGCCACCTGGCCGAGGACCTCCTGCAGGAAGCGCTGACGCGGGTCGCCTCCCGCTGGGGCAAGGTCGTCGCCGGGGGTGATCCGGAGCCGTACGTCCGGCGGGTGCTCTACACCTGCGCGGTCGACGGGTGGCGGCGCCGGCGGCCGCGCGAGGTGCTCGGCGCCACCCGCGAGGTGGGCGGTGCGGCCTTCAGCGAGGCCTCCGACCGGCGGCTGGTGCTGGCCGCGGCGCTGGCACGACTGACCCCCCGCCAGCGGGCCGTCCTGGTGCTGCGCTTCTACGAGGACCGCACCGAGGTGCAGGCCGCCGCCGAGCTCGGCTGCTCGGTCAGCACCGTCAAGAGCCAGACCCGCGTCGCCCTCGCGCGACTGCGCGAGCTCGCCCCCGAGCTGGCCGACGCCTTCGGCCCCGTCCCGCTGGAGGTGGCCCCGTGAGCGCTGACCTGCACGACCTGCTCGACGACCTCGCCTCGGACGCCACCGTCGCTCCGGGCCTGGCCGACCGCGCGTGGCAGGCGGGGTCGGCCCGCGCAGGTGCGCGCCGGCTGCGGCTCGCCGGGGTCGCCGCCGCACTGGTCGGGGTGCTGGCGCTGCTGCTGCCGAGCGCAGGGGTGGCGGTCCCGGCGCTCGGACCGGCCCGCGGCGAGACCGCCGGGGTCCAGGGCCATCCGGAGCGGATCGGCCGGCAGTGGTGGGTCCGCGAGCTGCCGGACCGGCCCGGTCCGGTGGCGGCGCTGCTGCAGGCGTCCCGTCGCGACGGCGAGCAGCCGGACTGGTACGCCGTCAGGGCCGACGGCCACCGGTTCCACCTGCCGGAGGTGTCGCACCAGACCGACCAGTACCCCTCGCTGTCCCGTGACGGCCGGCGGGTGGGCTACCTGCAGACCGAGGAGGGGCCGTACGTCGTGCACGACCTCGTCACCGGCGAGCGGACGTCGTTCGAGGGCATCGGCGACAACCGGGAGACCACCCGGGCCCGGTTCAGGGTCCAGGGCCAGGCGCCGGCGCACTGGTCGCCGGACGGGCGGCGGGTCGCGCTGACGGTGATCGGGGGCGCGCTGCTCCTGGACGTCACGACCGGCGAGGTGGAGCTCCTGCCCCGCGGCGAGCGCGGGCTCGTCACCGGGTGGAGGGCTGAGGACCGCCTGGTGTGGCTGACGCCCGGACCGGGCTCGGGGGCGGGCGCCGTGAGCGGTGTGCGGGCGGTGACGACGGACCTGCGGAGTCGGACGGTGGCGGACGTGGTCCTCGCGGGCGCCGCGCCGTCGGTCCTGAGCCAGTGGGCCGGGGTCGTCTCCGACGACGGGCGCCGGCTCGCCGTCGTGAGCGACGGCACGTTCGACTCCGTGACCGGCGTCCAGCTCTTCGACCTGACCAGCGGCCAGGCCCTCGGCGCGCTCACCCCGGTCGAGGTGTGGCAGCCGTGCGCGAGCACGTGGGGGGACCGCCTCGTCGTGCCCGCTCGGGTCGGCCAGCGGCTCACCACCGTCGACCTGGGCACCCTCGAGCCGCTGACCGCGGTGACCCCGTCGCTGTTCCCCCTCTGCCTGCTGTGGGCGACCGACGCCGTCGACGGTCCCGCCGGCGGCGGTGGCCTGCTCGGCAGCACCGACGCGTGGTGGGCCTGGTGGTGGAAGGAGGTGCTGATCGGCGCAGCCGCAGTCCTGGGGGTGGGTGCAGAGCGCGTCCGCCGCGCCCGCGCCACGAAGCTCAGCGCGAGAGGGTGAGCCGGGTCAGGAGACGTCGTCCCGGGGGTCGCGGGCCCGGCGGCGCTGGTCGTCGGCGCGGCGGCGCAGCTCGCGCAGGAAGTCCTCGTCGTCGTCGGGCGCTCCCCGACCGGGCGCCGGGCGGGGCGGGGCCGCCGGACGGGGCGTGCCGCGGGCCG
>JBBQSN010000176.1:0-6543 GCA_038213835.1 Actinomycetales bacterium
GGTGAGCCCCAACGAGTTCACCTGCACGCCGTACCGGAACCGTCGCGCCTTGTCATCGGTGACGCCGTAACGCTCGCGCGTGACCTCGTCCCACAGCTCGACGAAAGCGCGCATCTTGCACATCTCCTCGACGAACCGGACGCCGGCGTTGACGAAGAACGAGATCCGCTGGACGACGTCGGAGAACTTCTCGGGCGGCACCTGGCCGGAGTCGCGGACGGCGTCGAGCACCGCGATCGCCGTCGACATCGCGTAGGCGACCTCCTGGACGGGCGTCGCCCCGGCCTCCTGGAGGTGGTAGCTGCAGATGTTGATCGGGTTCCAGCGCGGCATCTGCTGCACCGTGTAGGTGACCATGTCGGTGATGAGCCGCATGCTCGGCTCGGGCGGGAACACGTAGGTCCCGCGCGAGAGGTACTCCTTGATGATGTCGTTCTGCGTGGTGCCGGCGAGATCGGCCGGGGTCGCGCCCTGCTCCTGCGCCGCCACCTCGTAGAGCGCCAGCAACCACATCGCGGTGGCGTTGATCGTCATCGAGGTGTTCATCTCGCCGAGGGGGATGCCCTCGAACAGCCGTCGGACGTCGCCGATGTGGCTGATCGGGACGCCGACCTTGCCCACCTCGCCGCGGGCGAGCACGTGGTCGGGGTCGTAACCGGTCTGGGTCGGTAGGTCGAAGGCGACCGACAGACCGGTCTGGCCCTTGTCGAGGTTGCGCCGGTACAGGGCGTTGGACTCCGCCGCCGAGGAGTGGCCGGCGTACGTGCGCATCACCCACGGCCGGTCGCGCGGGGGCCGCTCGTCCTGCTCGTCCTGAGACCCACGCAGGGACCCACCCAGGGACCCACCCAGGGACCCACCCAGGGACCCGCCCAGGAACTCACCCACAGAACTGCCTCCTGCGCCTCGTCGTCGACGCTGGCGACGCTACTGGCCGATCACCTCGTGGAACAGGCGTCCCAGGGTGAGGCTGCTCACGGGAGACGGCGGCAGCGATGCCCCCTGCACCATCAGGGTCCCGAACGTGACCACCAGCGCGGCGAGGACGAGCACCTCGCGGTGCTCGGTCTGCGCCGGGAGGGTGACGACGGCTGCCAGCGTGACGACGCCGCGTACAGCAGCGGTGGCAGCAGTCCGATGAGCAGCAGCTCGTCGCTGATCTCGAGGTCGGGCACGAACGGCACGAAGGCGACGACCGCACCGGCGACGGTGAGCAGCAGGGGTGCGGGGACGTCCAGACGATGGGCCAGGGCCGACCCCGCGAGGGCGGCCAGGACGACGCCGGTGACGACGAGCGCGAGCACCACGTCGCGACCCTGTCAGGCCGTGGCGACCTCGGGGACGGGTGTCCGCGTCCCGGTGCTCAGCACGCGGTCCAGCCGGGTGACTCGCAGCATCCGCTCGAGCGGCGGCGGGACCCCCACGAGCACGAACCGGCGGCCGATCCGCTCGGCCCGGCGGTGCGCCTCGAGGAACAGCCCGAGCGAGGAGACGTCGACCAGCAGGAGCTCCTCGACGTCGACCACGAGGTCACCGGTGCCGGTGTCGACGACGCGGTGCAGGCTCTGCCGCACGTCCGGGGCGGACCGGGCGTCGAGGCGTCCGCGCAGCACGAGGCGTTGGCCGCGCTCGGGCTCCTGGACGTCCACCGGCTCTCCCCCTGCGACACGTTCGTCACTCGTCACTCTGGTCGCTGCGGTGAGCGTAGGGACCGGGTGCCGCTCGCCCCCGCAGGCGCGCCGACCGCGGACGGGCGGATACTGGTCCCGTACCGGCAACCACCCTTATCGCCGGCACCGCAGACCTGGACGAAGGAGGGCGGCGTGTCGTCGGCCTGGCAGAGCTACTCGTTCCTCTTCGGTCCCACCGTCGCCCTGGCGATCCTGGTCGTCCTGATGGTGCTGCTGAAGTGGACCTTCTCGACGGGTCGCTCGGTCATCGCCCGCCCCGGTCGCCCCGGTCAGCCGGAGGACTACGGTCTGCTGGTCCCTGTGGCCTCGCCGGCGACGATGATCGAGGCCGAGGTGCTGCGTCGCACGCTCGAGGCGGCCGACGTGCGCGCCACCGTCGCCGAGACGCTGCAGGGGCCGCGGGTGATGGTGCTGCGACAGCACGTCCAGATCGCCAAGCACGTGCTCGAGCGCAAGCCCGGCTGACCGCGTGCGCAGACCGCTCAGACCGCCTCGCGCGCCCGGTCCAGACGGGCCATCACCGGTGTCGCCAGCGTCCCGTGCACCACCACGGAGAGCAGGATCGCGAACCCGACGGTGGACCACACCTCGCGCAGGCCCTCGATCTCGACGCCGTAGCCGGTCGCGTAGGCCAGGTAGTAGAGCGTGCCGACCCCGCGGACGCCGAAGAAGGCCACGACGCGGCGCTCCCCGGAGGCCATCCGGACCGGACCCAGCGGCAACCTCGGCAGCAGTGACAGACCGGCCGTCAGCGGCCGCACCACGAACACCACGACGACGGCGACCGCGACACCCGTCCAGGTGAGGTCGGCCAGCAGCCCCCACGAGACCGAGGCGCCGAACAGCAGCAGTACCAGCATCGTCAGCAGGTGCTCGAACTGGCTGACGAAAGTGTGCATCGTGTCGTGGTACTGCGAGCCGCGCTCGTGCGAGCGGATCGCGATCGCGGCCGCGAAGACCGCGAGGAAGCCGTAGCCGCCCAGCACCTCGGCGAGCCCGTACACGGCGAAGGTGGCTGCGAGCGCCAGCAGCGGCTCGCCCGTCTCGGCCAGCCGCAGGGAGGCGGTGCGGGCGCGGAACGCCATCCGCGCGAGCAGCCAGCCGGCCCCCCACCCGATCAGCGCGCCGAGCAGGACCTTGCCGACGAGCTCCCAGCCGAGCCAGCGCCACACCGAGTGCGCCTCCGCAGTCCCGGCCAGGGCGAGAAAGATCGCGCCGTAGACGAACGGGAAGGCCAGCCCGTCGTTCAGCCCGGCCTCGCTGGTGAGCGCGAACCGGGTCTGGTCGCCCTCGTCGACCTCGTCCTTGTCGTCGCCCTCGTCCACCGACTCGCCGTCGGTCTGCGGCCCGCTCACCTGGATGTCGGACGCCAGCACCGGGTCGGTGGGCGAGAGCACGGCAGCCAGCAGCAGGGCGCTCGCCGGTGCCAGCCCCATCCACCACCAGCCGAGCAGGGCGCTGATGACCACGAACAGCGGCATCGCCACCGCGAGCAGGCGCCACGTGGGGGTCCACGTCCGGAGCGAGAGCGGGCGGTTGATCGCCAGCCCCACGCCCATCAGCGCGACGATGACGCAGAGCTCGGTGAGTCGTTCGGCGATGGCGGGATCCTCGACCGGCGAGATCGGGGACCCTCCCGGGAGCGGCAGGAGACCCACCAGGACGCCGACCCCCACGAACGCCATCGGGACAGACAGCGCGCGCCGCGACAGCGCGGCCGGGAGGACGGCGCCGAGCAGGAGGGCCAGGCCGCCGATCAGGTAGAGGGCGTCACCGGGGAGCTGCACCCCACGACACTAGGTGCCGCGCGGCGATCCCGCCTGCGCTCCAGCCGATCCCGGCGCGAAGGGGCCGGTACCGGACACAGCCTCCCGCCTGACGTCGGCCCCGAGACCGGCCAGCTGGCCGACGAGGTCGGCGTAGCCGCGGTCGACGTGCTCGACACCGCTCACCACGGTCTCGCCCTCGGCCGCCAGGCCCGCCACCACGAGGGCGGCACCGGCCCGGATGTCGCTGGCCTCCATCGGGGCCCCGGACAGTCGCGGGACGCCGCGGACCAGGACGTGGTGGCCGTCGATGGTGAGGTCGGCCCCGAGCCGCACCAGCTCGTGCGCGAAACGGAAGCGGGCCTCGAACATGTTCTCGGTGACGACGGCCGACCCCTCGCCGACGGCGCACATGGTGAGCGCCAGCGGCTGGAGGTCGGTGGGGAACCCGGGGTAGGGCAGGGTGGCGACGTCGACCGCCCGGGGACGGCGGCGGGCCACCACCCGGACTCCCGCGACGTCGGGATGCACCTCGACACCGGCCAGGCGCAGCTTGTCGAGCACGAGCCGCAGGTGCTGCGGTCGGGCACCCCGCACCAGGACGTCACCGCCGGCCGCCGCCGCCGCGAAGCACCAGGTGCCGGCGACGATCCGGTCGGGCACCACGGTGTGGCGGGTGGGGGTGAGCCGGTCGACGCCCTCGACCACCAGCCGGGTGGTGCCCACACCGCTGATGCGGGCTCCCATCGAGAGCAGCATCTGGGCCAGGTCGTCGATCTCCGGCTCGCGGGCGGCGTTGTCGATCTCGGACGTGCCCGACGCGAGAACCGCTGCCATCAGGAGGTTCTCGGTGGCCCCCACGGACGGGAACGCGAGTGGGACGAGGGCACCGCGGAGCCCGTCGGACGGTGCGGTGGCGACCAGGTAGCCGTGATCGACGTGCACCTCGGCACCCATCGACCGCAGGCCGTCGACGTGCAGGTCGAGCCCGCGTGAGCCGATGGCGTCGCCGCCGGGCAGCGCGACGTCGGCCGCTCCGACCCGGGCCACGAGCGGCCCGAGGACGCTGATCGAGGCCCGCATCGCGCGGACCAGGTCGTAGTCGGCACGGTGACCCGGCTGGTCGGGGACGTCGATCTCGACGGTGCCGGACGCCGGGAGGTGCACGACCTCGCAGCCGAGCCGGCGCAGCAGCTCGGCCATGATCCGGACGTCGACGATGTCGGGCACGCCCTCCAGCACGGTGCGGCCCGCGGCGAGCAGCGAAGCGGCCATCAGCTTGAGCGCGCTGTTCTTCGCGCCGGTCACGGTGACCTCGCCGTGCAGCCGGGACCCCCCGACGACGCGGATGGTCTCGCTGCGCTGCTGGTTGGCTCGCTCGCTGCGCTCGCTCACGTGACCTGCCCGGTGCGCCCCGGGGGTGCGGACTCCAGCCAGGAGGCGAGGCCGGTGTACGCCTCGGGGGTCATCGCGAGGTCGAGATCGTCGGTGCCGTAGCGCGCGATGACGACGGTGACCCCGGGCAGCACCGCGCGGGCCTCGACGCCGGACGGCTGCCGCTGGCCGGTGACCTCGAGCAGCGAGCGCTCCAGCAACCGGGCCGGGCGCGGCGAGAGCGAGAACACCCGGAACCACTCGAGCCGGTCGGAGGCGTAACGCGCGACGCCGATGGTCCAGCGTCCGGTGCGATCGGCGTCCGAGACCGCGTCCGGAGCGCCCGGACGCAGCGAGCAGTCGAAGGCGGCACCGCGGCCGATGATCAGGCGCCGCACGGTGAACAGCGTGGCGCCGAGGACGAGCAGGAGCGCGAGCCCCCCGGCGATCTCCAGCGGGACGGTGAAGGCTCCCACCTGTGCCCGCCTACCGTCCGAGGTCCGCTGGCAGCCGGGCCGAGGTCAGTGACCGGAGCGCGAGGAGGAGGTGGGCTCGCCGATCTCGACGCCCTCGGCGACCACCAGCACCCGGTCGTTCTCGACCGACAGGAAGCCGCCGTCGACGGTCGCCGTCACGCCGTCGCCGTCGACCCCCTTGATCCGGACCTCTCCCGGGGCCAGGACGCCCAGCAGCGGGGTGTGCCCGGGCAGGACGCCCAGCTCGCCGTCGAGGGTGCGGGCCAGGACGGCAGAGGCCTCGCCGGACCAGACGGTGCGGTCGGCTGCGACGAGGTCGACGGTGAGCGCCACGGGGGGTGCCTCCTCAAGACGGGGGTTTCCGGCGAGTTTACCGGGCCGTCGCGGCTGCCGGTGACCGCGCCCCCGACCGTCCGGACACGGCTACTCGGGCAGGCTGCCTCAGGCGGCTCGCGCGGCCGGCTCGGCCTCGACCAGGAGTCCCAGCGCGGCGAGCAGCCTGGCCCGCACGTCGGCGTCGGCCAGCGGGTCGACGTCGACCGCCGACTGCGAGACGGTGACGTCCTCGACCACGGTGGCGCCGGCGATCCCGGCGGAACGGGCGGCATCGGCGTGCGACCACTTGCCGCCGTAGGGGGTCGGCGTCGCGCCGACCACGCCGAACGGCTTGCCGAGGATCGCGCCGGCACCGAACGGACGCGACAGCCAGTCCAGGGCGTTGTTGAGCACGGCAGGCATCGTCCCGTTGTACTCGGGGGTGACGGCCAGCACGCGGTCGGCAGCGGCCACAGCGGTCCGCAGCGCGGTGGCGGCCTCGGGGGCGGCGTCGCCGTCGAGGTCCTCGTTGTAGAACGGGACGTCGCCGAGGCCCTGGACGAGGTCGAGGGTCACGCCGACAGGTGCGGCGTCGCGCAGCATCTCGGCGATCCGGCGGTTGACCGAGCCTTCGCGCAGGCTGCCGACGAGGACGGCGACGCGGACGGGCCGGTCGGAGGGCTGGACGCTCATGACGGACTCCAAGGAGGGACGGGACGTGCGGTCGTGGGCTTAAACGGACCTTGGTCCGTTTCCATTCCCCCGGTGACCGCCCGCGCAGACCTAGTAGTCCGTCGCCTCTAACAGTCTGGGTACAGGTGGCGGAGTCTGGTGCGGGCATCACTGGTGGTGAAGTGCCAGTTGACTTGTCTTTGGTCGGCGTTGGTGGATGCCTGCCAGGCGGCCAGTTCGGTGTTGAGG
>JBBQSN010000177.1:0-6498 GCA_038213835.1 Actinomycetales bacterium
GGGATGCCGGTGCCGGAGGGCTCGCACGGCGACCGGCTGCTCACCTAACACAGCTACCACGTGCGCTGGACCAGCAGGGTGCTCGAGCTGCCCCGTGGGGTGCGTATTCCCGAGCGTCCGTTGCCTGCCGGGTATGCCGCCCGCACGGCCCTCCCGAGCGAGTACGCCGCCGTCCACGAGGTCATCGAGGACGCCTTCCTGGAATGGTCGGACCGGGAGCGGGAGCCGTACGACGACTTCGCCGCGGTGACCGTGCGCCGTCCGGGCTTCGAGCCCTGGCACCTGCGCGTGGTGGTCGATCCCGACGGCCACGTCGTGGGTGCCGCGTGCCTCAGCGTCGTCGCCGACGAGCACGCACCGGGGGCGCCGGCCTACCTCTCCCGCCTGGCCGTACGTCGTGACCAGCGCGGCCGCGGCCTGGCCCAGGCCCGCATGGTCGGTGCCTTCGCCCGCGCCCGCGAGCACGGCGCGGAGACGTCGGCGCTCTCCACCGACAGCCGCACCGGGGCGCTGGGGCTCTACGAGAAGGTCGGGATGCGCGTGACCTCCACCTGGCTGCACCGTGCGATCCACCTCGACGGGCCGCCCGGCTGACGCGCCCTACCCCAGGGCCGAGCGCAGCTCTCGGGCCGCGGCCCTCGGGTCGGCGGCCGCGGTGATCGCCCGGACGACCACCACCCGGGTCGCACCGGCCGCGACCACCTCCGCCATCCGAGCGACGTCGATCCCCCCGATCGCGAACCACGGGCGCTCCGGGCCCAGCGCCGCCGTTGCCCGCACCAGGTCGAGCCCCGGCGCCGGCCGACCGGGCTTGGTCGGTGTGGGCCAGCACGGCCCGGTGCAGAAGTAGTCGACCCCGTGCTTGGCGGCGGCAGCGGCCGCCTGCGCCTCGTCGTGGGTCGAGCGGCCGATGACGACGGCGGGGCCCACGATCCGCCGGGCCACCGCGACCGGCACGTCGTCCTGGCCGAGGTGGAGCACGTCGGCGCCGGCAGCCACGGCGATGTCGGCCCGGTCGTTGACGGCCAGGAGCGCTCCGTGACGAGCGCAGGCCGCGCGCATGGTGGCCAGGACCTCGAGCTGCTCGACGGCCTCCAGCGGACCGTGCTGCTGCTCGCCGCGAGAGCCCTTGTCACGCAGCTGCACCACGTCGACCCCGCCGGCGAGGGCCTCCTCGAGCAGCTCGTCGAGGTCACCGGTGTCCCGACGGGCGTCGGTGCACAGGTAGAGACGGGCCCGCCGGAGACGGTCGCGGCTGGCTTCGGGGTCGCGGGGATCCACGTCGTCCACGCTAGCGCGAGGCGCTATGGTCTTCTCGAAGTGCACGGGAGTCCCGCAGGGGGCTGAGAGGGAGCAACAGGCTCCGACCGTCGAACCTGATCCGGATCATGCCGGCGCAGGGAGCAGGAGTGATGCATGTCAGCACGTGGACGACTCTCGGTCGTGGGCGCGGGAGCCGTGGGACTCACCGTGGCCTGGCGGGCTGCCCTCAGCGGGTGGACCGTGACGCTGCATGACCCCTGCCCCGCCCGCGGTGCGTCCTGGGTCGCCGGCGGGATGCTGGCGCCGCTGACCGAGGGATGGCCCGGGGAGAGCGCCTCGCTCGAGCTCGGGATCGCCTCGCTGGCCCGCTGGCCCGCGATGGCCGCCGACCTCGGCTGCCCCCTGCAGACCCGCGGCACCATCGTGGTCGGGGCCGACTCCGCCGACGCCGGCGAGCTCGACGTCCTGGCCGGGTGGCTCGCTGCGCGCGGGCGCGAGGTCGCCCGGCTCACCCGCCGGGACCTGCGCCGCGCCGAGCCCTCCCTCGGCACCGACCTCCGAGCAGCCCTCGAGGTGCCCGACGACTGGTCGGTCGACAACCGGGCCCTGCTCGCCGCCCTGCTCGCCGCCGTCGCGAGCGCAGGGGTCGCCACGACCGGGGCGGTCGGTGGACCCGCGGAGCTGGCCTCCCTGGACGCCGATCAGGTCGTCGTGTGCGCCGGCGCCGCCACCGCACAGCTGCTCCCGGCCATGCCGGTCCGGCCGGTGAAGGGCGAGATCCTCCGCCTGCGCGCCCGCCCCGGAGCCCTCGCTCCGCCGCGGCACACGGTGCGCGCCGTCGTCCACGGGCGCCACGCCTACCTCGTGCCACGACCCGACGGCGTCGTCCTCGGAGCCACGCAGCTCGAGGTGGGCCACGACACCGAGGTCACCGTCGGTGGGGTGCGTGACCTGGTCGCCGACGGTGAGGTGGTGCTGCCCTCAATCGCCGAGTACGCGCTCGTGGCGGCCGAGGCCGGGCTGCGCCCCGGCACACCCGACAACGTGCCGCTCATCGGGCGCCTCGACGAACGCACCGTGGTCGCGTCGGGGCACGGACGCAACGGGCTGCTGTTGGCGCCGCTGACCGCGGACGCCGTGCTCGCCGAGCTGGCGGGCTCACCACTGGAGGAGGCCGCGAGCGCGCGGCCGGGGAGGTTCACATGAACGTGCAGCTCAACGGGGTCGAGCGCGCCGTGCCCGACCGGAGCACGGTCGCCGATCTGGTCCGCCTGGCCTCGGCGCCCACCACGGGCATCGCGGTGGCCCTCGACGGTGAGGTGGTGCCCCGCGCAGCCTGGGGCACCGTGGTGCCTGCAGGGGCCACCGTCGAGATCCTGACGGCGGTGCAGGGTGGCTGAGCACGCGGACGACTCCTGGCGCCTCGGTGGACGCACCTTCGGCTCGCGCCTCGTCATGGGCACCGGCGGAGCCACCAGCCTCGAGGTCCTGGAGCGGGCCCTGGTCGCGTCGGGTACCGACCTGACGACGGTGGCGATGCGCCGCGTCGACGCCGCCGGCGGCGGCGGGGTCCTCGCGCTACTGGGTCGCCTCGGCATCGAGGTCCTCCCCAACACCGCCGGGTGTCGCAGCGCCGCCGAGGCGGTCCTTACGGCCCGGTTGGCGCGCGAGGCCCTCGGCACGCCCTGGGTCAAGCTCGAGGTCGTCGCCGACGACCGCACCCTGCTACCCGACGTCGTCGAGCTCCTCGACGCCGCCGAGCAGCTCGTCGACGACGGGTTCGTGGTGCTTGCCTACACCAACGACGACCCGGTGACCGCTCGCCGCCTCGAGGACGTCGGGTGCGCCGCGGTCATGCCCCTGGGGTCACCGATCGGCACCGGACTCGGGATCAGCAACCCCCACCACATCGAGATGATCGTCGCCGCCGCCGGGGTCCCGGTCGTTCTCGACGCGGGCATCGGCACCGCCAGCGACGCGGTACTCGCGATGGAGCTGGGCTGCGATGCCGTGCTGCTGGCGACCGCGGTCACCCGGGCCGAGGACCCCGAGCGGATGGCGCGGGGCATGTCGCTCGCCGTGCGCGCCGGGCTGGACGCACGCCGGGCCGGGCGGATCCCTCGCCGGCTCTGGGCCCACGCCTCGTCCCCTGCCCGGGAGCTGCCGTGAAGACCCCGGTCGCGTTGAGCATCGCCGGGAGCGACCCCAGTGGCGGGGCCGGCGTCCAGGCCGACCTGAAGACGTTCGGCGCCCTCGGTGCCTACGGCGCTGCGGTCATCACCTCGCTGACCGCGCAGAACACCCGGGGCGTGCAGTCCGTCCACCCGGTGCCCCCGGAGGTCGTCACCGCCCAGCTCACGAGCGTGCTCGACGACCTGGCGGTCGACACCGTGAAGATCGGGATGCTCGGCGACGCGACCACCGTGGACGCGGTGGTCGCGGCGCTGCTCGTACGGCGTCCGACGTACGTCGTCCTCGACCCGGTCATGGTCGCCACCTCGGGCGACCGCCTGCTGGCCCCCGGGGCGGTGGAGGCCGTGCGCACCCGGCTCCTGCCGCTCGCCGACCTGATCACCCCCAACCTCCCCGAGGCCGCGGACCTGCTCGGCGAGCCGGTCGCCGAGGACGAGGCCGCGATGCTCGAGCAGGCACGCCGGCTCCACGCGTGGGGTCCGTCGGTCCTGCTCAAGGGCGGACACCTCGGCACATCGACGAGCAACGACCTCCTGGTGGTCGACGGCGCCGCCACGTGGCTCGTGGCGCCGCGGGTCGCGACCAGAAACACCCACGGGACCGGGTGCGCCCTCAGCTCGGCCGTCGCGGCCCTGCGTCCCCAGCGCAGCGACTGGGTGGTGGCCGCCGCCGAGGCGAAGCAGTGGCTCACCGCTGCGTTGCAGCACGCCCACGACGTCCCCATCCAGCGCCGTCCCGGAGCCGGGCACGGTCCGCCGCACCACTTCCACGCGCACTGGTCCCGACTCGAGGAGGCGCCCCGGCCGCACCCCTGATCGCGACAGCGACCACACCATCTGATCGCTCCGGACCACCGGAGGAGCCACGGGAGCCCGCACCGCGCGGGATGAGAGGGCGACAGCTCGGGTCGCCGACCGTCCGAACCTGGCCGACGACCTCGGCGAAGGAAGAAGCCACCCATGACCACCAGTCCTGCCCGTCCTGCCCGTCCCGCAGCAGCCCGACCTTCCGGGAGCCTCGATCCGTCCCCGTCGCGCACCCTCGGCACCGCCGACCAGCTCGGCCTGTGGGGCAACCTCGGCGTCTCGTTGCTGCTGCCGGTGGCGGCGACCTTCCTGGTCGTCGAGGGCCGGTCACTCGCCGCCATCCTGCTGGCGGTCGTCGTCGGCGCAACGCTGGGCAGCGTGCTGCTCGGTCTGGCCGCCGCGGCCGGCGCCCGCACCGGTGCGCCGGCGATGGTGCTGATGCGGGGCCTGCTGGGCGCGCGCCTGTCCGCGTTGCCGACGGCCGCCAACATCCTGCAGTGCGTCGGGTGGGCCAGCTTCGAGATCTTCGTGATCGCCGAGGCCGCGACCCAGATCACCGGCGGTCCGCGGTGGGTGTTCGTGCTGGCGGGCGGGACGATCGCCACCGCGATGGCGCTCCGTCCGCTCGGGGTGGTGCGCGTGCTGGCCCGGTACGCCGTGTGGCTGGCGCTCGCCTCGACGGCCTACCTGCTCGTGCAGGTCCTGCGTCAGCCGTTGCCGTCGTTCACCGCCGGCGACGCATCGGGCTTCTGGAGCAACGTCGACCTGGTCATCGCCCTGCCGATCTCGTGGGTCCCGCTGGCCGCCGACTACGCCCGGCACTCGCGGTCCACTCGCTCGGCCTTCGTCGGCGCCTCGGTCGGCTACGGGCTCGCGACGATCACGTTCTTCTCCCTCGGCGTACTGGCCCTCGTGGCGTACGGCATCGCGCCGGGTTTCGACGTGATCGGGAGCCTGCTGGCCCTGCCGGTGGCGGTGGTCGCCGTGCTCGTCCTCGTCGTCGACGAGCTCGACGAGGCCTTCGCCAACCTCTACTCCACCGCGGTGAGTGCCCAGAACGTCGTCCCCGGGGTAGACCGTCGCCTGCTCGTCGTCGGCGTCGGCGTGGTCGCAACCGGTCTCGCCCTCGGGGTCGACCTCTACGGCTACGAGCCCTTCCTCTTCCTCCTCGGCGCCGTCTTCGTCCCGTTGACCGCGACCTTCCTGATCGCCTTCTACGTGCTCGGCCACGGCCACGGCTGGGCCGTGGGCCACGACGCTCCGCGCCGCTGGGTGATGGTGGTGCCGTGGGTCGCCGGCTTCCTGGCCTACCAGCTGACCGCACCGACGCTGCTCGCCGGCTGGGCGGCGGGCTGGACGACCACCTTCACCGACCTCGGCGCCGCGCTGCACGTGCCGACCGGCTGGTCGGCGTCGTTGGTCTCGCTGGTCGTCGCAGGCACGCTGACCCTCCTGGCGGGAGGGGTCGAGGCACTGGTCCGCACCCGGTCGAAGGCCCGGGTGCCGGCCGCTCGTTAGCACCGGAGAGCCCTCCCGTCAGCGCGTCGGGCCCAGCTGCACCGTCGTCACCACCTCGGTGACCGACGGACGCGGTGGGGTGGAGGAGAAGCCGAAGCGGGGTGGCGGGTCGACGGCGGCGAGGTCACCGAGCCCGGTGCCGTCGAAGGTGCCCGCTGCCTGCACGACGCGGCGGTTGCCGGTGGCGCCGTACCACTCCCGGCGCTCGCCGGTGTCGCCGCGCGTGCGGACGCCGCTCAGCACCACACGCGCGACCACGTCGGTCAGGGCGCACCACCACGGTGCGGTGGCGACCCGGGACGGCACCAGGCGCAGCAGCCGTCCCAGGAGGGTCGTGCGCCCCACCGTGAAGCGGAGGTCCAGCGAGTCCGACCGGACCTGCCAGCGAGCCCCGGCACCTCGCCCGCTGCTGGTCACCTCGAAGGGCTCGATCCGGATCTCGTCGAACGTGTACGTCGCGGCCACGAACTCCGCGACGGTGGCGTTCGGCGCCAGCAGGACCCGGTGGCCGTCGACGCGCTCCACCATCGCGTCCCCGAAGGCGCCGTAGGGGCTCTCGAGCCACCGGCCCACGACGACCCGGGTGCCGCTGGTGCTGCCGATCCCGGCGATCTGGCCCCGGAACCGGAGCCGCTCCGCAGTGCGACGGGTCACGCTCACACTCCCTGGCTCACCGACGCCTCGTGCTGTCGGAGGTAGGTCCGGAGTCTAGAGAGGC
>JBBQSN010000178.1:0-6411 GCA_038213835.1 Actinomycetales bacterium
CCAGAAGCCGGTCAGGTGCACACGCACCAGCAGCGCAGCGAGGGCGTCGATCGCGCGCTCGGCGGTGTCGGGGCGCAGCGACTGGCTGAACAGCGCGCGGTACGGCAGCGAGAACCTCAGGTGCCGGGTGATGAGGCAGGGCTCGAGGTCCTGGCCGTCAGCCCCGGTGCGCCCGGTGACGACGCCGAGCGGCTCGACCGATGGGATGTTCAGGCGTCTGAGCGCGCGAAGCATCCCGTACTCGTGCCGAGCCAGCTCCTGGTTGATCTCCTTGATCGCGATGACCTCGCCCGAGAGCCGGACGAACCGTACGACGTGCCGCGAGATGCCGCGGGGCAGCGCGGCGAGGTAGCTCTCCGGCCACTCCTCCAGCGGCACCGACCAGGGCAGGTCGAGCAGGGCGGGGTCGGGCCGGACGGCACTGATCTGCAGAGCCACGGTGGCCTCCGGTCGTTGGGTTCTCGAGGCCTCCAGACTGGCAGACGCCCGGGCCGCGTGCTTCCGCAGACGCACGACGCCCCCGGCACCAGCAGGTGCCGGGGCGTGCGGGCTTGTCAGCCGGCGTGCCGGGTCACTTCGTCAGGGTCGGGCCGTCCTCGGTCGCCGTGCTCTCGCTGCGACCGACCGACGAGGCGTGCGAGCCCTCCGAGGCGCCCAGGCGGTGCCCGTCGGCGACGTCGAACAGGTGGGTGTGGCCGACCTTGGCGGTGAAGTGCACGGTCTCGCCCTTGGCCGGGGGGCGCCGGCCGTCGACGCGGGCGATGATCTGGTGCTCCTCGTCGCCCACGCGGCTGCGGCCGTAGATGTAGGCGTCGGCGCCGAGCTCCTCGACGACGTCGACCTCCACCGCGAGACCCGCATCGGACAGCTCTAGGTCCTCAGGACGCACACCGACCGTGATCGTGTCGGCCTTGGCCTCGCCGATGGCGCTGCGGGGGACCGGCACGGTGACGTCGCCGAACTTGACGCCGCCGTCCACGGTCTGAAGCTGCACGAGGTTCATGGCGGGGGAACCGATGAAGCCGGCGACGAAGACGTTGTCGGGGTGGTCGTACATGCGGCGGGGGGTGTCGACCTGCTGCAGCAGACCGTCCTTGAGCACCGCGACCCGGTCACCCATCGTCATGGCCTCGACCTGGTCGTGCGTGACGTACACCGTGGTGACGCCGAGCCGACGCTGCAGCTGGGCGATCTGGGTGCGGGTCTGCACGCGCAGCTTGGCGTCGAGGTTCGACAGCGGCTCGTCCATGAGGAACACCTGGGGCTCGCGGACGATCGCACGCCCCATCGCGACGCGCTGCCGCTGGCCACCGGAGAGCGCCTTGGGCTTGCGGTCGAGGAACTCGGTCAGGTCGAGGATCTTGGCGGCGTCCTCGACGCGGGAACGGATCTTGTCCTTCGGCTCGCCGGCGATCTTCAGGGCGAAGCCCATGTTGTCGGCGACGGTCATGTGCGGGTACAGCGCGTAGTTCTGGAACACCATCGCGATGTCCCGGTCCTTGGGCTGCATGTTCGTGACGTCGCGGTCGCCGATGAGGATCCGACCCTCGTTGACGTCCTCGAGCCCCGCGAGCATCCGCAGCGAGGTGGACTTGCCGCAACCCGAGGGCCCGACGAGGACGAGGAACTCACCGTCCTCGACGTGCAGGTCGAGCTTGTCGACCGAGGGCTTGTCTGCTCCGGGGTAGACCCGGGTGGCTTTGTCGAACGTGACCGTAGCCATGCGTATCGATCCCTTCACCGGCAGGTACGTGCCGGACGATCCGTCGTGAAAGGTGGACCCGGGATCAGTCGACCCCGAGCAGGTACACGCACGCAGCCGGGCCAGCGCACGACAGCGTGAGCGACTGCTCACTCTGCCCTACGGGCCGCTCCCCGACAAGGGGACGGACCGTCCGGGTGCCGAGGACCGAGACATCGATCTCCACCGGCGGATGGGTAGCACGGGCCACGTGCACCAGCACCGTCCCCTCTTCGTGCTCGCGCAGGAACGTCAGCGCGTCGTCCTGCACCGCGACCCAGCGGAACCCGCCCCGCCGCAGCGCGACGTGCTCGCGCCGCAGCCCGATCCAGGTGCGGTACGCCCCGAGGGTCTCGGCGTCCCAGACCTCGGGCCGGTCCCACGGGAACGGGGTGCGGGCGTGCTCGCCGTTGACGCCGGTGAGCCCGATCTCGTCACCGGCGAACACGGTGGGTACGCCCGGGAGGGTCATCAGCAGGGCCAGGCCGACGTGGTGCAGCGCGCGGGCCTGCTCCGCCGCCGGGGTGCCGGCGTGAGCGGCCCCGCAGGGTCCGCCGTCGGCCGGGTACCCCTCGCCACCGCCGAGCACCGTCCGCACCCGCGCGGTGTCGTGCGAGCCGAGCTGGGTCGAGCTGGCCTGCCAGGCGCGCCACGGCATCCCGGAGCGGAAGTCGTCCATGGTGCGGGCGGTGGATCGGCCGGACAGCCGGGGCACCTCGATCGGCAGCCCCAGGAACGTGATCCGGTCGGTCTCCGTCGTCGAGGTGGGCGCAGGGTCGGGGCGCAGCCAGGTCCAGACCGGTCGGGTGAAGCCGGTGTAGTTCATCGTCCCGTGCCAGCCGTCGCCCACGAGGTCGGCTCCGGCGTCGTGGCCGTGCTCGGCGAGCAGCCAGGTCTCGCGGCCGGTCTCGCGCTCCGCCTCCCGCATGGTGGCGCGCAGGTCCCGCGCCACCGAGTGGGCGTCGTCGGCGTCCGCGTAGCGCCCGGTCATGTTGGCGACGTCGATCCGCCAGCCGTCCAGCGCGACGGGGGGGTGGAGCCAGCGACCCAGCACCGAGTCACGGCCGCGGTAGAGCGCGTCGCGCAGGGCGTCGCAGGAGTGGTCGAGCTTGGGCAGGCTGGGCACGTCGAGCCACGAGACGTAGTCGTGCGGGTGCTCGCGGAACCGGTAGTAGGAGGCGCTAGGCGCGCCGGGGTCGGCCTGCGCGGCCGTGAACCACTCGTGCCCGGCGCCGGTGTGGTTGGTGGTGAGGTCCCCGATCACGCGGAGCCCGCGCTCGTGGGCCGCGGCGGTGAGCCGGACGAGTGCCTCGGTGCCGCCCAGGACAGGGTCCACGTGGTCGAACGAGGAGGCGTCGTAGCGGTGGTTGGAACGTCCCTCGAAGACAGGCGTCAGGTACAGGCAGGTGACGCCGAGGTCGACCAGGTGGTCGAGGTGCTCGACCACGCCGTCGAGGTCGCCGCCGAACCACTGCGCCGCGACACCCGCGCCGTCCTGGTCGCGGGGCAGCACGGGGTCGTCCCACCGGGCGGGATCGGCCCACGAGGGGGCCATTCCGTCGGCGTCGACCGGCGGTGCCGTCGACGACCGGGCGAACCGGTCCAGGAACACCTGGTACACCACGGCGTCCTCGACCCACTCCGGCGCCGAGGCGTGGCTCGCGAGCACGAAGTCGCCGGCGTCGGGCACGTCGCGGTCGTGCAGCCCGATGGCGTTCAGCCAGCCGTACGGCACCGGCGACCCCGGCGCACCCTCGAGGAAGAACCGGTAGCTCGTCACCGGGTTGTGCAGCGCGACGTCGACCGCCCACCACGCGCCGTGCTCGTCCTGGCTCTGCAGCGCGGCCGGCACGAGCGTCGGTTCGCCGTCGCGCACGGTACGCACGACGACCTGCGAGACCCGGTGCGCGTGCGGGACACGAACCCGCAGGGTCACGGTGGAACCCGGTGCAGGAGAACGGTCCGAGACGTAGAGCGACGAGCCGTCGTGGTGCGGCAGGTCGAGCAGCACCCGTGCGCTGCGGTGCCGTGCGGTCATGCGTCCACCTCGGTGGTCGTGCGCCGGTGGCCGCCCCTCGTGCTGGGGGCGCGCGCGGTCGAGCCGCGCACCACCAGGCTCGGGCGGAACACGTACTCGGCCCGCGGTGCAGGCGTCCGGCTCATCTCGTCGAGGAGGATCCGGGCGACGGCCTTGCCCATCTCCTGCACCGGCTGCCTCACCGTGGTGAGCGGGGGGTCGGTGAACTCGGTGAGCGGCGAGTCGTCGCTGCCGATCACGGACAGGTCCTGGGGCACGCGCAGGCCACGACGGCGGGCCGCGCGGATCACGCCGAGGGCGATCGGGTCGGACCCGCACACGACCGCTGTCGCGCCGAGGTCGATGAGGGCGTCGGCCGCGCGCTCGCCGCCCTCCACCCGGAACACCGTGGTCTGCACCAGCTCGTCGAGGTCGGCCTGTGCCCCGAGGTGGCGGCGCACGGCCTCGTGGAAGCCCGCGACCTTGCGGGCCACCGGTACGTACCACGGCTGCCCGGTGGCCAGGCCGATCCGGCTGTGTCCGAGCGCCGCGAGGTGCTCGACCGCCTGGGCCGCCCCGGACCCCTCGTCGGTGGAGACGAACGGCGCGGCCAGCCCCTCCCGGTAGCCGTTGACCAGGACGATGCCCAGCCCGCGCTGCTGCATGGCCGCGTACCGCTGCACGTCGGTCGTGGTGTCCGCGTGGTAACCGTTGATGAACACGGCCCCGCGCGCCCCTCGCTCGATCAACATCTCGACGTAGTCGTCCTCCGACACGCCGTCGGGGGTCTGCGTGCAGAGCATGGAGGTGAAACCGACTGCGGCCAGGGCGGTCTCGACGACCTGGGCGAAGTAGGGGAACACCGGGTTGTCCAGCTCCGGGACGAGCAGGCCGACCATGCCCACCGAGCGCCGACGGGTCCGCTGCGACCGCTCGTAGCCCGTCGCCTCCAGCGCCTCCAGCGCCTCCAGCACGGCAGCGCGAGCCTGCTCCGAGACGGAGGGACGCCCGTTCAGCACACGGCTGACGGTGGCGGCACTGACCCCGGCCCGGGCGGCGATGTCGTTCAGGTGTACACCCACGACTGCAAGGTAGTCCCTGAAATTGCTGAAATCGAGACCCAGTTGTACTTCCGTTGGACCGCAAGATCTTGCTAACGTCCGTGCTGTCGACCCGAGCCGCTCACGCTGCCCGGGTCGGCCCAGCAACGGCGACGTCGCCTCCCTCGGCGGGTCGCCACCGATCGCGTCCCACCGAGGAGAACCATGCGTCCCCTGTCACCGAAGCTGGCGGCTGCCGCCGGCATCGTCTTCCTTCTCTCGGCGTGCGGCGGTGGTGGCGGCGAAGCAGCGACGTCGTCCTCCTCCTCGTCCACGTCCGAGCCCGCACCGAGCGAGTCCGAGACCGGCGTGCCCGCGCGGGGCGACGCCGACCTCGTGATCTGGACCGACGAGCTCAAGGCCCCCGCCATCCGCGAGGTGGCCGAGGGCTTCGGCGAGGACAACGGCATCAGCGTCGACGTCCAGGTCGTCTCCGCCGACCTCCAGGCCAACTTCATCACCGCCAACACCGCCAACAACGGCCCCGACGTCGTCGTGGGCGCGCACGACTGGATCGGCAACATGGTGCAGAACGGCGCCATCGACCCGCTGCAGATCACGGCCGGCGACCTCTCCGGCTACGGCGACGTCGCCGTGCAGGCCACCACCTACGACGGCCAGCTCTACGGGCTGCCGTACGGCGTGGAGGCACTGGCGCTGTACCGCAACACCGACATCGTCCCGGACGAGCCTGCCACCCTGGACGACGCGTTCGCCGCGGGCCTGGCGGCCAAGACCGCCGGCACGGTGGAGTCGGCGTTCAACCTCCCCGTCGGCGAGCTCGGCGACGCCTACCACATGGAGCCGCTGTACACCTCGATGGGCGGGGTCATCTTCGACCGCGACGCCGAGGGCAGCTACGACCCCGCCACGCTCGGTGTCGGCGGGCCCGGCTCGATCGCCGCGGCGCAGAAGATCTACGAGCTGGGCGAGGCGGGCTCCGGCGTGCTGAACCGCTCGATCACCGGCGACAACAGCATCGCGCTGTTCGCCGACGGCAAGGCGGCCTTCCTGCTCTCCGGCCCGTGGGCCCTGGCCGACGTCGAGGCGTCCGGCACCCCGTACGCGATCCAGCCGGTCCCCGGCTTCGCCGGCCAGCAGCCCGCCACCCCGTTCGCGGGCGTCCAGGCCTTCTTCGTCGCCTCCAACGGCCAGAACAAGTCCTTCGCCCAGGAGTTCATCCAGAGCGGGATGAACAACGAGGAAGCCATGACGACCATGTACGAGGGCGCCGGCCTCCCGCCGGCGATGACCTCGGTCCGTGAGGCCGTCGGCACCGAGAACCCCGAGGTCGAGATCTTCGCGGCCGCGGCGGAGGGCGGCGACCCGATGCCGGCCATCCCGGCCATGGCCTCGGTCTTCGAGCCGCTCGGCAAGGCCTACTCGGCGATCGTCGGCGGGGCGGACCCGACCCAGACGATGACCGACACCGGCACCACCATCAAGGACGCGATCTCCTAGGCACCGTCGTCGGGGGGCCGGGCCCGGGCCGACCCCGGCGGGGGGCCCCACCGCCCGCGCGGCGGCGGCGCCCGGCCCCCCCCCCCCCCCCC
>JBBQSN010000179.1:0-6335 GCA_038213835.1 Actinomycetales bacterium
CTCAACGCCGTGCTCGAGGGCCGCACCGTCATCGCGATCGCGCACCGGCTGTTCAGCGCCCACGACGCCGACCGGGTCGCCGTGGTCGAGGACGGCCGGATCACCGAGCTCGGCAGCCACGACGAGCTCGTGGCGGCCGACGGCTCCTACGCCGCGCTGTGGCGGTCCTGGCGCGACGAGCCGGCGGCGGCCGACCGACCGCTTCGGTAGCGGGTCGCAGGCGGGTCGCAGGAGCCGCGGGAGCGGTCAGTCGGTGCGGCGGCGGGCGAGCAGCACCGGGCCGCCACCACCGAGCAGGAGCAGCAGCGATGCCAGCACGACGGGTCCGGTCTCGGACCCGCTGCAGGCCGCGAGCTCGGACCGGTCGCCGCCACGGGCACGTCGGCGTCCGGGCGCGGGGACCGAGTCCTCGACCTCGCCGTAGTCGCGGACGCCCTCGACCGTCCACGCGGTCCGCGCGTCGTCCGGGATCCTGGCGTCGACGACCGGGGCAGCGGTGACCACCACCGCGTCGTCGCTCGCTGCGTCGCCGTCCTCCCAGGCCGGCCCGCCCGAGGTCTCACAGGTCGGGCCCTCGGCCAACCCCGCCCACTCGTCGTCGCCGGTGACGGGGCGTCCGCCCGACCGCCACCGTTCGGGCGAGCCGTCCAGCGCATTCCGGGTGCCCGCGTCGTCAGGACACCCCGTGGACGCCCGGTCGGAGCAGCCCGGGTGGAAACTGGTCCCACGTCCGGCGTAACCCCCGGGTCGCTCGCCCGTTGAGAGGGGTGCAGGTCCGCGGGGCCGGGCCGTCCACCCCCGGTGCCCGGCCCCGTGGCCCTGCCAGCCCGAACCGGGCAGTCCTCGTGGCCGCCGTCACCGCGCTCCAGGGCTGAGCGCCACGCACGAGGGCGCCCCCGTCTGAGGGGGCGGGGCGCCCTCGATACGACGCGGGGGCCCGGCCGACCACAGGGGGCGGCCGGGCCCCTCGCCGATGGCGGATCTCGGCGGTGCCGCTGACGCCCTCGTGCTCGAGCCAGAGGTAGCAGGCGGTGCCCCTGACGAGCAGACGCTCGTGGTCGAGGACTCGCGCACGAGGTCGGCACTCAGCGACGCGCGCGGGAGGTAGTGGTTGCCCTCCACCTCGACAATGTCGTCGGCCTCCGCCATGGTCATGCCGTTCCAGTGCGCCCTCATGACTGCTCCTCCTGGGCGAGACCGGACTCCACGAAACCTGCGGGTGACCCGACCAGCTCGGCCGACCGCTGCCACAGCCACGCGGCGTCGGCGGCGTCGAGCGCGGCCGGCGCCGGTGCCTGCTGCTCCGCCCCGCTCGCGAACCGCCCGAAGCCGTGCGGGCCGAGGTACTCCCCCGACCGCACGTCCGGGTCGGTGGCAGCGCGCACCAGGGGCCAGCAGGCCACCGACGGCGGCGAGGTGGCGAGCCGGTTGAGGCCGACCACGGTCGACCCGATCGCCTTCCCGAGGAACGACGGCAGACCGCTCGCGAAGTCGCCGAACAGGTCCGTCCCGGAGACGCCGGGGTGCACGCCCACGGCCCGCACGGGCAGCCCAGCCGCACGGACCCGGTGGTCCAGCTCGGTGGTGAAGAGCAGGTTGGCCATCTTGGAGAGACCGTAGTCCAGCACCCGGACGTACCCCTTATCTGAGATCAGGTTCGAACGGTCCAGGCGGGCGATCCGGTGGGCGTCGCTGGAGACCGTCACGACCCGGGAGTCGCCGTGCCCGTCCCCGGCTCCCGCCACGACCAACGGCCAGAGCCTGGCCGTCAGCGCCACGTGCCCGAGGTGGTTGGTGCCGACCTGGAGCTCGAACCCGTCGGCGGTGGTGCGGTGGGGGACCGCCAACACACCCGCGTTGTTGAGCAGCACCCCGACCTGGTCGGTCTCCTCGGCCAGCGCGTCGGCGAAGGCTGCCACCGACGCCAGGTCGGCCAGGTCCAGGGTCCGCACCCGGAGCCGGTCGGCGGCGTCACCTCCGACCGCTCCCACGACGCGCGCCCGGGCCGCCTCCCCCTTCTCGACCGTGCGGCAGGCCATCACGACGCTCGCCCCGCTGCGGGCGAACCGGAGGGTGGCTTCCAGGCCGAGCCCGCTGTTCGCCCCGGTGACCACGACCGTGCGTCCGGTCAGGTCAGGGACGTCGGACGGTTGCCAGGTACCGCGCTGAGTCATGTCCTCAGCCTCGCAGCACGGTGAGCGGTAGCGCCGCCGGGGCTCCCTCGGGGACGGCCGGTCGGGCGGGCCGCACGGGGGCGAGCCGGCGGTACGCCTCGCCCTGCCCGGGGCGCTCGTCCTGGTCACCCGCGTTGGGCCACAACGAGAACGCCCGCTCGGCCTGTGCCGTGATCGTCAGGGACGGGTTCACGCCGAGGTTGGCGCTGACCGCCGAGCCGTCGACGACGCTGACCCCCGGGTACCCGTGCACGCGGTGGTACGGGTCGACCACCCCGGTCGCCGGGTCGTCCGAGATCGCGCAGCCGCCGAGGAAGTGAGCGGTCATCGGGACGTCGAACAGGTCGCCGACGGCGCCGCCCGCGTACGCCGGCTGGCCGGTGAGCGCTCCGAGCCGCTCGGCCATCGCGCGGACCGCCCGGTGACCCGCAGGGATCCAGGTCGGGTTCGGCTCCCCGTGCCCCTGGGACGAGACCAGCCGGGTGCCCCCCAGGAGGCGGCGACGGCGACCGGAGACGATCAGCGAGTTGTCGCGCGACTGCATCACCAGGCCGATGATGGTGCGCTGGCTCCAGCCGCGCACCGAGGTGGCGACGCAGAGCTCACGCGGGTTGCGCACGGCGTGGACGAGGAACTTCCGCCAGCGCGGACCGCCCTGCCCGCCGTCGACCAGCAAGGTGGCGAGCAGCCCCATGGCGTTCGAACCGACGCCGTAACGGCAGTTCTCCACGTGGGTGTCGTCGTCCGGGTGGAAGGAGGACGTGATCGCGATGCCACGCGAGAGGTCCTGTCCCGGAGCAATTTTCGGCACCAGGGCCCCGAGGAGCGCCTCGGAGTTGGTGCGGGTCAGGTGCCCCACGCGAGCCGAGAGCCGAGGCAACCGCCCGCGGCGGCGCAGGTCGTGCAGCAGGCTCTGGGTGCCCCAGGCGCCGGCAGCGAGGACGACCTGCCGCGCGGTGACGGTCTGCTGCGAGAACCGGCCGAACGGGCCGGTGCGGCGGGTGGTGATGCGATAACCCCCTGCGTCCGAGCCGTTCTCAGCGCCGGTAGGATCGACCGGCTCGATGTCCACCACCGTGCGCATCGGCTCGATCCGCACCCCGAGCCGCTCCGCGAGCGCGAGGTAGTTCTTCAGCAGCGTGTTCTTCGCACCGACCCGGCACCCGGTCATGCACGAGCCGCACTCGGTGCAGGTGGTGCGCCGCGGCCCGGCCCCGCCGAAGAACGGGTCCTCGACCTCGCGACCCCGCCCGTGCGGTCCGGCACCGAACAGCACGCCGACCGGGGTCTTGCGGAAGGTCACCCCGACGCCGAGCTGCTCGGCGGCCTCGCGCATCACCTGCTCGGCCGGGCCCTCGCACGGGTTGGTGACGACGCCGAGCATCCTCGAGGCCTGGTCGTAGTGCGCCGCCAGCTCGTCCTGCCAGTCGGTGATGTGCGCCCACTGCCGGTCGCGGAAGAACGGCTCCGGCGGGACGTAGAGGGTGTTGGCGTAGTTGAGCGACCCACCGCCCACGCCCGCCCCGGCGAGCACCAGCACGTCGGGCAGCCGGTGGATCCGCTGGATCCCGAACAGCCCCAGCGCCGGCGCCCAGACGTAGCGGCGCAGGTCCCACGAGGTGCGCGGCAGCTCGTGGTCGGCGAACCGCCGGCCAGCCTCGAAGACCAGGACGTCGTAGCCCTTCTCGGCCAGCCGCAGCGCGGCCACGGACCCGCCGAACCCGGAGCCGACCACGACGACGTCGTGGTCGAGCCCGCTGCCGGTCACGACAGGCCCGCCCCCTTCATCGCCCGCAGCGCCGCGGTCATCCCGGTGGTCCAGGTGCGCGCGGGCAGGTCGACGACCCGGCCGAGCCCGATGCCGTACCGGGTGCCGTGCTGCACGGTGATCGTCTGCGCCTGGGTGAACCGGGTCAGGCCCTCGCGCCCGTGCCGGCGCCCGAGACCGCTGGCCTTCATCCCGCCCATCGGTGCGGCGACCGAGCCCCAGGTGGCCAGGTAGGTCTCGTTCACCGACACCGTGCCGGCCTGGATCCGCGCCGCCAGCCGACGCCCACGGGCGGTGTCGGTCGTCCAGACGTTCGCGTTGAGCCCGTAGTCGGTGTCGTTGGCCAGGGCGACGGCCTCGTCGTCGCTGCCGACGACGTGGACCGAGACCACCGGTCCGAACGTCTCCTCGCCGAAGCAGGTCGCCGAGCGCGGGAGGTCGGCCAGCACCGTGGGCTCGTGGAACAACGGCCCCACGTCGGGGCGGGCGTGCCCGCCGGCCAGCACCCGCGCACCGCGCTCGACGGCGTCGGCGACGTGCCGCTGCACGGCGGCGAGCTGGGCCTGCGAGGTGAGCGAGCCCATGTCGGAGCCGTAGTCGAGTCCCGACCCCAGCCGGACCCTCGAGATCCGCGCGAGGAAGGCGTCCATGAAGGCGTCGTGGACGTCGGCGTGCACGACCAGCCGCTCGGTCGACATGCACAGCTGGCCGGAGCCCGCGATCACCGAGCGCACGGCGCACTCCGCCGCGAGGCCCACGTGGGCGTCGTCGGCGACGTAGAACGGGTTCTTGCCACCCAGCTCGAGCGAGGCGCCGACCAGCCGCGAACCGGCTTGAGCAGCAACGACTCTCCCGGTCCGGGTGGAGCCGGTGAAGCAGACGTAGTCGACGGCGTCGACCAGCGCGGTGCCGACGACGCCACCCTCGCCGACCACCACCTGGACGAGCCCCTCGGGCAGGCCGGCCTGCTGGAGGAGGTCGACCGCCCACAGAGCGGTGAGCACCGTCTGCGAGTCGGGCTTCAGCACGACGGCGTTGCCGGCGAGAAGGGCGGGGAGCAGGTCCGACAGGGCCAGGGTGAGCGGGTAGTTCCACGGCGAGATCACGCCGACGACGCCCTGGGGACGTCGTTCCTCGGTGGTCCTCATCAACCCGGGCACCAGGCTCCCCCGACGCTGCGGAGCCAGGTACGCGGCGCCGCGGCGGCCGTAGTGCCGGGCCACGAGGGCGACGTCGGCGACCTCCTCGTAGGCGTGCGCACGCGCCTTGCCGTTCTCCAGCTGGACCAGGTCGAGCACCTCCGACTGGCGGCGCAGGACGAGGTCGTGCAGCCGCAGCAGCACCGCGGTGCGCTCGGCCACGGGGCGGGCGGCCCAGCGCGGCTGGGTCTCGCGCGCCTCGGTGACCGCGAGCACGACGTCGTCCGGCGTGGAGACGGGGACCTCGGCGAGATCGGGGCCGAACGGGCTGCGGTGCCGGGTGGTCGCGGCGTCCGGGGCCGCCACGACCCTGGTCAGCAGGCGCTCCACCAGCCGCGGGTCGAGCCTGCGCGCGGAGGTGCCGTCACGAGACGCCGTCGTGCTCATGGGCCCGAGCGTAGGTGCTCCCCGAACCGATTGCTGCACCGGCGTAGCGTTCGTCGCACGCCGCACCCTCAGGCCAGCGGGACGATCTCCGGGGCGCCGAGCCGGGTGGAGTCGGCGGTCTCGTCGTCCGGCATCTGCTGCGACTCGCGCTCGGCCTCGACCCGGGCCAGGTAGTGCGAGACCTCGCGGGAGATCTGCTCCTCGCTCCAGCCGAGCACCTCGGCCATCAGCGCCGCGACCTGCGGGGCCGCGCTGACACCGCGGTCCCAAGCCTCGATCGAGACCCGGGTGCGCCGGGCCAGCACGTCGTCCAGGTGCCGGGCCCCCTCGTGCGAGGCGGCGTAGACCACCTCGGCGGCGAGGTAGTCGTCGGCTCCGTCGATCGCCCTGCCCAGCCGCGGTTCGGCCGCGACCAGCTCGAGCACCTCCGCGGTCCGCGAACCGTACCGGTGCAGCAGGTGCTCGATCCGGGCGACGTGCAGGCCCGACGACGAAGCGGTGCGGCGACGGGCGTTCCAGGCCGGGGTGTAGCCCTCGGCCCCGACCAGCGGGATCGTGTCGGTGCACGAGGCGGCGACGTGGAAGTCGAGGCTGCGCGCCACCTCGTCGACGGCGTCGGCCGCCATCACGCGGTAGGTCGTGTACTTGCCACCGGCCACCACCATCATGCCGAGCATCGGCTCGACCACGGCGTGCTCGCGGGACAGCGCCGAGGTGCTCTCGTCCTCGCCGAACAGCAGCGGGCGCAGGCCGGCGTAGACCCCCTCGATCTGGTCTGCGGTGACCGGCCGGTCGAGCCAGCCGTTC
>JBBQSN010000180.1:0-6252 GCA_038213835.1 Actinomycetales bacterium
AGCACCACCGCCTGTGCCCGATCCCGGGTACCGGTTTTCGCCTGGATCCGCTTGACGTGGGTCTTCGCGGTGGACTCGGCGATGAAGAGCAGGCCGGCGATCTCCTGGTTGGACAGTCCTCGGGCGACCAGCCGCAGCACCTGCAGCTCGCGCTGGGTCAGGGCCGCCACCCGCCGCGCGTCCTGCGACGCGATGATGTGGGGTCCGTCGGCATGCAGGATGAAGTGCTCGACGAGGTCGCGGGTGACCGCCGGGTCGAGCAACGTCTCTCCGGCCGCGACGGTGTGGACTGCGTCGACCAGCCGCTCGGGTGAGGCACGCTTGAGCAGGAAGCCGCTGGCGCCGCCGCGCAGCGCTCCCCACACGTACTCGTCGTGGCGGAACGTGGTGAGGACGAGCACCTTGGTCGGGAGTCCGGCCGCGACCACCCGCCGGGTCGCCTCGATGCCGTCGATCCCCGGCATCCGGACGTCCATGAGCACCACGTCCGGAGTCAACGCCCGGCACAGCTCGACCGCCTGGATGCCGTCGCGAGCCTCGCCGACCACCTCGATGCCGGTGGCGTTGTCGAGGACGACGCCGAGGCCGGCCCGGATGAGCGGGTCGTCGTCGGCGAGCAGCACCCGGACGTTCATGGCAGCGGGAGCACCGCCCGGACCCGGAACCCGCCCCCGCCATCGCGCCCGTGCTCGACGGTGCCGTGGAACACGGCCGCCCGTTCCGAGAGGCCGAGCAGCCCGCGGCCCGGTCGGTACCCCGGCTTCGGGCCGCTCCCGTCGTCGATCACCTCGACACTCACTCCTCGCCCATCCAGGCGCACGACCACGCCGGCCGAGGCCGCCCCACCGTGCCGCAACGCGTTGGTCAGCGCCTCCTGCACGATCCGGTACACCGACAGGTCGATGCTTCCGGGCAGCTGCGGCTGCGGCGGGTGCAGGTGCACCGTCACGGTCATCCCGGCCTCCGTCATGCGCTCGACCAGCCGGGGCAGCTCGGCGAGGCCCGGTTGCAGGTCGGTGCCGTCGTCGCGGCGCAGCACGCCCAGTACGCGATCCAGCTCGTCGAGCGACTCCCGCCCGATCCGCTCGACACCGGCCAGGATGTCACGCGCCTTGTCCGCGTCACGGTCCACCACGACCCGGGCGGCGCCGGTGCGTACCAGCATCACGCTCATCGTGTGACCGATCAGGTCGTGCAGCTCTCGGGCGACCCGGTGGCGCTCGTCCAGGACCGCGTCGCGGCGCATCAGCTGCCGGTCGCTCTCCTGCTGCTCACGCCGTCGGGCACCGGCATAGCCGACAGCCCAGACGCACAGCCAGCCGAACACCACTCCGGCGGGCACGGCGGGCGGCACCGCCCCCCCGTCCCCGGCGAAGAAGGCCGCGATGCCTGGCAGCATGATCACGGGCCCCCACAGCGCCCGCCGGTGGGTGGCGTAGTTGCCGACGGCGGACAGGCTGATCAGGTTCGCGAACGTCGACAGCCCACGGGGGGTCAGCCACAACGCCTCGACGGCGAGTGCGCACGTACCCACGGCGTACGCAGCCACCGGCAGCCGCCGCCGGAAGGCCAGGCTGCCACCGATGACCGCGGCCAGCGCCATCGCCGCCGGCAGCCGCATCCCCGACGCCGGCGTGGTCGCGAGCCGCTCGCTGACCAACGTCGCGACCGCGGCGGCCGCCAGAGCGGCGTCGACCATCCATGGGGGGAGGCGATTGAACCAGGAGATGATCACGGCGTACCGGCCCATGCAGCTACTTCACCACGCCGGCACCCTGCCGCCCAGAGTGCGGCGACGGCCTGGAGGAGTGCGGCCGCCCCGGCCGCCCCGGCCGCCTCCCGCCGGGCAGCAGCCGCCGTGCCACGAGGACGTAGGCGGCCAGCACGGCGAGGACCCCAGCCAGGGTGAGCAGGGCCAGCGGCACGGTGGGCGAGGTCCAGGCCCGGCCCCCGTACGCGGAGGCGACCACCGCTGCGAAGACTGAGGCATACCCTGCCGCCGCGAGGGTCATCAACCCGACCTGGGTACGGGTCGGCGTGGGTCGCAGGCCCAGGCCGATGGCCAGCACGCCGAGCACCTGCAGTCCGTGCATGCCCAGGGCGTGCGCCAGCTTGGCACTGCCGGCGGCGCCGAACACGATCGAAGCGGGGGCCTGGCCGGTGGCGGCCGCCGCGGCCTCGCCCACCGCCGCCATGTCGACGCCGATGTATCCGCTCACCATCACCGCCGACAGACCCGCGACCACGGCCATGCGCGAGGCCGGCGTGCCCCGCGACTGCACCAGCGACCAGACCAGCAGCACGGCCAGCGCGAGGGCCACGAGGAGGATCGTGCCGCTCATGACGGCCCAGACCGCCGCGTCGAAGCCCGTCCGATAGCTGAAGTGCGACGGTTCGCCCCGCCACCGCTGCATCGTGATCGCGAGGACCTCCACGATCGAACCGCCGCCGAGGAGGGCGATCGGGAGCCACCCCCACCGCCGCACCGGCAGCTGGCGCACCACCCACACCGCCGACCAGGCCAGGATGCCGAACGACATCCCGAACACCACCGGCTTGCGCCACGACACCGCGCCCCACCACGGAGCCCAGTCCACGACGGCGACCACCGCGTGCACCGTGCCGGACGCCAGCATCAGCGTCCCGCACCACCAGAGAAACCGTTGCTGCGCGGTGATCGGTCGCACCGCCAGCCAGACCTCACGAAGGATTGCACTCATGGCGGGGACGCTAGAGGCGCACGACGCCGCGCACGTCCCCCCGCGGAGGGCCGTCGCCGTACCCCTCCCGGGGTAGACCGCCTGTCCGGCGACCCTGTCCGGCGACGGGTCAGGTCCCCCTCGAGCTGGTGCCCTGCGCAGCTGCTCGCGGTCGACGCCGAACCGCTCGAAGCGCAAAGACGAGCCCCCGCGAGCAGGTGATCGCAGGGGCTCGGTCGCTCGTGCCGCTCAGGCGCGCGGGTGTGGCCTGCTGCTCCTGGCCCTGGCCTTGCCCACCAGCTGCTTCACCTTCTGCTGGTTCTCGGGCTTGCGCGCCTCGTCGACGACCTTCTTGGCGATGCCGATCTTGGTCAGCTTGCTGATGAGTCCCATGGCTGTCTCCCGTTACGTCTGAGGTCCATCGAGTATGGAGGAGTGCTCCCACGTCCGCCACGGGGAGTGCTGCGGGCGGCGTGGCATGAGTCCAGGGACCAGCTCGACCAGCCTTTCGTTCGGCTGCTGGACGCGTTGCGACCGGCTGCCGCCCTTGCCGACGACTCATCGAGATCCGACGGGCAGGGCCTCAGAGCCGGCGGTGCATCACGTGCAGCCCGACCAACCCGTGGGTGGGGTGGTCGAACGCCTCCGGGACGGTGCCTACGACCTCGAACCCGAGCGAGCGCCACAGCGCGACCGCGCGGGTGTTGGTCTCGACCACGGCGTTGAACTGCATCGCCAGGTAGCCCTGCCGTGCCGCCTCGGCGACCACGTGCTCGGCCAACCGTCGTCCCACCCCCCGCACGCCCGACGGGGCTGAGGTGACGAAGCCGGCATTGGCCACGTGCGCGCCGGCGGCGTCCTGGTTCGGGTGCAGCTGCGCGGTGCCCACGACGGTGCCGTCCGGGAGGGCGGCGACGTAGGTGCGGGCGGGCGGTGGTTCCACCCACCGCACCCGTGCCTGCTCGGCGGAGACGTCCCGGGGCCAGCAGTAGGTCTCCCCCGCCCGCATCACCGGTTCGAGCAGCGCCCAGACCGCGGGCCAGTCGGCGTCGGTCGTCTCGCGCAGCGCGAGGTCGTCAGCAGCGGGCACGGCACCAGTCTCGGGCACGCCGCCGACCCCGGCGATCATCGTCCGAAGGTCCGGGTCCCGTAGGTGCCCATCGACCCGCCCTTCGCCACGCCGACGCCGATGTGGGAGCAGGAGCAGCTCAGGATGTCGGCGCGGTGACCCGGGCTGTCCCTCCAGGACGCCATCACCGACGCCGCGCTGGACTGGCCCGCGGCGATGTTCTCCGCGATCGACCCGCCGCTGTACCCGGCGGCGCGGATCCGGTCTCCCAACGAGCGGCGTTCACCAGCCACTCTGTCAGCCTCACCGGTCGGACCGGGCAGGCAGGGACGACGGCGATCCGCGGCGCTGGCTAGGGTCCGGTCATGGCTGACGACCCCACCCAGATCACCCCCGACCGCTCCTCCGGGCCGCTGGACGCCGACGAGCTGGAGGTGGTCCGGCGTGCGGCGCGCTACGCCGAGACCTGGATCGCGCTCCGCCGCCGCACCCTGCGCGTGCCCGGCGTGCAGCTGGCGGTCGCGGTGGCCGGTGAGGTGCTGGTGCACACCGCCCACGGCTCGGCCCGGCTGCCCGGCACCGACGGCCCGGACGACGAGGGCGAGCCGCTGGGCACCGAGCACCTGTTCCGGATCGCGTCGCACTCCAAGACCTTCACCGCGACCGCGGTGATGCAGCTGGTCGAGCAGGGCAGGCTGCGCCTGGACGACACCGTCGGGCAGCACGTGCCCGACCTCGCCGGAGCCGCCGTGGCCGACCGCACCGTGGGCGAGCTGCTGGCCCACGGCGGCGGCGTGGTGCGCGACACCCACGACAGCGACTTCTGGACCCTGGCCCGCCCGTTCCCGGACCGCGACGCCCTGGTGGCGGCGGCGCACGACCACGCCGACGTGCTCGCTGCGAACGAGCAGTTCAAGTACTCCAACATCGGCTTCGGGCTCGTCGGGCTGGTGATCGAGGCCGTCACCGGACGCCCGTACGCCGAGCACCTGCGCGCGGCCGTGCTCGAGCCGCTCGGCCTCACCCGCACCGGCCCCGAGCTCGACCCGTCCCGCCTCGACGAGTACGCCACCGGCTACAGCGGCGTCGTGCTCGGCGAGCGCCGGGTGCCGATCGACACGATCGACACCGCTGCCCTGGCCTCGGCCACCGGCTTCTGGAGCACTGCCGGCGACCTCGTCCGGTACGCGGCCGCCCATGCTCTCGGCGACGACACGCTGCTCAGCGACGCCTCCAAGCGACGGCTGCACCGGGCCCAGTGGGCCGTCGCCGGCGGCGAGGAGCACTACGGCCTCGGCTTCGGCCGGCAGACGATCGGCGAGCGCACCCTGGTCGGGCACGGCGGAGGGTTCCCCGGGCACATCACCCGCACCGTCCTCGACCCGGACGACGGCCTCACCGTCGTCGTGCTGACCAACGCCATCGACGGGCCGGCACAGGAGCTCGCGACCGGTGTGGTGAAGATCGTCGACGCCGCGCTGACCGCGCACCGTGAGAGCCGGGGGGCGGCCGTCCACGACCTGGCCGTGTTCGAGGGCCGCTGGGCGAGCCTGTGGGGCGTCACCGACCTGGTGGACCTGGGCGGACGGCTGCGGGCGATCGCCCCCGACCAGGTCGACCCGACGGGCGGCATCGCCACACTCGAGGTGCTCGACGCCGGCACCGCACGGTTCACCGACGCGGGGGGCTACGCCTCGCCCGGGGAGACGGTCGTCGCGCACCGCGAGGACGGGCGCACCGCCTGGGTGCGGATCGCCGGGAGCCGCCGGGTGCGGCTGGAGGAGCAGCAGGCCTGGCTGGCGGACCGCGACCGGGTCAGCATCCCGTCCTGATCCCGCCCTGATCCCGTCCGATCGTCTGGGGACGGCTACTGGCGCCAGATCAGGACGAGCGCGCGGTCGTCGCTCTCGTCGGTGTGGGTGCCGTCGACGAGCTTGTCGGCGCCGCCCCGGAACCCGCCCCCGCGGACGAGGTCCTGCGCGGCCCCCATCAGCCGGTCGATGCCGAGGTCGAGGTCCCGGCCGGGGGTCTCGACCAGCCCGTCGGTGTACAACAGCAGCGCGTCACCCCGCTCGATCCGGCCCACGTGGGCGGGGAACTGCACGCCGTCGACGATGCCGAGCACCGGGCCGTGCACCCCGCGCAGCACCTCCCAGACGCCCGAGCCCGCGTGGTAGTGCGCGGCCGGGGGGTGTCCGGCGCTGGCGATCTCGAAGTGGCCGGTGGTGAGGTCGAGGCACAGGTGCATCGCCGTCGCGAACCCCTCGTGCCAGCGCTGACGCAGCAGGTAGGCGTTCGCCGCGGGCAGGAAGTCCTCGGCCGGCATCGCGCCCAGGAGGCCGCCGAACGCGCCCGACAGGAGCAGCGCCCTGGTGCCGGCGGCCTGCCCCTTGCCCGAGACGTCGACCATCGCCATCTCGAGCTCGGCGTCGTCGCTCGAGCGCGAGGACACCAGGAAGTCGCCGGAGAACGAATCACCGTACG
>JBBQSN010000181.1:0-6223 GCA_038213835.1 Actinomycetales bacterium
GCCCACTGCGCCGGAGAACCGGAGCTGCAGCAGGCCGGCGCCGACGGCCACGGCGACGACGTAGTAGGCGGTCACCGTGACGGCTCTGGCCGGCTGGTGGTCGGGCAGCTGCACTGGGGCTCCTCGTACGGGGGTGGGAACGGGACCAGTCTTGCTGCTCGTCGGCCGCGGCGCACCGCAGGGGTCGAGCGCCGACCTGTCGCGGAGGCAACATTCGTGTCACCTGTCAACAACACCGTTGACAGTCCGGGGCGCGGCTGGGCAGGGTGTGACGGGTCCGAGTGTGACGCGGGCCACGGCTCGGCGCACCTGAGAACGTCGAAGGAGAACCGGTGTCCAAGATGCGCTTCGGGGCGTTCGTGCCCCCCCACCACGTGCCCACCAACCAGAACATCACCTACTCGATCCAGCGCGACACCGAGCTCGTGCAGCACCTGGACACGCTGGGCTTCGACGAGGCGTGGTTCGGCGAGCACCACTCGGGCGGGGTCGAGCCGATCGGCGACCCGATGATGTACATCGCCCACGTCGCGCAGGTCACCCGGCGCATCAAGCTCGGCACCGGTGTCGTGTCCCTGCCCTACCACAACCCCCTGTGGGTGGCCGACCGCTTCGTGCTGCTGGACCACCTCACCCGAGGCCGGGCCATGCTCGGCGTCGGCCCGGGGGCGCTGGCCACCGACGCCAAGATGATCGGCCTGGAGCCGGCCACCCTGCGGGAGAACCTCGAGACAGATGTCGACGTCCTCATGCAGCTGCTGACCACCGACGAGCCGGTCTCGATCAAGACCGACCGCTACACCCTCGACGAGGCCCGTCTGCAGCTCGACAACTTCACCCACCCCTACCCCGAGGTGGCCACGGCCGCGATCGTCTCGCCGTCCGGGCCGCGCCTGGTCGGCAAGCACGGGCTCGGCATGATCTCGATCGGTGCCACCCTCACGGCAGAGGGCTTCGACGCGCTCGGCTACCACTGGGACGTCGTCGAGGAGCAGGCCGCGAAGTACGGGCGGACGGCCGACCGCGACAGCTGGCGGCTGGTCGGGATGATGCACCTCGCGGACACCAAGGACCAGGCGATCGAGGACGTGAAGTACGGCCTCTCGGCCTTCTGCGACTACCTCCAGCACACCGCCTCGACGCCGCAGATGCAGGTCACCGGGACCGACTTCAAGGGCCACCTCGACTGGGTGCTGGACGGGGGCGTCGGGGTCATCGGCACCTACAAGGAGGCCATCGACCAGATCGAGCGGCTCTGGACGCAGTCCGACGGGGGCTTCGGCTGCTACCTCAACTTCGACCACAACTGGGCGGACTTCGCGGCCAAGAAGCACAACTACCACCTGTTCGCCAACCACGTCATGCCGCACTTCCAGTCGGGCAACAAGAAGGTGCGCTCCAGCGAGCAGGCCCTGCGTGCCGTGCGCGACCCGCTCGCCGCGGCCCAGTGGGAGGCGATCCAGGCCTTCACCGAGAAGCACGCCGCCGAGCGCGGTGTCCCCTCGGTCGGCGCGACCTCGAGCTGACGGCGGGGCCGGGACGTCTCGGCGTCCCGGCCCCCTGCTCACCCCTACGTGGACGGAGACGACGTGACGCAGGACGTGGCCCCCCCGCTGGCCGGGGCGTCGACCGGGATCGAGCCGCGCTGGTTCCGGCACGTGCTCGGCCACTTCCCGACCGGTGTCGTGGTGGCGTCCGCCATCGGCACCGACGGCGCCCCGGTGGGGATGGCCGTCGGCTCCTTCACCTCGGTCTCGCTCGACCCGCCCCTGGTGGCCTTCCTGCCGGACAAGAGCTCCTCGAGCTTCCCGAAGATCCGCGCGGCGGGGTCGTTCTGCATCAACGTCCTCGCCGGTGACCAGGAAGCGGTCTGCCGGTCCTTCGCCGCCCGCGGCGCCGACAAGTACGCCGGGGTGTCGTGGCGCCCCGCCCCGAGCACCGGGTCCCCGGTCCTGGACGGGGCCGTGGCCTGGATCGACTGCGAGATCGAGCAGGTGCTCGAGACCGGGGACCACTACCTCGTGCTCGGGCGCGTCCAGGACCTGGCGACGACCGGGGAGGCCGACCCGCTGCTGTTCTTCCGCGGTGGCTACGGCCGGTTCACCGCCCTGTCGCGCTCGGCGCCGGCGGAGCCGGACCTGCTGGCGCACCTGCGGGTCATGGACGTCGCGCGCGGGGAGATGGAGCGGCTCGCCACCTCGTGCGACCTCGAGTGCCTGGCGGTGACGGTCGTCGACGACGAGATCGTCACGCTGGGCAGTGCGGGCAGGTCGTACGGCCAGGAGCAGACCGACCGCATCGGCCAGCGGGTGCCGTTCGTCCCGCCGCTCGGGGCGCCGTTCGTCGCCTGGGCCGGTCCGGAGGCGTTCTCGCACTGGGTCGCGCGGCTCGGGCCCGACCTGCGCCCCGGTGACGAGCAGCACTACGCCGAGATGGTGCAGCGCGTCCGCCGGCGGGGCTGGTCGCTCGCGGTGGCCGGCCGGCCGCAGATCGCCCTGGAGGTCGCCCTCGCCCAGCTGTCCCTGCCGCGGCCGACCGAGCAGGAGCAGGAGGCCGTACGGGCTGCAGCACGACGCGTCGGGACGGCGACCCACGAGCCCGCCGAGCTCGAGCGGGACGGCGCCTGCCGCGTCCGCAACCTGAGCGCGCCGGTGTTCGACGCCGGGGGCACCGTCGTGCTTGTGCTCACGCTCATCGGCCTGCCCACGACCTGCTCGGCCCGGGAGCTCGAGGGCTACCGGGACCAGCTCTTGGCGGCGACCGGCCGCCTCACCGCCGCGCTCGGCGGCACCCCCGCCGACACCACCACCTAGGAGGAGACAGCGATGCCCACCCCCACCTTCCGGCTCGACGGCCTGGCTGCCCTGGTCACCGGCGCCGGCAGCGGCATCGGCGCCCGGCTCGCCGTCGGCCTGGCGGAGTTCGGCGCCGACGTCGGCTGCGTCGACGTCACGAAGGACGGGCTCGACGCGACGGTGGAGGCCGTCGAGGCGACCGGGCGGCGCGCCCTCGCCCTCCCTGTCGACGTGACGGACGCGGGTGCGCTCGACGGGGCGGTCCGCGACGTCGAGGACGCCCTCGGACCGCTCAAGCTCGCGGTCAACTGCGCGGGAGTGCACTCCAACGCTCCCGCTGAGGAGATGAGCCGCGAGGTGTGGCAGCGGCTGGTCGACATCAACCTCACCGGCGTCTTCCTGTCCTGCCAGGCCGAGGGTCGCGCGATGCTCCGCGGCGGCGGGGGCAGCATCGTCAACATCGGGTCGATCAGCGCCACGATCGCGAACCGGGGGCTGAAGCAGGTGCACTACAACTCGGCCAAGGCCGGCGTCATGCACCTGTCCCGCAGCCTGGCGCTGGAGTGGGCCGACCGCGGCGTCCGGGTCAACGTCGTGAGCCCCGGCTACACGGCGACGCCGATGGCCAAGCACCCGGACGTCTGGGAGCACGTCAAGCACTACGTCGAGGACATCCCCCTCGGTCGCATGGCGGAGACCGACGAGCTGGTCGGGCCCGCGGTGTTCCTGCTCAGCGACGCCGGGTCGTACTGCACGGGCATCGAGGTGCTGGTGGACGGCGGTGCCTGCGCATGGTGACGGCGACCGGCGGGGCACGGCGATGAGGGTCCTCGTGCAGCGTGCCGACGACGGCCTCGGACGGGCCACCGTGCTCGACCTGACGGAGCTCACCGGTCTGGAGGTGCAGCTGGACCACGTCGACGAGGCGGCCGCCGCCGCGGCGCTGGCTGACGCGGGACTCGGCGTCGTCAGCGACGGCTACGCCTGGCTCGACGTCGAGGCGCTGCGAGGGGCGGTCCTGGCCGGCGCGCCACCGGAGACGGCGACCGGCTTCGAGGCCATGGTGGCCTACGCCGCCTCGCGCGGCTGGACCAGCGAGGACGGTCGCCGGCTGCGGGCGCACTGCGAGCCGGTCGGCGGGGCCGGGCCGTGACCGCGTACGAGGCGAGGGAGGGCCAGGCGCGCTGGCACGCCGCTCCGCTCCAGGGCCCGGGGCGACCCGGTGCGGGCGCCTCCCTGCGGGTGGAGGCCGCGCTCGCTGCGCTGCGGGAGGGCCGTCTGGTCGTCGTGGTGGACGACGAGGACCGCGAGGACGAAGGCGACCTCGTGGGTTCCGCGGAGCTGATGACAGCGGAGCAGATGGCGTTCGTCGTGCGGCACACGGGCGGTGTCGTGTGCGTGGCCATGGAGGGTGACCGTCTCGACGACCTGCTCCTGCCGGCGATGGTGGCGGCGAACGAGGACGCGAAGGGGACCGCGTTCACGGTCTCGGTGGACCTGAGGGAGGGCGTCACGACGGGCATCTCGGCGGCCGACCGCGCGGCGACGGTGCGTGCCCTGGCCGACCCGGTCGCCAAGGCCGACGACTTCGCCCGCCCTGGCCACGTCTTCCCGCTGCGAGCTCGGCCCGGTGGCGTGCTCGAGCGCCGGGGCCACACCGAGGCCGCCGTGGACCTCCTGCGGCTGGCCGGGCTGGTCCCCGCGGGCGTCATCTCCGAGGTGGTGAGCGATGACGGGTCGATGGCCCGCCGGGGGGAGCTCGACCGGTTCGCCGCGGCGCACGGCCTCCCGATGGTGTCGGTGGCCGACCTCGTCGAGCACCGGCTGCGCCACGAGCCGTCCGTACGGCGCGAGGCGCAGACCCGGCTGCCCACCGGGCACGCCGACTTCGACGCCTACGGCTACACCGGGGTGACCGACGGCGTCGAGCACCTCGCGCTGGTGCTGGGCGACATCGCCGGTGCCCATGACGTGGTCGTCCGCGTGCACGCCGAGTGCCTCGCGGGGGACGTGCTCCGCTCGCAGGCCTGTGCCTGCGGAGACCGGCTGCAGACCTCACTGAGGCGCATCGCCACTGCCGGGCAGGGGATCCTGGTCTACCTCCGAGGTCGGCAGGGGTGCAGCTCGGGCCTCCTGGTCGGCGACGTGCTGCGAGACCTGTCGGTCCGCACAGCGCGGGTCGTCACACACGACCCTGGGAGCTGCTTCGGGCCGGCGGGTCCCCGGCCCTGGACCCCGGCGGACGACGACGCTGCGTGAGGCCGATGACGTCGCGGGGGGACTTAGGCTCGGCGGGGTGAGCCAGCGACGACTTCCCCTGGACCCGGTGGAGGAGGCCCGTCGTCAGTGGCGGGCCCACGGGTGGGACGACGCCGCCGACGGGATGGCGGCGGTCACGTCGGTGATGCGGGCGCAGCAGATCCTGCTGGCCCGCACCGACGAGGCGCTCAAGCCGCTGGAGCTCACCTTCGCGCGCTACGAGGTGCTCATGATCCTGCGGTTCAGCCGTACCGGAGCGCTGCCCATGAAGGTCATCGGCAGCCGCCTGCAGGTCCACCCGACGAGCGTCTCGAACGCGGTCGACCGCCTCGAGGCCGCCGGCTTCGTGGTCCGCGAGCCGCACCCCGCCGACGGTCGGGCGCTGCTCGTCCGGCTGACGGCTGCGGGTCGGGAGACCGCGGAGAAGGCCACGGTGGCGCTGAACGCCGGCGTGTTCGGCGATCCGGGGGTCCCGGTCGACCAGGTCGAGCCGCTCGTGTCGGTGCTGAGGACGATGCGCCGCAGCGCCGGTGACTTCTAGCGCAGCATCTGCCGGGCCAGCACGATCCGCTGGATCTGGTTCGTGCCCTCGTAGATCTGGGTGATCTTGGCGTCGCGCATCATCCGCTCGGCCGGGAAGTCGCTGGTGTAGCCGTAGCCGCCGAGCAGCTGGACGGCGTCCACGGTCACCTTCATCGCGACGTCGCTCGCGAAGCACTTGGCCGCCGCCGAGAAGGCGGTCAGGTCGGCGTCGCCGCGCTCGGACTTCGCCGCCGCGGCGTAGGTCAGCTGGCGGGCGGCCTCGAGCTGCATGCCCATGTCGGCGAGCATGAACTGCAGGCCCTGGAACTCCGCGAGCGCCTTGCCGAACTGGCGCCGCTCCTTGACGTAGCCGACCGCCAGGTCGAGCGCGCCCTGGGCGATGCCCACCGCCTGCGCCGCGATCGTCACGCGGGTGTGGTCCAGGGTGCGCATCGCGATGCGCATGCCGTCACCGGGCGCGCCGACCAGGCGGTCGTCGTCGAGCACCACGCCGTCGAGGTAGACCTCGCGGGTGGGGGAGCCCTTGATGCCGAGCTTCTTCTCCGGCTTGCCGAACGAGACGCCGGCGTCGGTCTTCTGGACGACGAACGCGCTGAGGTGCTCCCCGCGCGCGGCGTCCGGGTCGG
>JBBQSN010000182.1:0-6138 GCA_038213835.1 Actinomycetales bacterium
GAGCGGGAGGACTGGGACGTCGTGGTCGTCGGAGCAGGCCCGGCCGGCGCGTGCGCCGCCCTCGGTGCCCTCGCCGAGGACCCGTGCCTGCGGGTGCTGCTCCTCGACCGCAGCGACTTCCCCCGGGACAAGTCGTGCGGCGACGGGATCGCACCCCACGTCCTCGACGCGCTGGCGTCCGTCGGTGCCGACGACGTGGTCGAGGGGTGGGCCCCGCTGCGCGAGCTCGAGCTGTCCCACGGCGACGTGCTGGTCGCCGGGCAGATGCGCCGAGACGTCCATGTCGTGCCCCGGACCGTCTTCGACGCCCGTCTGGTCGAGCGGGCGGTGACTGCCGGCGCCGTCCTGCGCCGTCACCGCGTCACCTCGATCGGCACCGACCCGACGACCGGAGCACCGACGCTGCCCGGCTCGCTCGGCGCCGGCATCGTCGTCGGCGCCGACGGCGCCAACTCGGTGGTGCGCGAGGCGCTGCTGGGTCGCCGTCGTGAGCCCCGGGCTATCGCCATCCGCGGCTACGCACCCACCACACCCGAGCTCGAGGGACGTCAGGTCATCCGTTACGGCAACCGGCGGCAGCCGTCGTACGCCTGGGCGTTCGACCGAGGGGACGGGTTGGCCAACGTCGGCTACGGAGAGCTCCTCCCCGGCGACCGCGGCTCCCGACGTCCGCCCAGCCGCCGGCTCCTGCTCGACCAGCTCGAGGAGCTCATCCCCGGGGTCGCCGCTGCCGGCGAGGACTGGCGCGGGCACCACCTGCCGCTGAGCGGCTGGCGGTGGGACCAGCCCGACGGTCGGGTCCTGCTCGTCGGCGATGCCGCCGGACTGGTCAATCCGATGACCGGTGAGGGCATCTACTACGCCGTCGCCACGGGCATCGCGGCCGGCCGGACGGCCGCTCGGTGCCTGGCCGGCGGCCGATCCGCCGAGGCTGGCGCGACCCATCGCCGCGACGTACGCCGCCTGCTCGGCACCCACCTGCGGCACACGTGGGTCTCCTCCCGCCTCGCCCAGTCCCCCGCCGTCGTCGACGCCGGCATCCGTGCCGCGGCCCGCGACCCGCACGTCTTCGACACACTCGTCGAGATCGGTCTCGGGGACGGTCGCATCGACGCCCGCCTGGCGACCGGCCTGGTCCGCAGCCTCGTCCGCCCCACCCGCTCACTCCCCGACCCGATCCACCACCCGTGAGGACGCAGACATGAGAATCCTGGCCGCCCGCAGCGCGCTGCCGCCCCACTCCCACCCGCAGTCGGAGATCACCGACGCGTTCGTCGACGTGATCGCGCAGGGCAGGCTCGACCGGGCCCTGCTCCGGCGCTTCCACGCCAACGCCGGCGTCGAGCGACGGCACACCGTGCTGCCGCTGGAGGACTACGCCGGGCTCGGCGACTTCGGCCACGCCAACGACCTCTTCATCGAGAACGCCGTCGAGCTGGGGTCACAGGCGCTGGTCGACGCCCTCAAGGCGGCCGACCTGACGCCCTCCGACGTCGACCTGATCGTGACGGCCACGGTGACCGGCCTCGCGGTCCCGTCGCTGGACGCGCGGATCGCCGGCGTGGTCGGGCTGCGCCAGGACGTACGCCGGATGCCGCTGGTCGGCCTCGGATGCGTCGCCGGCGCCGCCGGGATCGCCCGGGTCCACGACTACCTGCTCGGACACCCCGGGCACACCGCAGTCCTGGTGGCCGTCGAGCTGTGCTCGCTCACCATCCAACGCGATGACGTGTCGGTGCCCAACCTGGTCGCGAGCGGACTCTTCGGGGACGGCGCCTCGGCGGTCGTGGCCGTCGGCGACGACCGCCTGGGTGGCACCGTGCGCGTGCTCGACTCGCGCAGCCGGCTCTACCCCGACAGCGAGCGCACCATGGGCTTCGACGTCGCCAGCACCGGCCTGCGCATCGTCCTGGACGCCGCAGTGCCGGATCTCGTCGGGCGCTACCTGCGCGAGGACGTCGACACCTTCCTGGCCGAGCACGACCTGACGAGGGCGGACATCGGGTGGTGGGTCTGCCACCCGGGCGGACCAAAGGTGATCGAGGCCCTCCAGGAGGCGCTCGAGGTGCCGCGCGAGGCCGTGCGGCTGACCTGGGAGTCGCTGGCCCGGGTCGGCAACCTGTCGTCGGTCTCGGTCCTCCACGTCCTCGAGGACACCCTCGAGCAGCGACCGCCCGCTCCGGGCAGCTACGGCATGATGCTCGCGATGGGCCCCGGCTTCTGCTCCGAGCTCGTGCTGCTGAAGGCCGACTCGTGACGACCCTGATCGCCTTCACCGTCCTGGTCGGGCTGGTCGGGCTCGAACGCGTCGCCGAGCTGGTCGTCTCCACCCGCAATGCCGCCTGGAGCCGCGAGCGCGGCGGCATCGAGACGGGCCTGGGGCACTTCCCGTTCATGGTCGTGCTGCACACGGCACTGCTCGTCGGTGCACTGGTCGAGGCATGGGTACGCCGACCGGACGTCCCGTCGCTGCTGGCCTGGTCGATGCTCGCCCTCGTCGTGGCCTCGCAGGCGCTGCGCTGGTGGTGCATCACCACCCTCGGGAGCCGATGGAACACCCGCGTGATCGTGGTCCCGGGCCTGGCTCCGGTCAGCTCGGGGCCCTACCGGCTGTTCCGCCACCCCAACTACGTCGCCGTCGTGGTCGAGGGGTTCGCCCTCCCCCTGGTGCACGCGGCCTGGGTCACTGCGGTGGTCTTCACCGTCCTCAACGCCGGCCTGCTCATGGTGCGCATCCGCGCCGAGGACGCCGCGCTCGCCACCTTGCCCCGCGCACCCGTGCACGCCGATGCATGACCTGGTGATCGCGGGCGGTGGACCCGTGGGCATGGCCGCCGCCCTGCACGCACACGCGGCGGGACTCTCGGTCGTGGTGCGGGAGCCACGCAACGGACCGATCGACAAGGCCTGCGGGGAGGGCCTGATGCCCGGTGCCGTGGCCGAGCTCGCGCAGCTCGGCGTGCACCCTCGCGGCCGGGAGCTCACCGGCATCCACTACCTCGACGGCACCGCCGACGGACCCGGGGTCACCGCCCGTTTCGCCGTCGGTCCCGGCCGTGGCGTGCGCCGGACCGTGCTCCACGACGCGCTCGCCCAGCGCATCGGCGAGGCCGGGATCGAGGTCGACCCCCGACCGGTGGAGGACGTGCGCGACGCCGGCGACCACCTCGTGGTCGACGGCGAGCCGACGCGCTACCTGATCGCCGCCGACGGCCTCCACTCACCGGTGCGCCGGCTGCTCGGCCTGGACGCCGCGACGCCCGGGCGCCGTCGCTTCGGACTGCGCTGCCACGTGCAGCAGGCGCCGTGGACGTCGTACGTCGAGGTGCACTGGTCACGCCGGGCGGAGGCCTACGTCACGCCGGTGGACGACGACCTGGTCGGTGTCGCCGTGCTCAGCGACGCCGGGACGAGGTTCGAGGACCTGCTCGACGACTTCCCCGTGCTCCGCGAGCGCCTCACCGGTGACCGGACCCGGGTCATGGGAGCCGGTCCGCTGCGGCAGCGCGCGACCTCCCGCTCGGCGGGCCGGGTGCTGCTCGTCGGCGACGCCGGCGGCTACGTGGACGCCCTCACCGGCGAGGGGATCGCCCTGGGCCTCGCCCAGGCGCGGGTCGCCGTGGCCTGCGTGCGGTCCGACCATCCCGATCGTTATGACCAGCAGGCGCGTCGGCTCGGGATGCGGCACGAGCTCCTCACGCACGCGCTGCTGCGTGCCACCTCGCACCAGGCCGTACGCCGTCGGCTGGTGCCGGCCGCCGAACGGGTGCCCTGGCTCTTCGCCGCGGCCGTCAACCAGCTCGCCCGACCAGTGAGGACACCAGCATGACCGAGCACGTGGTCCTCCTCGACGAGGCAGGGCAGGCCGTGGGCACCGCCGACAAGGCAGTTGTGCACCACGCCGACACCCCGCTGCACCTGGCCTTCTCGTGCTATCTCTTCGACGACTCCGGCAACGTGCTCGTCACCCGTCGCGCGTCGACGAAGCGGACCTTCCCGGGGGTCTGGACGAACAGCTGCTGCGGCCACCCGGCCCCGGGCGAGACACTCGAGGACGCCGTACGACGCCGGGTCGCCCAGGAGCTCGGCACCGCGGTCGCCGACCTGAAGCTCCTCCTCCCCCGCTTCCGCTACCGCGCCGAGTACGACGGGGTCGTCGAGAACGAGATGTGCCCGGTCTTCGTGGCGACCGTCTCCGGCCCGCTCGAGCCGGACGCGGACGAGGTCGGTGAGGTCAGCTGGGAGCCGTGGCCGTCCTTCCGCGCACGCGTCCTGGACGGCACCCGCGACGTGTCCGCCTGGTGCCGGGAACAGGTCAGCCAGCTGCCCGAGGACCCGATCTCGGCATCGACGGCGTCCGTCGATGACCTGCCACCCGCCGCTCGGGGCCGCGGTCAGGCGAGGTAGAGCTTGCGGAGTGGCTCGGTCACGAGTCGAAGCCCAGGCCGAAGCGGTCCAGCGTGCGCAGCCACGCGTTGCGCGCACCAGTGCGGTCCTCGCGCGCGAGCGACCAGCGGGTCAGCTGGATGCCGATCCACGCCAGCGGCTCCGGCGGGAACGGCAGCGGCTTGCGTCGCACCATCTCGAGGCGGGTGCGTTCCGTCTCCTGCCCCGAGAGCAGGTCGAGCATGACGTCGGCGGCGAACCTGGATGCGCCCACGCCGAGACCGGTGAACCCCGTGGCGTACGTCGTCCGGCCGCGGTGAGCACGACCGAAGAAGGCGCAGAAGCGGGTGGAGGTGTCGATCACCCCGGACCAGCGGTGGGTGAAGCGGATGCCCTCGAGCTGGGGGAAGGTCTCGGCGAAGTTGCGGGCGAGGGTCTCGAACGTCGCACGGCGGTCGTCGTACTCCGGCTTGATGGAGCCCCCGAAGTGGTAGATGGCGTCGTAGCCGCCCCAGAGGATCCGGCGGTCGGGTGTGATCCGGTAGTAGTGGAACTGGTTGCCGGAATCGGCCACGCCGATGGTCGGGTCCCAGGCGATCGCCGCGAGCTGGCCGTCCGTGAGCGGCTCGGTGGCAAGGACGTAGTCGTAGACGGGCACCACCGACCAGCGCGGGCGCCGCAACGGTCCCGGGAAGACGTTCGTCGCGAGCACCACCTTCGCCGCCCGCACCGTGCCGCGGGTGGTGACGGCCTTCACGTGGTCACCCTCTCCTCGCAGGGTCTCCAGGCGGGTGTTCTCGGCGACCCGGACGCCGTGCCGCTCAGCGACGTCCGCGAGGCCCCAGGCGAGCCGAGCGGGATCGAGGACGGCGCATTCACCGGGGGTGTGCCGGCCCGCGAGGTAGGACGACGAGTCGACCATCCGGCGCACCGCCGCGGCGTCCAGGAAACCTTCGCGGCCCGGGTCCAGGCCAGCGACCTCATGGGGGCGGGTCGCCACGGCGAGGGCCCCGCCGCGAGCGAAGCCGCAGTCGATGCCGTGCCTGTCGATCGTCTCCTCGATCTCGTCGAGGTTGCGCAGCCCCAGCCGGTGCAGCTCGTCGTACTCCCCCGGCCAGCGGGTGCGTCCGTTGAGCTCCCCGTGCGTGATGCTGGCCTCGCAGAACCCACCGTTGCGGCCGGTCGCGTGCTCGGCGATGCGGTCCGCCTCGACCAGCAGGACGCTGGTCCCGGGGTCCCGCTCGACCGCACGCAGGGCGGTCCACAGGCCGGTGAATCCCCCGCCGACGACCAGGAGGTCGACGCTGACGTCACCCGTCAGCGCCGGCCGCGGCGCGGGTCGGTCGGGGTTGTCCAGCCACAGCGGCTGGAGGACCGAGCCCTCGAGCGCGGCGAGGGCCGAGGAGTCGCCGACGTGCTCGTATGCGGTCACCACGACCACAGTATGGGTGAGCCGGCCGACACGAACGACGCGTTGTTCACGGTGAGCCTGAGTCATCGCCCCCGGCTCCCCCAGCCGCCCGTCCGGGCGGCTGCGGCGACCTCGTCGGCGACTGCTTCGATGTCCGTGCCCACGAGCCCGACGGTCACCCGGACGTGCCCCTGCTCGCTCGGCAGCACGGTGAACGGCGTGCCGGGGGCGACGCCGATCCCCTGCGAGGCCAGCCGCACCAGCGCGGCGGCCTCGTCGCGGACCGGCACCCAGAGGTTGAGACCGTCCTCGCCGCCGACCACCACGTCGCGCGCCGCCAG
>JBBQSN010000183.1:0-6051 GCA_038213835.1 Actinomycetales bacterium
GCGCCGATGACCGGCACCGACCGCACGGCCAGCGCGAGGGCCAGCCCGGCCCGCTCGGGATCGACCCGCAGCAGTCGCAGCGGTGCCAGCAGCCGCACCAGGGTGTCCAGCAGGTCGCTCACCCGCGTCGTGAGGGTGCCCAGGCACGCCGCCGCGACCGCCACCACGAGGGTGCCCACCACGACGAGGGCGGCACGCGGGCCGGCGGTCCAGAGCTGGAACGGGACGAGCAGCAGCAGCACCCAGCGCAGCGGCCGGACCTGTGTCAGCGCCACCACCGGCCCCCAGCCGGCGACCGCGTAGCCGAGCAGGCAGACGACCGCGGCGACCCCGACGGCCGCCGGTGAGCGCAGCACCACCAGCACCGTGGTGAGGGCGGCGAGCAGGGCGAGCTTCGCGCCCGCCGGAGCACGGTGCAGCCACGAGGACCCCGGCCGGTAGAGACCGGTCACGAGACGACCTCCCGGTAGCGCGCCACCGTCTCCTCGGGAGCGCCGTCGGCCACGACCCGGCCCTCGTCCACGACGACCACACGGTCCCACCCGGGCACCAGGTCGAGGTCGTGGGTGACCATCACCACGCGCTGGTCGAGGCCAAGGAGCAGGTCACCGACCATCCTGGTGTTGCGCAGGTCGAGCAGGGTGGTCGGCTCGTCGCACACCAGCAGGTCGGGCTCGGTCACCAGCACCGAGGCCAGCGCGAGCAGCTGCTTCTGGCCGCCGGAGAGCAGGTGCGCCGGGTGGTCGAGGTGGCCGGCCAGCCCGAAGCGACCCAGCACCGCCTCCACGCGCTCGGCCACCTCGTCCTTCGGCAGCCGCCGGCGGCGCAGCGAGAACGCGACGTCCTCGGCGACCGTGGGCATCACGATCTGGGCGTCCGGGTCGGTGAAGACGAACCCCACCCGGCGGCGCACGTCGTGGCCCGCGCGCGCCGGGTCGAGGCCGTCGACGTCGACCTCGCCCTCGGTCGCCAGGACCAGGCCGTTGAGCAGGCGGGCCAAGGTCGACTTCCCGGACCCGTTGGCCCCGAGGACCACCACCTTGCGCTCGGCGAGCTCGAGGTCCACGCCGCGCAGCGCCCACCGCTCGCCGTAGCGCACGCCCACGCCGGTCAGCCGGATCATCAGACCCGCTCCACCAGCAGCGCGAGCCCCTGCCCGCCGCCGACCGCGCAGGTCGCGATCCCGAGCGTCCCGGCCGGGAGGTCGGCGCGCACCATCCGCGCGAACAGCCGCACCACCAGCAGGGCCCCGGACGCACCCCAGGGGTGCCCGAGAGCGATCGCCCCGCCCTGGGCGTTGACCCGGTGGTCGTCTGTGCCGAGGGGGTCCAGGCCGAGGGCGTCGGTGCAGGCGAGCAGCTGCGCGGCGAACGCCTCGGTGGTCTCGAGCACCGCGACCTCCTCGAGTGCGGTCCTGGTGCGCTCCAGGAGCGTGCGGACGGCGGAGACCGGGCCGAGACCGGGCAGCCGGGGGGCGACCCCGCACGTCACCCAGCCGCGCAGCGCCAGGCCCGGGACCCCGCCCCGCAGCTCCTCGGGCACCAGGGCGACGGCCGCCGCGCCGTCACTGACCCCGCACGCGTTGCCGGCGGTCACCGTCCCATCGGGCCGGAAGGCTGACGGCAGCCGGGCCAGCAGCTCTGCGGACATCCGTGGACGAGGTCGCTCGTCGGCGAGAACCCCTGCCACAGGAACCATCTCGGCGTCGAAGGCGCCGTCGCCTGCTGCCGCGACGGTCGACCGGTGCGACCGCAGCGCGTAGGCGTCCTGCCGCTCGCGGGTCACCCCGCAGCGCTCGGCGACGTCCTCGGCCGCCGGACCCATGTCCGGGTCCCCGAGGTCAGCGGGCGCGAACGGGGCGCGGTCGTAGGGCGCTCCGGACGGCCAGGTCCGGGTGGGGGCCGTGCTCGCGCTCTCGACGCCGCCGGAGAGGACCAGACCGGCGCCCACGAGCACGGCCGCCGCGCCCTGGTGCACGGCCTCCTGCCCGCTGCCGCACTGCCGGTCGACGGTCACGCCCGGCACCTGCTCGCCCAGGCCCGCCGCGAGGGCGGCGACCCTGGCCGGGTTGCCGCCGGGGCCCATCACGTTGCCGAGGACCACGTCGTGGATCTCCGGGGGCAGCCCGATCGAGCGGACGTCGGCGATCAGGGCGGCGAGCACGGGGGCGGCGAGGCCCACGACGTCGACCTCGCGCAGGGCGTGCCCGGCGGTGCCGATCGGGGTGCGCCGGGCCGCGACGACCACGGGGGTCCTGGGCGCGAGGACGGAGGGAGCGGGCATGGCGTCGCCAGCGTAGGTGCTCACGGCAGGGCGCCCGGTGCCAGCATCGCGTCGTCGACGAGCGCCCGGACGGCGGCACGGTCGGGCTTGCCGGACGAGGTCCGCGGCAGGGCCGGGACGAGGGCCCACCGACGTGGACGCGCCGGGGCAGCCAGTCGTCCCAGGGCCGCACGCAGGTCGGTCCCGGTGGGGCTGCCCTCCAGCACGGCAGCGACGACCTGGCCCAGCCGGTCGTCAGGCAGGCCCAGCACGACGGCGCCCCGGACCCCGGGGACGGCCAGCAGGACCTGCTCGACGTGCTCGGCCACGACCGTGTGCCCGCCCGTGCTGATCGCCGAGCTGCCCCGGCCCGTGACGACGTAGCCGCCGTGCAGCGCCGTGCCGTGGTCACCCACGGTGGCCCAGCCCTCGTCGTCGGTCCGGAGCGTGCCGGGGCGGCCGTCGAGCGCACCGAGCGAGACGTAGGGGGACCGCACCCAGACCTCGCGCCGCCGCAGCTGCACCTGGGCGCCGGGGAAGGGACGCCAGGGCAGGCCGTCGGCCGACCAGCCGACGAAGGACAGCTCCGCCGCGCCGTAGTACTCGTGCAGCCGCCATCCGTGGTCCGCGCAGTCCAGGCGATGCCGCGAGGAGACCGGTTCCCCCGCGAGCACCACGGCGCGCAGCCGTGGCGGGGCGGCAGCCAGGACCCGGCCCAAGGCGCTGGGGACGCAGTGCACGACCGTGGCGGCTGCGGGGTCCTGGTCCGCCAGGACGGTCGCGGCACCGACCGTGGTCGCGTGCCAGGCGGCGTAGAGGGACAACGAGGACCACAGCGGACCGGGCGTCCAGACCGCGTCCTCGGCCGTGAGGTCGAGCAGGTCGGTGAGCGGGCCCAGGCTCGCCCGCCACGAGTCCTGCGCCCGCAGCACCCCGCGGGGGGTGCCGGCGCTGCCTGAGGTGAACACCACCATCCGGCCCGGCCCCAGCCGACCCTCGTCGGTGGCGGCGGCGACTGCGGCGCGGGCACCGTCGAGCAGCGCGGTGGGCCAGGTCGGGTCGAGCACCGCCACGGGTCGGTCCTGCGCCGCGGCGCGGACGAAGCGCCCGAGCAGGTCGCGCTGGTCGGCGGTCTCCAGCAGGTCCGCGGACGGGGGTGGCGCCACGTGCTCAGCGAGCGGAGACGCGTTCCCGGGAGGCCCGTCGCGTCGGCACCAGGTCGGGTACGGCGCGGTGCACCGCGGCGGCGACGGCGGTGGCGACGACCACCTTGAGCAGGTCGCCGGGCAGGAAGACGACCGCGGCGATCGCCGTGGCCACCAGCCCGTCGGTGCCCAGGGCGAGAGCGGTGCCGGGGATGCCGAACGCGTAGACGACCAGGATGCCGCCGACGACGTTGGACAGGCCTCCCCACCACAGCGGGTAGGAGGGCAGCCGACGCTGCGCCAGCCAGCCGATCACGAGCGCGCCGGCGGCGAACCCGACGAGGTAGCCGGCGCTCGGCCCGACGAACACGGCGAGGCCCCCGCGGCCGCCGGACAGGAGCGGGAGGCCCGCGGCCACCAGCGCGAGGAACGTGAGCACCGCCAGCGCGCCGCGCCGCGCACCGAGGACCGAGCCGGCGAGCATCACGCCCATCGTCTGCAGCGTGATCGGCACGACGCTGCCCGGCAGGGCGATCGCACCGGGCAGGCCGAGCACGGCGATCAGGGCCGCGAAGCTGGCGATCAGCGCGATGTCCCGGGCGGGCGTGCGCCGCCCGCGGACGGTGCGGCCAGCGGGCTGCGGGGTGGCCGAGGTCATGCCCCGGAGGGTAGGGGAGCGCCGGCCGGCCGGGCGCGGGGGCCCGCTGGTGGTCACAGGTCCGTGGCGTCCAGGGTGTTGCAGCTGACCAGGTCGCCGGACTCGTAGCCGGTGGTGAACCAGCGCTGCCGCTGCTCGGAGGAGCCGTGCGTCCACGCCTCGGGGTCGACGCGGCCCTGGGTCGCCTCCTGGATCCGGTCGTCACCCACGGAGGAGGCGGCCGACAGGGCATCGGCGATGTCCTGGTCGGTGAGCGGCTCGAGGAACGTCACGCCCGTGTCGGGGTCGACCGTCGACGCCGCGTTGCCCGCCCAGACCCCCGCGAGGCAGTCCGCCATCAGCTCGACCCGGACCGCGCCGGACTCCTCGCCCTGCGGGTCCTGCTGCGCCGCCCCCAGCACGCCGAGCACGTTCTGCACGTGGTGGCCGAACTCGTGCGCGACGACGTACTCCTGCGCCAGCGGGCCGCCGCTGGAGCCGAACCGCTGGGTGAGGACGTCGAAGAAGCTCGCGTCGAAGTACATCGTGGTGTCGGTGGGGCAGTAGAACGGACCGACGGCCGAGGTCGCGGGGCCGCAGCCGGTGTCGGTCCGGCCCTGGAACACCACGGTCTGCGGACGCTGGTACTGCGCCGCGAGCGGCACCTGCGACCAGTAGGCGTCCAGGCTGTTCTCCGTGGCGATGATGCGGCACTCGACGTTCGTGTTGGCGTCCTGCGCGTCCTGGCACTGGGCGGCCAGGTCGTCGCCCACCGGCCCCTGGCCGGTGTCGCCGCCGCCCGCGAGCTGGCCGGGGTCGACACCCAGGAACAGGGCGATGAGCACGACCACGAGGCCGCCCACCCCGCCGCCGATGGCGAGACCGCCCCGCCCGCCGCCCCGCCCCCGGGAGGCGTGGCTGGTGTCGAGGCTCACACCCTCGTTGAAGCTCACGGCTGGCCGCTCGCCGTTCGCCGAGCGCTGCGCATCATGGTTCGCTCGCTCCACTCGCTCACAGGCACCTCCGGGACGACGGCCCCGGTCAGGAGCGCGGGCGGGACGCAGGTGGGAACGCGGTCGGCGGCCACCGTCGCCAGCCGTAGACTAGTGAGATCGGTACCGCTGGGCGCGCCCACGAGCACACGAGCATCAGCAGGCGGGCGAGCAGGCGGAGGAGGCCAACGTGATCACGGCACAGGGCGTCGAGCTGCGCGCCGGCGCCCGCATCCTGATGCAGGACGTCACCTTCCGCGTCGCTCCGGGTGATCGCGTGGGACTCGTGGGCCGCAACGGCGCGGGGAAGACCACGCTCACCAAGGTCCTCGCCGGGCAGGGCGAGACGCACGCCGGCACGGTGAGCGCCAGCGGCGACGTCGGCTACCTGCCGCAGGACCCCCGCACCGGCGACCTCGAGGTGCTCGCGCTCGACCGCATCCTGTCGGCCCGCGACCTCGACCGCGTGATCACGCGGATGCGCGAGGCCGAGGGGGCGATGGCCTCGGTCGTCGACGAGACCCGAGACGACGCGATGGCGCGCTACTCCCGGCTCGAGGCGGAGTTCACCAGCAAGGGCGGGTACGCGGCCGAGGCCGAGGCCGGGCGTATCGCCGGCAACCTGGGTCTCCCGGAACGCGTTCTCTCGCAACCGCTCCGAACCCTCTCCGGCGGTCAGCGCCGCCGGGTCGAGCTGGCGCGCATCCTGTTCTCCGGCGCCCAGACCCTGCTCCTGGACGAGCCGACCAACCACCTCGACGCCGACTCGGTGCACTGGCTGCGCGACTACCTCAAGGGGTACTCGGGCGGCCTCGTCATCATCAGCCACGACACCGAGCTGATCGAGACCGTCGTCAACAAGGTCTTCTACCTCGACGCCAACCGGGCCGTCCTGGACGTGTACAACGTCGGCTGGAAGACCTACCTGCAGCAGCGCGAGACCGACGAGCGCCGCCGCCACCGCGAGCGGGCCAACGTCGAGAAGAAGGCCTCGGCCCTGATGCTGCAGGCCGAC
>JBBQSN010000184.1:0-5937 GCA_038213835.1 Actinomycetales bacterium
GCCCCACTCGTTCACGTTGCGCGCCAGCGGTTCCGGGGCACCCGGAAGCGTCGACGCGACGGTGGGCGTCCGGCTGGCCGAGCAGGGGAGCGGCACGCACCTGGAGTTCGACGCCGACGCCGTCGTCGGCGGCATGGTGGGCGGCGTGGGGCAGCGGATGCTGTCCGGGGTGTCCCGGCGGATGGCGGCGCAGTTCTTCGGTGCGGTCGACACCGTCATCGCCGAGGGCCTGCCTGCAGCCGCCGCGACGGCTCCTGCGTCCGGTCAGGTCGAGCCGGTGGGAGCAGGCGCGTCCGTCCCGGCCGTCGCGGCGACGGCCGCCGTGGACGTCGTGCCCGCCTGGCTGGTGCCCGCCGCCGTCACCACCGGGGCGATCTGGGCCCTCGTCGGCGTCGGGCTCGGCTGGGTCCTCGGACGCAGGTCTCGCTGATGCGGGCGTTCACCGTCGCCGCCCTCCAGCTGGCGCCGTCGCCGCAGCCCCTGACTCCCGCGACGATCCGGCAGAACTCGGCCACGGCCGCCGCCTGGGTCGCTCGCTGCGTGCAGGAGACGGGCGCCGAGCTGGTGGTGCTGCCGGAGACGGCGTCCACCGGGTTCACGCCCGGCTGCGGCCCGGAGGAGCTGTGGGACCTCGTCAGCGAGGTGCCCGGGCCGGTCACGGAGCCGCTGCAGGAGGCCGCCAGAGCGGCCGGCGTCCACCTCGTCTGGGGCACCTACGAGCGGGGGGCCGAGCGGGGAGTGGTCTACAACTCCTCGGTGCTGATCGGCCGCGACGGCGCGGTGTCCGGCGTCTACCGCAAGACGCACCCGTTCTGCACCGAGATCGTCACGCGCGGAGGGTGGGTGACCCCGGGCGACGAGGTGTGCGTGGTCGAGACCGACCTCGGCCGGATCGGCATGGCGATCTGCTTCGACGGCGACTTCCCCGAGCTCTGGCGGATCCAGGCCGTGCAGGGTGCGGAGGTCATCGCCCGGCCGTCTGCCCTGCTGCGGTCGGCCGATATCTCCGAGATGACTTCTCGGGCAAGGGCGTACGACAACCACGTCTACGTCGTCGCCGCGAACGCCACGGGGACGGACCCGGCCGGGGTGCACTACTTCGGCAACTCGCACGTGGTCGGACCCACCTCGCACACGATGGCCCGGGCCGCGAGCCACGAGTGCTGGGTCTCCGCCCGGCTCGACCCCGACGAGGCGATGGCGAGCCTGACCCCTGGGTCCTCGGTCGGGCAGGGGTTCGACCACCTCGCCGACCGCAACCTCGCGCTCCTGAGGCGGTACGCCGACGACCTCGTCGCGCCTGCCGGCACGAGCTTCCCGTTCCGCCGCAGCGGGGAGCGCACGGACCACTGAGGACCCCCCTGCCCGGTTTCCTGGGGGTTGTCCGGGACTCGCCGGTCTCGTACACGCTTGTGCCGCAGCACCCCTCTCGCCGGCCTAGAAAGCCCTGGACTGGCCGCACGGGCATGCAGCATGCTGGCCCCGCGCCGCACCTCCTGAGGGGTGCTTCCGCGTGGACCGGTGTCGTGGCCCACGCGCTCCGCCCGGTCGAGAACCCGCCGGGCTCGCAGCCACTACACCGTCGTGGAGACAGACCATGCAGGCACGCACAGCACTGTCCACCCTCGCTGCCGGCGCCCTGGTGCTCGGCACCGCGCTTCCGGGATCAGCCGGAGGTGGGCCATCGACCGAGGTGGTCACCTCGGACGTGATCGCCCCCTTCAACCTCGCCCTCAGCGGCCACCACGTCTACGTGGCCGACGGTTTCGCCGTCCAGGTCTCGAAGATCGGCCGCGGGGGCGGCCTCGTCCCCGTCGCGAACCCCACAACCGCCGAGGACGTCGCCGGGGTCGACGTCAACGACTACGGGCGGATCGCCTGGACCGAGACCAACTTCACCGCCGCCACCGCGACGCTCGAGGTCCGCGGCCCGAAGGGCTACTCGCTCAGCGCCGACCTCCGGCGCATCGAGGACGTACGCAACCCGGACAGGAAGGTCGAGTACGGCATCAACGGCCCCGGCCCCTGCGTCCGGGCCGCCTTCGAGGAGATCGGGGCCCCGGTGGAGTACACCGGCCTGGTCGACGCCCACCCTTACGCCGTCACTGCGTGGAAGGACGGCTCCTGGATCGTCGCCGACGCCGGGGGGAACGATCTCCTGAAGGTCGACCGGCGCGGGCGGGTCAGCCTGGTCGCCGTGCTGCCGGTGCATCCGATCACGTTCACCGCCGAGCAGGCGACGGCACTGGGACTGCCGTCGTGCGTCGTCGGCAAGACCTACCGGTTCGAGCCGGTTCCGACCGACGTCGAGGTGGGTCCGGACGGGATGCTCTACGTCTCGACCCTGCCCGGTGGACCCGAGGACCCGAGCCTGGGCGCGCGGGGAGCGGTGTACACGGTGAACCCCGCGACCGGGAAGGCGACGAAGGTCGCGAGCGGCTTCGCGGGTGCGACGAACCTCGCGGTGGCGAAGAACGGCACGATCTACGTCACCGAGCTGTTCGGCGGGCAGGTGTCGAGGATCAAGAACGGGAAGGTCACCCCGTTCGTCTCGATCGCGAACGCGCTGTCGGTCGAGGTCGACCGCGGCGGCCTCTGGGTCGGCACGCTCGCCCCGCTCGGCGAGATGGGCCCCGAAGGACCGGGCACGGTGGTGCGCGTGCGCTGGTGACGCTCAGGTCGGCACCCCGGGTCACCGGCCCGGGGTGCCGACCTGCGGTCCGCGGACGTACGGTCGACAGGTGACCGTCGCACCAGTCCCCCCGGAGTCGCTGCCCACCGACCTCGGCGAGCTGCGTGCCGGCGGGCACGTGCAGCGTTCGGTCAAGGCCGAGCTGCGCCAGAACCTGCTGGAGCGGATGCGGAGCGGCACCACGGCGTCCGAACGGTTCCCCGGGATCGTCGGCTTCGACGACACGGTGCTTCCCGAGCTCGAGCGGGCGATCCTCGCCGGCCACGACCTGGTGCTCCTCGGCGAGCGGGGGCAGGGCAAGACCCGCCTGATCCGGTCCCTCGTCGGCCTGCTGGACGAGTGGACACCCGTGATCGCGGGCTCCGAGCTCGGGGAGCACCCGTACGAGCCCGTCGTCCCGCAGTCGATCCGGCGCGCCGCCGAGCTCGGTGACGAGCTGCCGGTCGCGTGGCGGCACCGCTCCCTGCGCTACGCGGAGAAGCTCGCCACCCCGGACACCAGCATCGGCGACCTGATCGGCGACGTCGACCCCGTCCGGGTGGCCCAGGGGCGCAGCCTCGGTGACCCCGACACGATCCACTACGGTCTCGTACCCCGCGCGCACCGTGGGATCGTGGCGGTCAACGAGCTCCCGGACCTCGCCGAGCGGATCCAGGTCGGGCTCCTGAACGTGCTGGAGGAGAGGGACATCCAGGTGCGCGGCTACCAGCTGCGGCTGCCCCTCGACCTGCTGCTCGTGGCCAGTGCGAACCCGGAGGACTACACCAACCGCGGTCGCATCATCACCCCGCTCAAGGACCGCTTCGGCGCCGAGATCCGCACCCACTACCCGCTCGAGCTCTCCGACGAGATCGACCTGCTGACCCAGGAGGCCGAGCTCGTGGCCGAGGTGCCCGCGCACGTCCTCGAGGTCGTCGCCCGGTTCGCCCGTGGGGTGCGCGAGTCCCCGGCGGTCGACTCCCGCTCCGGCGTCTCGGCCCGGTTCGCGGTGGCCGGTGCCGAGACGGTCTCGGCCGCGGCGCTCCGGCGCGGCGCGCTGCGGGGCGAGGACGACCCGGTCGCCCGCGTCGGGGACACCGAGTCGGTCGTCGGCACGCTGCGCGGCAAGGTCGAGTTCGAGTCTGGGCACGAGGGTCGCGAGATCGAGGTGTTGGCCCACCTGCTGAGAACCGCTGTCGCGGAGACGTTCCGAGCCCGCCTCGGTGGGCTGGACCTCGGGGGCTTCACCACGCTGATGGCCGACGGCGCCACTGTCGAGACCGGTGAGGGCGTCACCTCCGCCGAGGTCCTGGCGCAGGTCGGCCAGGTCGCCGGGCTGTCGAAGGTGCTGGACCGGCTCGGTTCCGGCGACGCGCCGTCGTCCGGCCAGGCCGCTGCCGCCGTCGAGCTGGTCCTCGAGGGGCTGCACCTCACCCGTCGGCTGGGCAAGGAGCCCGCCGACGGCGGTCGGACGGTCTACGGGGGATGACGGCCCAGCCCAGCGGCGGTGCGGGCCGGCACGACCGCCGGTACCGCTACGGCGCCTGGTCCGGTGGCCCCGACCCGCTGGCGCCGCCCTTCGACGTCCGGGCAGCGGTCGACGCCGTGGGCGAGGAGGTGCTTGCGGGCGGCAGCCTGCGCGAGGCGCTGCGCGACCTGCTCCGGCGCGGCCAGGACGGTGCGCGCGGCCTGGACGACCTCGAGGCCAGGGCCCGTCGGATGCGCCAGCAGGCCTCGCGCCGAGGGCGTCTGGACGGAACCGTCACCCGCGCTCGTGCACTGCTGGACCAGGCGCTGGCTGCCGAGCGTGACGCCCTCGACGACCGAGTGGCCGCGGCCCGTGGCGAGGACGACCCCGGCGAGCCGGACCTGGACGCGCAGTTCTCCCGGGCCCGTCTCGACGCGCTGCCCCGATCCACCGCGGCGGCCGTCCGCGAGCTCGCCGACTACGAGTGGACGAGCGACGACGCGAAGGCCGACTACCAGAAGATCCTGGACGAGCTGCGCGGCGAGGTGCTGGACCAGCGCTTCGCCGGGATGCGCGCGGCGCTGCAGGGCGCCGACCCGGCCACGAACCCCGAGGCCGCGGCGCGGATGTCGGCCATGCTCTTCGACCTCAACGACCTGCTCGCCCAGCACGCCTCGGGCCACGACACCACCGACGCCTTCTCCGAGTTCATGGAGCAGCACGGGGACTTCTTCCCGGAGGATCCAGAGAGCACCGACGAGCTCGTCGACCAGCTCGCCCGGCAGGCGGCTGCGGCCGAGCAGCTGATGCGCTCGCTGTCGCCGTCGCAGCGTGAGGAGCTGGCCGGCCTGATGTCGCAGGCCCTGGCCGGCCCGATGTCCACGGCGCTCGCCGACCAGCTGGCAGCCTTGTCGGAGTCCCTGCGGGCGCTGCGTCCGGAGCTGGCCTGGGACCGGGCCCGGCAGACGACGGGGTCCGAGCCGCTCGGCTACGGCGACGCCACCGGTGCCCTCGCCGAGCTGGCCGACCTCGACGACCTGGTCGAGCAGCTCGGGCAGGAGCACCCCGGGGCGACCCTGGACGACGTCGACGTCGAGGCCGTCGAGCGGCACCTCGGGCGAGGGTCGGCCGACGACGTCCGCCGCCTCGCCGAGCTCGAGCGCGAGCTGCGCCGCCAGGGGTGGGTGACCACAGGTCCCGACGGCACGACCCTCAGCCCGAAGGCGCTGCGACGGCTCGGCTCCACCGCCCTGAGGCACGTGTTCTCCGACCTCGAGAACGGCCGCCGGGGGCAGCACGACCTGCGTTCCGCCGGCGCGGCCGGTGAGGCGACCGGTGCGTCCCGGCCCTGGGAGTTCGGTGACACCCAACCGATCGACGTGGTTCGGACCGTGCAGAACGCGTTGCGGCGCAGGGTATCCGAGGGCGGTGAGGGCGCGGTCTCGCTGGAGGTGGCCGACTTCGAGGTGGTCGAGACCGAGCGCCGCAGCGGCGCGGCGGTCGCCCTGCTGGTCGACCTGTCGTACTCGATGGTGGCCGAGGGCCGGTGGGGGCCGATGAAGCAGACCGCCCTGGCCCTCGCGCACCTCGTCGCCACCCGGTTCCCGCAGGACGCCCTGCAGATCATCGGCTTCGGTCGCTACGCCGCGACCCTGACCCAGGCCGAGCTGGCCGCGGTGGAGCCGGACTACCAGCAGGGCACCAACCTCTCGCACGCCCTCGCCCTGGCCGGGCGGCACCTGCGCCGGCACAGCGCGTCCGACCCCGTCGTCCTGGTGGTCACCGACGGTGAGCCGAC
>JBBQSN010000185.1:0-5930 GCA_038213835.1 Actinomycetales bacterium
GCGGGCGAACGGGTCGACGACGGCCCCCGGCAGCTGGGCGTCGACGGCAGCCAGCGCCGCGTCGTCCAGGCGGGTGGCGAGCACGGCGGTGTCGGGGTGCGCGGCGTGGAGCGTGGCCAGGATCTCCACGACCTGGGCGGCACTCTTGCCGGCGCCGAACACGACCTCGGGGTCGCCGGTGCGGGCGCGGCGGTCGACGTCGATCCGGCTGTGCCCCAGGTGCACGGTGCCGTCGAAAGCGTCGGGCTGGTCTGGGGGCTGGTCTGGGGGCTGGTCCTGGGGCACGCGGAAAGCGTAGGCGACGGGTGGGCACGGGAGAGCACCGCGATCTGCCCTACACACCCCTTGCACTAGCCAACCACTTTGTACTACAAACTACCCATGACCTCTCATGCAGAGCGAACGCGACGTGAGCCGCGACGAGCAGGACCTCGCGACGGGTGAGGCGACCGCTGCGGACGGTGCGCTCGACCCGGCGCAGCAGCTCCGCCTCGTGGCCGAGACCCGGGCCCGCACCCATCGAGCCCTCGTTCCTGACGAGCGCGTGGTCTTCGGCGCCTGGGGCGTCGCCTGGTTCGTCGGCTTCGGGGTGTTCTGGCTCTCGTCCCCGCTGCGCGACGGCGGGCCCCTGGTGGCCCTGCCGGGCCTGTTCGACGGCCTGCTGTTCTTCGCCCTGCTCGTTGCGGCCGGGTTCGCGATGCTGCCGTGCATCGTGCTGTCCGCGGAGCGCCTCGGCGCCCCGCCGGAGGCGACGGCACTGATGTGGCCGGCACTGTCCGGGCTGGTCGTCGGGCTGCTGTACATCGGCGGCGCGGCCGTCTGGGACGAGCCGCACCAGTTCGTCATCGGCGCCTGGATCATCGGGACGACCGGCGTCGGCTGCCTGCTGGGGCGGCTGCCGCTGTACCTGGTGATGAGCCTGGCCGGCGGCGGCGGATTCCTCGCGGCGGCGGGGTGGTCCGCGCTGCGGCGGTATCGCCTCGCCACCCCGGTTCCGGCATGAGTGCCGACGCCGACGCCCGGCCCGTCGAGCTCGACCCGGTCATCCACGCCCAGGCCAGGCTCCGGCTGACCACGACGCTGGCAGCGCTGTCGACCGGGGACCGGATCGCGTTCCCGCGGGTGCAGCAGCTGCTCGACATGACCGCGGGCAACCTCGCGACCCACCTGCGCAAGCTCGAGGACGCGGGGTACGTCGAGGTGACCAAGACCCACAAGGGCCGATCACCCGTCACTTATCTTGCCCTCACGCGCACCGGACGCAACGCCTACGAGGACTACCTGGGCGCACTGCGCTCGTTGCTGACGGCGACCACCCCCGCCGGCGCCGCACCGACCGGACCGGATGACCGAGAAGGAGGGGAGGGACGATGAACGAGGTCCTCGCGAGATGGCTCGGCGTGACGCGCCGCTACGGCGACGTCCTCGCCCTGGACGACGTCAGCCTGGACGTGCCGGCAGGCCAGATCCTCGGGCTGCTCGGGCCGAACGGTGCGGGTAAGTCCACGCTCATCAACCTGCTGCTGGGTCTGCGCCGCCCGGACCGCGGCACCGTCGAGCTGTTCGGCGGCGACCCCCGCACCCCGGCCAGCCGGACCCTGCTGGGCTGCACCCCGCAGGAGACCGCCCTCCCGGCGACCCTCAGGGTCCGCGAGGTGCTGGACTTCGTCGGCGGCCACCACGCCGACCCGGTGCCCACGGCGCAGCTGCTCGACGAGCTCGGCCTGACCGAGCAGGCCGGCCGGCAGACGGGTGGCTTGTCGGGAGGTCAGCGACGTCGGTTGTCGGTCGCGCTGGCCCTGGTCGGCCGCCCCCGCCTGCTGGTGCTGGACGAGCCCACGACCGGTCTGGACGTCGACGCCCGGCGTCTGCTGTGGCAGAAGGTCCGCGACTTCCACGCCGACGGCGGGACGGTCGTGGTCACCAGCCACTACCTGGAGGAGATCGAGGCGCTCGCCCAACGGGTCGTCGTCGTCGCCTCCGGTCGCGTCCTGGTCGACGACACCCTGGGGGCCGTCCGCGCGCGGGTGCAGCAGCGGCGGGTCAGCATCCGCGCCGGCGCCCTGCCGCCGCTGGCGAACCTGGTCCGGGCCGAGGCCGGCGAAGACGACCTCTGGTCGCTCTTCACGGCTGACTCCGACGCGCTGGTCCGGGAGCTGGTCCGCAGCGACGTCGCCTTCAGCGACCTGCAGGTCGCACCCGCCTCCCTCGAGGAGGCGTTCCTCGCCCTGACCGCCGACGGTGCCGCAGGGACCACCCGGACCGGAGCCCACGCATGAGCCTGGTCGCGCTCCACACCCGCTACGTCGCGCTGGAGACCCTGCGCGTCCCGATCGCCGTCATCGGCACGGTCGTGTTCCCCGTGCTGTCGTTCCTGTTCTTCGTCGTGCCGTTCAGCGAGGTCTCCGACGACCCGGTGGCGGCCACGGCGGCGGCGTCCCAGCTCAGCCTGTTCGCCGTGTTCTCGGTCTGCCTGTTCCAGTTCGGCGTGGGGGTGTCCGACGACCGCAGCACCCCCTGGGACCCCTACGTCCGGACGCTGCCGGTAGGTGCCGGTCCGCGCATCCTCGCCCGGTTGCTGAACGGGGTTCTGTTCGCGCTGATCGGCCTGCTGCCGCTGCTGCTGACCGCCGCCCTGCTCACCGAGGCGACCGTCACCCCGACCCAGGCCGTGCTCGGCCTCGCAGCCCTGGGCCTGGCCGGCGTGCCCCTGCTGTTCATGGGCGTGGCGGTCGGTTACTCGTTGCCGGTCAAAGCAGCCGTCCCGGTGGCGCAGGTGCTGCTGTTCCCGTTGGCGTTCGGCGGCGGGCTGTTCATCCCTCCCGACGCGTTCCCGGCCTGGCTGGACGGGCTCTCGCAGGGGCTGCCCACCCGCGCCGGTCGCGACCTGGTGATCGCCGCGACCACGGGCGCGGACCTACCGACCGCGGCGCTGCCGGTGCTCGTCGTCTGGACGCTGGTCGCCGGTGCGGTGGCGGTGTGGGCCTACCGCCGGGACGAGGGCCGCCGGTTCCGCTGAGCGCACGGGCACCGGGTGCGTCAGTTGCGCCGGACGGCCAGGCGTGAGGACAGTGTCGGATGTGGTTCGACACCTGGTCCGGTCTGCTCCGCGTCGTCCTGGTGGGCACGGCGGCCTACGTCTGGCTCGTGCTGGTCCTGCGGATCAGCGGGAAGCGGACCCTGGCCAAGCTCAACGCCTTCGACCTGGTGGTGACCGTCGCCCTGGGCTCCACCCTGGCCACGATCCTGCTGAGCAGCGACGTGCCGTGGGTCGAGGGTGCGCTCGCGCTGGTCCTGCTGGCCGGGCTGCAGCTAGGGGTGGCCGCGACCACGTCGCGGCTGCCGGGCGGCCGGTCCTTCGTCACCGCCCGGCCGACCCTCGTGCTGCGTGACGGGGTGATCGACCGGGAGGCGATGCGCGGGCAACGGCTGACCGAGGGCGAGGTGCACCAGGCTGTGCGCTCGTCCGGCACCGGTGACCTGGCCCAGGTCGCCGCGGTGGTGCTGGAGTCCGACGGCACCCTGAGCGTCATCGGCCGCGACCAGGCGGGGGACCTCTCGGCGGCGGTCGACGTCAGCGGGCTGCGATCCGGGCGTACCTCGCCACCCTGGCAGCAGCCGTGACCCCGTGCGCGACACTCGACCGCGGGTGAGCTGGCCGGATGCCCTAGCGTTGCCGGGCGTGACCAGCACCGGACCGCCGAACCCCGCCCGGCGCGTCGCCTTCCTCGGCCCCGCGGGCACGTTCACCGAGGTCGCGCTGGACGGCGTCCTGGCCGGGCACGACGCCCCCGACGTCGATCGGGTGGCGATGGCCACGGTCGGCCGTTGCTTCGAGGCGGTTCGCACTGGTGAGATGAACGCAGCCGTCGTGCCGATCGAGAACTCGCTCGAGGGCGGGGTCAACGCCACCCTCGACGCCCTGAGCGCCAGCACCCCGCCGCTGGTCATCGTGGCCGAGCATCTGGTCCCGGTCACCTTCGTCCTGGCCGCCCGGCCCGGTACGACGTTGGCCGACGTCCGTCGGGTCGCCAGCCACCCGCACGCCGAGGCGCAGTGCCGGGCCTGGTTGTCCGACACCCTGCCCGACGTCTCGGTGGAGCCGGCGATGTCGACCGCGGCGGCCGCCTCGGGTCTGGCCCAGGACGGCGAGGACGCCTACGACGCGGCGATCTGCGCGCCGTCGGCCGTCGAGCGCTACGGCCTGCAGGTGCTGGCCGGCGACATCGGCGACCGGCCCGCCACCACGCGCTTCGTCGTCATCTCGTTGCCGGGGGCGGTGCCGCAGGCCACGGGGTCGGACCGGACGAGCGTGGTCGCCTACCTGCGCGAGAACCACTCCGGTGCGCTGCTGGAGCTGCTCGAGCAGTTCGCGGCCCGCGGGGTCGACCTGACCCGGATCGAGTCCCGACCGACCGGTGCGGGTTTCGGCGAGTACTGCTTCTCGATCGACCTGGACGGCCACGTCCGTGAGCCGCGCGTCGCCGAGGCGCTCAAGGGGCTGCGCCGGCTCAGCCCGAACACCCGGTTCCTGGGGTCCTATCCGCGCGCGGACAGGACGCCGTCCCGGGTGCCGACGTGGACCGGGGCCGAGGGGTTCGTCGAGGCCGAGTCGTGGCTGGCGGGGCTGATCGGCGACGGCCGTCCGACGGGTTGACCTTCCTGCAAGGGGAGACGGCAGGCTTGTCCGCATGATGAGCATCGGGGAGTTCGCGCAGCTGACGGGGCGGAGTGTGAAGGCGCTGCGCCACTACGACGAGCGCGGCGTCCTGCAGCCGCTCGACGTCACGTCGGGGTCGCGCTACCGCCGCTACGGCGCGGGTCAGCTGGTCCCCGCCCTCCGGCTGAGGGAGCTCCGCCGGGCCGGGATGCCGCTGACGGCGGCCGACGACGTGCTGGCCGGCGGGAGTGCGGCGGCCCGGGCGCTGGACGGGTACCGCGAGCGGCTTGCCATGGAGCGCGCGGCTCAGGACGAGGCCATCGTGGCGCTCGAGCGGGACCTCGCGCAGGAGGCCGGGGGCCGTCGGTGGCAGGTCGTGGAACGGGACTTCGCGCTCCAGCACCGGGTGGGTGCGCGGCTGCCGTTGGACGTCGAGGAGGCGGCCGGGGGGTCCGACGACGAGGCCACCGAGCGGGCCGACGCGGCCTTCGCCGCGGTGTGGAGGGCGCTGGACCAGGCCGGGTCGCGCCCCACGGGCCCGCCGTGGTCGGCGTTCCAGGTCGAGCCGGACTCGCAGGAGTCGGTTCGGTTGCTGTGCGGATGGCCGGTGGGCGGTCCGCCGCCGGATGGCTGGAAGGTGCCCGGTGTGGACGTCGTGACCGGGTGCACGCCGGCCGGCCCGCAGCTGGTCGCACGACGAAGAGCCCGCCCTCACGGGCGACCAGCTTCACCCGGCCGTCCTCGCGCTGCTCCTGGAGGCGGACCGGTGCGGTGCCGACGTCCGGCTGCAGGACCTGCGTCAGGTGGTGCTGCTGGACCCCGACGGGACCAGCACGGGCGTGGAGGTCACGGTGCCGTTGGTCCGTCCCTGAACGCATCGACGACCCGCCGGTCGCCGGGGGCGCCGAGAGGGGCTGGCTCAGCGGGCCGCCCCTACCTGCTCCCCGTCCTCGTCCACCGTGGCCGGTGCGCGCACGGTGAACCAGCCGAGCGACAGCTGGACAATCGGACCGATCCCCACCGCGTACAGCAGCGTGCCCACGCCGACCGTGCCGCCGATCAGCCAGCCCAGGGCCAGCACGGTCAGCTCGATCGTGGTGCGGACCAGCCGCGTCGACCGTCCCGTCAGCCGCACCAGGCCGGTCATCAGTCCGTCGCGCGGGCCGGGACCGAGACCGGCGCCGATGTACAGCCCCCCCGCGATGCCGTTGCCGACGATGCCGGTGAGCAGGTAGGCGATCCGGACCGCCAGGTGCTCCGGCTCGGGCAG
>JBBQSN010000186.1:0-5903 GCA_038213835.1 Actinomycetales bacterium
ACCACCTCGGCGGTCAGGTCGTCCGCGGTGGGCCCCAGCCCCCCGGTGGTGATCACGAGCTGGTGGTCGGCGGCCAGGAACCGGATCGCCCCGGCGAGGTCCTCACGTCGGTCGCCCACCACGACCACCCGGCCCACGTCCACCCCGAGCAGCCGCAGGCGCTCGGCCAGCCACGGACCGTTGGCGTCGGCCACCCGCCCGGTGAGGACCTCCGTGCCGGTGACGACCACTCCCGCGCGTACGACCATGGCCCCGATCGTAGGCCGCTCAGCCCGGGTGGACCCCGGCAGCCGTGGCGGCGTCGGCGGCGGCCTCGAGGTCGGCGACGACGATGCGGTCCATGCTGAGCATCGCCTGCAGCGCGGCCCGGGACCGGTCAGGGTCGGGATCGCCGAGCAGCTCGCCGAGGCGGGTGGGGACGATCTGCCAGGACAGGCCGAACCGGTCGCGCAGCCAGCCGCACCGTGACTCCTCACCGCCGGCGACCAGGGCGTCCCAGTAGTAGTCGACCTCGGACTGGTCCGCGCAGGACACCGAGATCGAGACGGCCTCGGTGAAGTGGTGGCCGGTGCCGCCGTTGATGCCCCGGAACGGCATGCCGTCGAGGGTCCACTCCGCTCCCAGCACGGTGCCGTCGGGGTTGCGGACGACCTCGCCGACCGACGAACGAGGGAACAGCGACGTCCAGAACGCCACGGCGTCCTCGAGGTCGTCGTCGAGCCACAGGCAGGTGCTCAGGGGCGTCGCGGTGGTGGTCACGGTCGTTCCTCTCGTCGGTGCTGGTGCTGGGAGGACCGGCGGGTGGGCCCGGAGTCATCGGCGCGGCGACCCTAGAGTGAGCGCGTGGACTTCTTCTCCGCCTACGCCCACGGGTTCGCCCGCGTGGCGGCGTGCACCCTGCCGGTGGCCCTGGCCGATCCGGCGGAGAACGCACGCCGCGTGCTCGCGCAGGCACGTGCCTGCCACGACGACGCCGTTGCGGTCGCGGTCTTCCCCGAGCTGTGCCTGTCCGGGTACTCGTTGGAGGACCTCCTGCTGCAGGACACCCTGCTCGAGGCCGTGGAGCGGGCCGTCGACGACGTCGTCGAGGGGTCGCGCGGGTTGCTGCCGGTGCTGCTGGTGGGGGCCCCCGTGGTCGCCGGCAACCGGCTGCTCAACTGCGCGCTGGTCGTGCACGACGGCGAGCTGCTCGGTGTCGTGCCGAAGGCGAACCTGCCCAACTACCGCGAGTTCTACGAGCGTCGTCACTTCGCTCCCGGGGACGACCTGGCCGGGGCCGAGGTCACGCTCGCCGGGCGGACCGCCCCCCTCGGCCCCGACCTGCTCTTCGAGGCGAGCGACGTCCGCGGTCTGGTCCTGCACGTCGAGGTCTGCGAGGACCTGTGGGTGCCGGTGCCACCGAGCGCGGAGGCGGCGCTCGCAGGCGCCACGGTCCTGGCGAACCTCTCGGGCAGCCCGATCACAGTGGCTCGCGCCGAGGACCGACGCCTGCTTGTCCGCAGCGCCAGCGCGCGCTGCACCGCGGCCTACATCTACGCCGCCGCGGGGGAGGGGGAGTCCAGCACGGACCTCTCCTGGGACGGGCAGACCATGGTCTACGAGCTCGGGGAGCTGCTCGCGGAGGAGGAGCGGTTCCCCGTGGGAGCACGTCGCGCCGTGGCCGACGTGGACCTGGACAGGTTGCGTCAGGAGCGGCTGCGGACCGGGACCTTCGACGACAACCGGCGTACGCACGCCGACCGCGTGTCCCGCCTGCGGCGGGTGGCGTTCACCCTCGGGCCCCCTGCGGGAGACGTCGGGCTGCGTCGCACGGTGGACCGGTTCCCGTTCGTGCCCGACGACCCTGCACGGCTGGCCCAGGACTGCTACGAGGCCTACGAGATCCAGGTCACCGCGCTGGAGCGGCGGCTGACGGCGATCGGCGGACCGAAGGCGGTGATCGGGGTCAGCGGAGGCCTGGACTCGACCCACGCCCTGATCGTGGCGACCCGGGCGATGGACCGTCTGGGACGACCGCGCAGCGACGTCCACGCCTTCTCGATGCCGGGCTTCGCGACGAGCGGGAGCACCCGGTCGTTGGCCACGCGGCTGGCCGCGGCCCTGGGCGTCACGTTCGAGGAGATCGACATCCGTCCCGCGGCCGGCCAGCTGCTGGCCGACCTGGGGCACCCGGCGGGGCGCGGGGAGGAGGTCTACGACGTCACCTTCGAGAACGTCCAGGCCGGCCTGCGCTACGACTACCTGTTCCGCCTGGCCAACCACCGGGGCGGGATCGTGGTGGGCACCGGTGACCTCTCCGAGCTGGCGCTCGGCTGGTGCACGTACGGCATCGGTGACCAGATGTCGCACTACAACGTGAACGCCGGGGTGCCCAAGACGCTGATCCAGCACCTGATCCGCTGGGTGGCCGACTCGGGCCAGCATCACGAGGAGACGAACGCCCTGCTCCGCGAGATCGTCGAGCAGGAGATCTCCCCGGAGCTGGTGCCGGCCGCCGAGGGTGAGCGCCCCCAGTCCACCGAGGACGCCGTGGGACCGTATGCCCTGCAGGACTTCACGCTGTACCAGATGGTGCGGCACGGGGCCCGTCCCAGCCGGGTCGCCTTCCTGGCCTGGCACGCCTGGCGCGACGCCGAGGCGGGCGAGTGGCCGCCGGGGTTCCCCGAGGCACGCCGGACGGCGTACGACCTGGCGACGGTGCGCCACTGGCTGGGGGTCTTCTGCCGGCGCTTCTTCGCTAGCCAGTTCAAGCGCTCCGCGCTGCCGAACGGGCCCAAGGTCAGCCCCGGAGGCTCGATGTCGCCGCGCGGTGACTGGCGGATGCCGTCCGATGCCTCGCCGACCGCCTGGCTGGCCGAGCTGGAGGCGAACGTCCCGAGCCGCGCGCCCGGCGAGGACGACCGGTGAGCGCCGCGCCCGCGGTCCGGGTGCTGGTCGTCGAGCACGAGGCGGACGCTCCCGCGGCGTGGTTCGGCCGGTGGCTCGTCGATGCCGGGGCCGTGCTCGACGTGTGCCGGCCCTACCTCGGCCAGGACCTGCCCACCGACCTCGCCGACCACGACGCGCTGGTGGTGCTCGGTGGCGAGATGGGGGCCACCGACGACCACGTGCCGTGGATCGCGCCCACCCGTGCCCTCGTCCTACGGGCCGCCCAGGACGGGGTGCCGACGCTCGGCATCTGCCTCGGCCACCAGCTGTGCGCGGTCGCCCTCGGTGGGGAGGTCGCCCGAAACCCGCGCGGTCAGCAGATGGGTCTGCTCGACGTCGGCTGGGTCGACGACGCCGCGGCCGACCCGCTGTTCGGGGTGGTGGGCGCCGCCGCCCACGCCGTGCACTGGAACGACGACGTCGTGACCGACCTGCCCGAGGGGGCCCGGGTGCTGGCCCGCGCCCCCGGCGGCGAGGTCCAGGCCGCCCGCCTGGCCGGCTCGGTGTGGGGCGTCCAGCTGCACCCGGAGGTGGACGAGGGGATCGTGGCCTCCTGGGCGCACGGCGCCCGCGAGGTGCACGGCGACGTCGCCGTCGACGAGGCGCTGGCCCGCGTGGCAGCGGCCCGCGACGAGCTGCACTCCTCCTGGCGGCCGCTCGCCGAGGCGCTGGTCCGGCTCGCCGGCGACCGCCCCTGATGCGCGGGCGTCCCACCCGGACGTGCCCGTAGCCGGACCGCGGGCGCGGTCCGGCTACGAGACGGTAGGCGCCGTGGGGACCACGGCGGCGGTGGCGGATCGGTCAGCAGACGACCCTCAGCAGGTAGTTGCCCTCCGCGGCTCCGAAGGAGTCCACGGCGATCCGGTAGGTGACGTCTCGCGAGGCGTCGAAGCTGACGCGACTGGTGAGACTGCCGCCATTGTCGTCGTTCGCGGCGATGGGGGAGAGCCGCGCGAGGCGCTTGCCGCGGTAGACCGCGAGGATGGTGTCGAAGTCGCTCCCGTTGGTCCTCATCACGGCGGTGCCGTTCCTCGGGGCCTTCCACTTGAACCAGACCGACTGCAGCGGCAGCGACCCGGCGCTGAAGTGGGCCGGCTCGTTGGTCTCCCCGGTGGCCTCGACGTTGTCGCCCTCATGGGAGGCGTCGCAGCGCTCGGACGTGAGGTCGACGGCCCGGTTGAACAGGTCGTTCCGCGGCTCGGCGGCGTGGGCCGGCACTGTGGCGAGCCCGCTGAGCAGGCCGGCGGCGAGGACCGGAGCGGTCAGGGCGCGAAGGGTGGATCGGTTCATGACGTTCTCCTGATGGTGTGGTCGCCGCGGACGCGGCGGGATGGGTGTGCGGGTGGTGCGGGTGGTGCGGGTGGTGCGGGTGGTGCGGTGGTGCGGGTGATGGCATGGTGGTCCGGAGGTCGGGGCGGGCTGCGGCCCGGTCCTGGCTCCCGGCTAGACACGGGCCGGCTCCGGCTCAGCCGGCTGCGACCGTCCGGCGCCGACGGCGTCGGCCACGAGCCGCAGGGCAGCAGCGCACTCGCGGTGGCCCGAGACGGTCGCGGGGTAGGTCTCCCAGTAGCGGACCGTGGCCGCGATGTCCGCGGCGGCGTCCTCCTCGGCCCGGGCGAGCCGGAGCAGCTCGGTGCGCAGCTGCCGCAGCACCAGCGGGGGAAGGTCGCGGGTCAGGGTGTCCATCTGGCTCAGCTCCGTTCGTGTCCGGGTCGGGTGGCGCCCGGGTGGTGGTGAGGGTGGTGCTGGGGCGCTACGTCGATGCTGCGACCGCGCAGACCCCGGCGGTGTCCGCGCGCCGACAGTGCGGACGTCGGGTGCCCGACACGCCGACGGCCGTCCCGCCCGTTGACGACCGGGTGGTGGTTGACTGGCGAGGTGGACTGGCCGTTGTTCGACGGGCTGCCCGAGGCCCAGCGACGGAGCCTTGCGGCGGCCAGCCGCCGGCGCACGTTCGCGCGAGGCGAGGTGCTGTTCCACGAGGGGGACGCCGCGGACTCCCTCCACCAGGTCAGCAGCGGCGCCGTGGCCGTCCGGGTCACCACGGCCGCCGGCGACCTGTGCATGCTGGACGTGCTCGGGCCGGGGCGCGTCTTCGGGGAGCTCGGACTGCTGGTCACCCACCGCACCCGTACGGCGACGGCCGTGGCCCTCGGGGCCACCGAGACGCGGGCGCTCGCGTACACCAGCGTCGATGCGCTCCGCCGTGCCGACCCGTCGGTGGACCGGCTGCTCGCCCAGCTGTTGGCCGACCACGTCGACCGGCTCAGCCACCGGCTGCTGGAGGCTCTCTACGTCGGCGTCGACCGCCGGGTGGCGCGACGCCTTCTGGACCTGGTGAAGGTCTACGACGACGGCGCCGGCGGGCCGGTACGCATCCCCCTCGCGCAGCGCGAGATCGCCGAGCTCGCCGGGGGGTCGCGGGCGACCGTCAACGAGATCCTGGGCCGGCTGGCCGACCAGGGTGCGGTGTCGCGCGGCCGCGGCGAGCTGACCGTGCTCGACCGTGCCGTGCTGGTCCGCCGAGCCGGGCTCGACCCCTAGGACCCGCGGCACTGTCGGTAGGCCGGCGTCCGGGACGTCGGCCTGGCGACACAGCCAGGCGACCCCGGATGGCAGCGTCCCGAACCAGCAGAGCACGTGGAACGGCCCGCTCCGGGCCGTCCACCCGCTCCTTATGTCCGTTGACCTCCACTGCTGAGCGGCCTACCGTCGTTCACGGGCGGTCTCGGTGCCCGACCCCAGGAGAAATGCCATGAAGCTCGTCGTCAGGATCGCCGCCGCCGGCGTCGCCGCGGCCGCAGTCGCCGTTGCCGCCGCCGTCTCCGCCACGCCGGCGCAGGCCCGCTGGGTCTTCCACGACGCCACCGTGGGCGAGGTCGTCGTCGCGCCCGACGGCGGCACCCGCGCCGACACGTGCGAGGGCCGGCTGCGCGCGATCACCGGTTGGGGTGCGTTCGTCGACGTCCAGAACG
>JBBQSN010000187.1:0-5818 GCA_038213835.1 Actinomycetales bacterium
ACCGGTGCGCCGCCCGAGCAGCAGCACCAGCGCCGCCGCCGGGGCCAGGCCACCGATCGCCAGCGGGAGCCCGAGCGTGGCGACGCCGGCGCCGCGGGGGTCCTCGGCGGGCAGCGGCCGCAGGTCGCGGACCTGCGCACCGACAGGGACGGCCAGCTGGCCGAGGACCTGGGCCACCGCCGGGGACGCGGCGCTCGCCGTCACCACGGTGGGGGCGACCGGGTCGAGCACCAGGCCGCCGTAGACCTCGCGGTCGAGCACGGCCTGCTCGAGGGCCGCGGGGTCGGCGTAGGTGCGCACCTCGAAGCCACCCGGCTGCCGCTCCTGGACGCCGGCCACGGCCTGCTCGACCGCCGGGGCCGGCCCGACCGCGCCGATGGGCAGGTCCCGGGGCCCGGATCGCACGGCGGGCCACGCGAGCGCGACGAAGAGGAGCACGACGACCAGGGTCAGGCCGAGGACGACGCGGGTGGCAGCGTGCCCCGGGTGGGCGGTGGCGGCGGAGGGCGACAGTGCCGGTGCCGCCACCTCTCGGGTCGTGATGTCGTCCATCGCGGCTCCTTATCTCAACGAATGTTGAGAAACTAGTCGACGCATGCTAAAAAGTCAACGCACGTTGAGATCAGGTAGGGTCGGGCCATGCCGCCCCGTCCTGTCGCCGCACCACGTCCGGGCCGGCGTCCCGGTCCGACGACCACGCAGGCGGAGATCCTGGACGCGGCGCGCGAGGCGTTCGCACAGAACGGGTTCGACCAGACCAGCATCCGCCGGGTGGCGACCGCAGCACGAGTCGACCCCTCACTGGTGATGCAGCAGTTCGGCTCGAAGGAGGGGCTCTACCGAGCCGTGATCGAGCAGCTCCCCGCCTACCTCGCCGAGCACGCGCACGAGCTGGACGCGCCGGGCGGGACCTTCGGGGAGCGCCTGGCGGGGGTCTACTTCTCCGCGTGGGCCGAACCGACCACGCGCGCCACGTTCCTGGCCGTGCTGCGCAGCGCCGGGTCCAACGAGGCCGCTGTCGACGTCCTGGTCACGGCGTTCGCCGGCGAGCTGCTCCCGCGGGTCTCTGCCGAGGTGGGACGTCCCGACGCCCGCGACGTCCTGGCCCCGATCGCGGCCCAGCTGATGGGCACGGCCATGGGGGCCTACGTGCTGCGCATCCCGCTCTTCGACGGGCTGAACACCCAGGACCTCGCCGCCCAGGCGGCTCCCGTCCTCGATGCGATCCTCGACCGGGCCCGGGTCACGCCCGAGGGATGACCCGCGGGATGGTCCCCGCGACGGACGCCACGGGCGGCGTCACCGTGATGGGGTGGGTGGTGTCCGAGAACGAGGAGACGGGAGGCCCTGCGATGACACGACCGATCGCTGCCGAGCTGCTGCTGCTGGCGCTGGACGAGAAGTCGGGTAAGAGCCTGGTCGACTCGACCACCCTCGGAGCGGGGCTGATCGGCGCGGCCGTCGTGGACCTCGTCCTGGACGGCGCGCTCGAGCTGGTGCAGGCCGAGGGCGGGCCGGTGAAGCGGGGTCGGCTGGCCCGCACCGGGCGGAACGCGCCGTCGGGCGAGCCGATGTCGGTGATCCTCGAGAAGGTTCACGGGAAGAAGCCGAAGACCGCCGTCTCCGAGCTCTACGCCTGGACCTGGAAGGACCACGCGGGCAGGCTCAAGCAGCAGCTGTTGGAGCAGATGGCTGCCGAGGGCCTGCTCAGCCGTGAGGACCGCACGGTGATGGGCCTGTTCCCGTCCACCCGCTGGAAGGAGGCCGACGGCCGCGACGAGGCCGAGGTCCGTTCCCGCCTGCGGACCGTCGTGGTCGACGGGCACGACCCGGACGAGCGCACCGGAGCCCTGGTCTCGCTGGTCTCCGCCCTCGACCTGGCCCCGAAGCTGTTCCCGGACGCCGACAAGAAGCTCGTCAAGGCCCGCGCCGAGGAGGTCCGCAAGCAGCAGTGGGCGGGGCAGGCGGTGCACGATGCCGTCCAGGAGCTGACGGCCGCCATGATGGTGGCCGTGTTCGTCCCCATCATCGTCAGCGGCGCGTCCTGACACGGGGGAACGGCACCGTGACCGCCGTCCGCACGGTCAGCACGCGGGAACGTCACGCACGGCTCGCCCGGCGCCACCTGCTGCTGCCGCAGGACCGCACCGACGACGTCACCGAGGTCGCCGACGCCCTGGTGGCGCTGCACTCCAGCGATCCCGTCACCGTCTACCTCTCGGCCCTGGTCAGGATGCGTTCGCCGTCGCTCGCCGCAGTTGATCGCGCCCTCTACGAGGAGCGCTCGCTGGTGCGGCACCACGCGATGCGGCGCACGCTGTGGGTGCTCACCCCGCCGACGGCCCGGACGGTGCATGCAGCCGCGACCCGCAAGGTCGCCGGTGCCGAGCGCCGCCGGAACCTGGTGTTCCTCACCCAGAGCGGGATCCCCGAACCGGAACGCTGGCTGGACGAAGCGGCGGCGACCACCCTGGCCACGCTGCACGAGCACGGGCCGATGACGGCCCGCCGACTGGGCACGTTGGTACCGGCGCTGCGGCAGAAGATCGTCCTCGGCGCGGGGACGCCGAACGAGGCCACGGCGTCGGCGCACACCAGGGTGCTGCTCCAGCTGGGCTTCGATGGGGTGCTCGTGCGAACCCGCCCCACCGGGACGTGGATCAACGGCCAGTACACCTGGGCCGCGATGGACGACTGGCTCCCCGGCGGGGTGGACGACCGCGACGAGCAGGTGGCCTCCCGCGACCTCGCCGACGCCTGGCTGCGCCGGTTCGGACCGGGCACCGCCGGCGACCTGCAGTGGTGGGCCGGCTGGACGGTCGCCACGACCCGGCGCGCGCTCGCCGACTCCGGCGCCGTCGCGGTGCTCCTCGAGGACGGCACCGACGCCTGGCTGGCCGCCGGCGACGACGGGGCGGTCGACGACGTGGAGCCCTGGGAGGCGCTGCTCCCCGGGCTCGACCCGACCACGATGGGGTGGAAGCACCGGGCCTGGTACCTGCCCGAGGCGGCTGCGGACTCGTTCGACCGCAACGGGAACGCGGGCCCGACGGTCTGGGTCGACGGCCGGGTGGTCGGCTACTGGGCGCAACGTCCGGACGGCGAGATCCGGCTGCACTGGTTCGAGCCGGTACCGGCCGCTCGGCGGCGCGCTGTGGAGCAACGGGCCGACGAGGTGCGGGAGTGGCTGGGGGACAGCCGGTTCAGCGTGCGCTTCCCCGGGAAGGTGCACCCGGAACTCCTCGCCTGAACCGGGGTCTGTCGTGGCACCATCACGGACGTGAGCAGACCTGAGGGGTTCGAGTACGAGGAGCGCGACGGCGAGGTCGTGGTCCTGCACCACGGTCGCCGGGCGACGACGCTGCGCGGCGACCGGGCGAGGCAGTTCCTCGCCGAGGTGGGCTCGGGCGACGGGCAGCTGCTGATGGCCAAGGTCACCGGCAACTACCGGCACGGCAACGAGCGCACGGCGAAGGCGCACCCGCGCAACGCCGGTCACTAGCCGCCGATGTCCTCGCGGGCCCGGTCGCGGGTGCGCGGCCACGTGGTTGCGCGGCTTCGCCGAGCACCAGCCGATCACCCCCGTGATCGAGTCGATCCGTGCGCTGCTGCAGGGGGAGCCGCCCGGGACCGCGGCCTGGTCGGCCCTCGCCTGGTCCTCCGGGATCCTGCTCGTCTCGGTGGTGCTCGTCGCCGTGGTGTTCCCGCGGCGCCGTCGATGAGCCGCGACCGCCGTCGATCGGTCGTCGTCAGTCGGTCAGCGGCGTGTGCCCGGCCAGGACCCGCTCGTCTTCGCGGACCGGCCCGGGCGAGGTCCCGTCCCCGAACGGGTTGCCGCCCAACGACTCCCGGCCGTGGGCGGTGACCCAGCCGGACAGGTCCGGGCCGGCGGGCACGATCCTCGTCGGATTGATGTCGGTGTGCACCACGTAGTAGTGCCGCTTGATCTGCTCGAAGTCGACCGTGTCGCCGAAGCCCGGGGTCTGGAACAGGTCGCGGGCGTAGCCCCACAGCGCCGGCATCTCGTCCAGCTTCTGCCGGTTGCACTTGAAGTGGCCGTGGTAGACGGGGTCGAACCGCACGAGCGTGGTGAACAGCCGCACATCGGCCTCGGTCACGTGGTCGCCCACCAGGTAGCGCCGGTCGCTCAGCCGCTCCTCCAGCCAGTCCAGCGCGGTGAACAGCCGGTCGTAGGCCTTCTCGTACGACTCCTGGGTGCCCGCGAAGCCGCACCGGTACACGCCGTCGTTCACCTCGGTGTAGACCCGCTCGTTCACCTCGTCGATCTCGTCCCGCCAGGCCTCCGGGTACAGGTCGGGTGCGCCCTCGCGGTGGTGCTCGGTCCACTGCCCACTCAGATCCAGTGTGATCCGGGGGAAGTCGTTCGTGACGACCTTGCCGGACGGGATGTCGACGACGGCCGGCACGGTGATCCCCTTCGGGTAGTCCGGGTCCCGGGCGAGGAACGCCTCCTGCAGCCGTTCGATGTCGAGCACCGGGTCGCGGCCGTCGGGATCGAGGTCGAAGGTCCAGGACCGTTCGTCGTGGGTCGGGCCCGGCAGGCCGATCGACAGGACGTCCTCCAGGCCGAGCAACCGGCGCACGACGATCGTGCGATTGGCCCACGGGCAGGCGCGCGCCGCCACCAGCCGGTACCGCCCGGGCTCCACGGGCCAGCGCCGCGTGCCGTCGTCGTCGCGCACCCCGAGCCCGTCGTCACCGATCGCGCCGTCGGTGGTGATCCGGTCGGTGACGTACTCGGTGTCGCGGTCGAAGTCACCCTGACCGGAGACGTACCCGCCGATCGTGCTGCCGTCCTGACCCACGTCCTGACCCATGCCGCGATGCTGCCACGGGGTCGGGTCGCCCGCTCGGCGTGGGTGGCCGGCCCGGTCAGGCCCGCGGTCAGGCCCGCCGGCCCAGGAAGGCCATCGTGCGCGTGGTCTCGTCGGCGCCCCGGGGGGCCTCGACCTCCGGGCCGAAGGCCTGCGGCTGGCGGGCCATGTCGCTCAGCCCCTCCACCTGCGCGCGCACCCAGGCGAGCTCGGCCGAGGGCACCTGGGCGTGGACCCCGGCGGCGCTGGCGAGGTCCCACCCGTGCACGACGAGGTCGATGCAGTGGAACCGGCCCATCGTCGCCTCGATGCTGGCGGACCCCATCCGACCCTCCACGACGCGGCCGGCCCGTTCGGGGTCGTCGAGCAGCGCCTGGACGACCTCGCGGGTGGCGTGCCACGCCGAGACCGGGTCCTCGGCGGCGTCGGGGCCGGCCAGCGGTCGTCCGGGACGGCGTCGACGACCGCGGTGAGCGCTCCGCGAGGCGTCGGTAGCGGTCGGCGGGGGACAGGTCGGCCACGGGCTGCTCGGTGCTCATGGCCGCATCATGCCCGCGACGGCGTCACGAGGCCTTGGAGGAAGGCGACAGCTGCCCCTCGCTCGGTGCGTCGGCGGCCTCGGCCGGGGCGTCGAGCGGGTGCGCGATCTCGTCCTCGGGCATCTTCGCCCAGACGATCGCCACCACCGCCAGCAGCGGGGGCACGAGGCCGGCCACGAGGAAGGTCGGACGCAGGCCGATCAGCTCGCTCACGGGTCCGGCCAGGGCCATCGAGACCGGCATGAACGAGAGCGAGACGAAGAAGTCCAGGCTGGAGACCCGGCCGAGCATCTCCGGCGGCACCCGGCGCTGCAGCAGCGTGCCCCAGATGACCATCCCGCCCTGGAAGACGCCACCCATGAAGAAGCCGGCCAGGATCATCGGCCAGACCGACGTGGCGAAGCCGAACACGACGAGCGGCACGCACCCGAGGCCCCACATCAG
>JBBQSN010000188.1:0-5738 GCA_038213835.1 Actinomycetales bacterium
GCCCAGGCGGGCCGGCGCAGCAGCAGGAGGGCCAGCAGGAGCACGGCCAGGCAGACCGAACCCATGCCGTTGCTGCAATCCGTGTCGCACGCCGGGATCGAGACCGCTACGTGCGCGGCAGCGACACCGCCTACGTCCCTCAGGTCCGCGCCCGCGAGCCACGACGGGGTGATCGACGACGTGCCGCTGGTGGCCGCCGCTTCGTCGCCGGCCCGGACGTGCGCATGGGTCCCGGGCGAGTCATCGACACGGCCGGGAAAGCCGTAGGGGGTCGCAGCAGCGACGACGACGGCAGCCTCGTCGTGCACGACCGACTCGGTCACGAGAGCGCCGCCGCCGACATCGTGAGCGCTGTGCCCCGCCGTCAGCACGTGCATCCCCAGGACCCCGGCGGCGACGGCGAGGACGACGCCCCACAGGGCGCCTCGCCACCACGACGACCGAGACCCGAGCTCTGCGACCTTCATCGATCGTGACCTCCCTCGTCCCACGAGTGTCGCACCGGCGTTCTCCCAGGGCCACCTGGCCGAGCGCCGAGCGGACGCGGTCCAGACGTCGACTTTCCAGATTGGAAAGTGTGTGCCATGCTTTCCTACATGGAAAGTACGAGCTCGTCAGTACCCGACCCGGCCGCCGACCTCGCCGCGGCCCATGCCGCGCAGGGGCGCCTGACCAGGTCCCTGCGACTCCCGTCCGTGTTCCACGTCTCGATCGGCATGGCCGTCGCGGTGCAGATCGCCGGTGTCGCCTACTCGGTCGAGGCGCAGAGCGCTCGTGGGGTTGTCGCCCTGGTCGTGGGCTGCGCGATCTTCCTCGGCGTCGCTGGCCTCCAGCTCGCCCGGTTCCGCTCGCTCAACGGAGTCCGCGTCGACGGCCTCTTCAGCCGCGCGGTCATGGGGACGACGACCAGCTCCTCACTCGTCTACGGAGCGGGCCTGGCCGGCGCGATCCTGGCGGCGACCGGTGGCTACTGGTGGGCAGTCGCCGCGGCCTGCATCGCCGCAGGCCTCGGGTACGCCGCGAGCGCAGGCGCATGGTGGAGCGCGTACGTGGGCGACCCTGAGACCCATGCGCGCGCCGAGTCCCGCGTGACCCTGGTCGTCGTCGGCGCCGTCGCCCTCGCCGGGTTGCTCGTCCTGGTGGCGCTGACCTGATGGCCGGCATCGATCCGGTGATCCACCCGCCGGCCAGGCTGCAGCTCATGTCGGTGCTCGCGGCGGTCAGCGAAGCAGAGTTCCTGACACTGCGCGAGGCTCTGGGCGTCAGTGACTCGCTTCTCTCCAAGCACATCTCGGCCCTGGCTGGCACCGGTTACGTCTCGAGTCGCAAGGCGGTGCATCAGGGCAGGCGGACGACCTGGGTATCGCTCACCGACTCAGGCGGCCGCGCACTTCGCGAACACGTCAGCGCACTCCGGGCCCTGATCGACGCCGCCGACACAGCCGGCTCCACAGCTGCGGCCCGGCGGCCCTGACCTGGGCGGCCGCCGCGTCTGTGCGGGTCAGGACCTGCGCCGCAGACGTCCATCGCCCGCGTCAGCGCGGTATCTGGAACGTCCACTCAGGATACTGCGGTGACGAGGCAGACGTAGACGGTCAGCTCGCTCACCTGCTGCACCGCGCCGAGGGTGTCGCCCGTGAAACCCTCGAGCCTGCGACGCAGCCACCACACCGCGCCGGCCACGACCCCGGCGAGGACGGCGAGCAGCAGCAACGCGCCGGTCGGCCCGGCGGCGAGGACCAGCAGGACCAGCGCCGGCGCGGTCCAGGCGGTGGCCACGACGACGGATCGGGCGGGGACGTCCTGCGCCATCGGCTTGGCCTTGCCAGCGGCCGACCCGACGTAGGGCAGGGCGGTCATCACCGCCAACGGGCACAGCCGGGACACCACGTGCGCGACGACGAGCGCGACGGCCAGCTGTTCGGCACCCTGCGCGCCGAGCTGAGCCAGCGCGGCCACCTTGGCCAGCAGCGCCAGCACGAGCGTGATCACCCCGTAGGTACCCAGTCGCGAGTCGGTCATGATCTGCAGCGCCCGGTCCCTGGGCACGAACCCACCGAGACCGTCGGCGGTGTCGGCGAGCCCGTCCTCGTGGAACGCCCCGGTGACCAGCACGGTCGTGGCCGTGCACGCAACGGCGACCAGCAGCGGCGGCCACCACGGCCAGGCCAGTGCCCCGACGGCCGCAGCGGTGCCTGCGACCAACCAGCCCACCAGAGGAAGATGACCCGCCGCCGAGGGCAGCATCTCCGGCCGGTAGCCCACCCACGCGGCGAGCCGTCCCCGGACCGGCACCCGGGTGTAGAACTGCACGGCGAGCAGGACGTGCCGGACGCCCGACGGGGCGGCATCGGCCCAGCGGGTCACCCGTCGGCGCCGGACACGCCGGCCTGCTCGAACGTGGCCATGTCGCGCAGCACCCGGCAGGCGCTCTCCAGCAGCGGCCAGGCGAGGGCGGCTCCTGAACCCTCGCCCAGGCGCAGGTCGAGCCGCAGCAACGGCGTCAGCCCGAGGGCTTGCAGGACGATCGTGTGCCCGGGCTCGGTGGAGACGTGCGCCGCGATGCACCGCTGCACCACCCGGGGAGCGATCCGCTCCGCCACCAGGGCGGCGACCGTACCGATGAACCCGTCGAGGACGACGACACGGCGTTGCGCGGCCGCCTCGATCGTGGCCCCGACCAGGGTGGCGATCTCGAAGCCGCCCACCCGGGCCAGCACGTCCGACGGTTCGGTGGCGTCGGCGTGGACGGCCTGCACCTGCCGCAGGACGGTCGTCTTGTGCGCAAGGCCCGCGTCGTCGACACCGGTCACGCGCCCCACCAGGGCCTCGACGGGCAGGCCCAGCAGGCAGGCGGCGAGCAGTGCGGCGCTCGAGGTGTTGCCGATCCCCATCTCACCCAGCAGCACGACGTTGCCGGGCAGCCCGCGGATCAGCTCGCGACCGGCGGCCACCGCCCGGGCGCACTGGAGCGGGGTCATGGCCGGCCCGCTCAGCGCGTCCGCCGTCCCAGGTCCGAGCGATCGCTCGAGCAGCCGCGGGTGGGGCGGCAGCTCACCCCGGACCCCGCAGTCCACCACGGTCAGGCTCAGCCCGTGCTGAGCGGCGAGCACGCTCACCGCGGCACCGCCGGACAGGAACGTGGCCACCATCTGCGCGGTCACCTCCGGCGGGTAGGCCGACACACCGTGGACCGCGACCCCGTGGTCACCGGCGCAGACCACGACCTGCGGATCCACCAGCTCGGGCCGCTGCTGCCCGAGCACCGTGCCGATCCTGACGGCCAGATCCTCCAGCCGGCCAAGTGCACCCAGCGGCTTGGTCTTGGCGTCGATCCCCGACCGGAGGGCTGCGATCAGCTCGGGCTGGGTCTCGTCGAGGTCCGCCAGCGCGACGAGGGACGAGTGAGTGCGCACGGAGCCATCCTGGCATCGCGCGCGCGGTCGCCATCAGCCGTGCGCCCGGCCCTCACGCGCTCGCCGGCCTGATCCGGACGACGACCTTGCCGGTCGAGGACCCCTCGGCCCGTCGGTGGGCGGCCGCGACCTCGCCGAGCGGGAACGTCGAGTCCAGCAGGACGCGCAGCCGCTCCTCGTCGACGAGTCGTGCCAACCGGGCCAGGTCCGCCGAACGGGCACTGGTCATCACCGAGGTGAACCGCCGCCCGGGTCCGGCCAGGGCCGGCAGGACCCGAGACACGATCGCGTCCCGGCTGATCGGCCGGGAGGTCACCAGGACGCCGCCGGGCCGCAGCAGGCGTCCGGCGTGTCGGGCGGTGGTGGCCCCGTGCGCGTCGAGCACCACGTCCCACCGCTCGCCCCCGGTGAACAGGTCGTCGCTGCGGCGATCCAGGGTGGCGTGCGCCCCGAGGCCGGTCATGGCGTGCAGCTTCGGCGCGCTGCCCACGGCGGTGACGTGCGCGCCCGCGATCGCGGCGAGCTGCACCCCGAAGGACCCGATGCCACCGGTCGCACCGATCACCAGGACCCGGGCCCCTGCTGGACGGGTTCCCAGGCGAGCCCGCCCGTACAACGCTTGCAGCGCAGTCAGTCCGGCCAGGGGGAGGGCTGCTGCTTCCTGCGACGTGCACCGGGTCGGAACCACCGCTGCACGGCCCTGGCGGACCAGGACCTGCTGAGCCTGACCGCCGCCGCCGTGGTCGAGCAGGGCCATCACCTGCTCCCCCGGGACGAACGCCGTGACAGCGGGTCCACAGCCCAGCACCGTGCCGGCCAGGTCGAAGCCCGGTGTGAACGGCAACCGGCCCCAGGTCGCGACCTTGAGGTCTCCACGGCGCAGGCCGAGGTCGGTGCCGTTCACGCTGGAGGCCGCGACCTCGACCAGGATCTCGTCACCCGTCGGCGCCCTCGGTGCCGGCACGTCCTCCACGCGCAGCACGTCGGGGCCACCGAAGGTGCCGAACCGCGCTGCGATCATCGCCGTGCCCGGCGGACGACGAAGGGGGACGCGCGGGCCCACTGTCGCGAGCGGGCGAGCTCCAGCATGGCGGTGGCCACGTCGGCTCGCGGCACGGCACCGGCCAGCAGTCCCGGCGCACGATCGGTCAGCTCCCACGACGTCGACGCCGGGCCGTCCGTGAGCCGCGGGGGCCGCACCTCGGTCCAGACCAGGCCCGAGCCCGCCAGCACCTCGTGCTCCCCCGCCTTGTCCTCGACGAGGTCCCGGGCGAACCAGCGCGTCAGCGCGGAGACGAACCGCGCCCCGGGACCCTTGCCGTCTCCCGCCAGGGTGACCCCGGCACCGGACACCGACACCAACCGCTGCAGCCCCACCCGGTGGGACGCCGTGACGACGTTCTGCATGCCGACCCGACCGACGTCCGGCCCCGATCGCCGGGTCACCCCGACGCACCACAGGACGGCGTCCGCCCCGACCAGGACGTCCGCCACCGCGGTCGCGTCGCGCACGTCGACCGCGCGCCGCTCGACACCGGCCGGCGCGTCCGGCTCGGTCCTGCCAGCAGCGACGATTTCGTCATCGGTGGCGTGCGCCAGGCTGACGGCGAGCCGTCCCACCCCTCCTCCAGCTCCCAGCACGACGATCCGCATCGTCCTCCGCCTCCGCTCCCCTTGGGTGTCAGGTAACCTGACAAGTATGGCACGCCCTCCCCTGGCTCTGGTCCTGCTGCACGCCAGCCGGTGGTTCGACCAGCGGCTGCGCGCGCAGCTGGTGGACCACGGGTGGCCGCACCTGAGCGCTGCCCAGTCCCTGGTGTTCGCGCAGCTGCCGGACAGCGGCCTGTCACCGGCCGAGCTCGCCCGCCGGCTGGGCACCAGCCGGCAGGCGGCCTCCGAGCTGATCGCCGGCCTGGTGCAGCTGGACCTGCTCGCCCTGGTGCCCGACCCGACCCGCCGACGCGGACGGATCGTCCGGCTCACGACCACCGGCTGCGCCCTGGCCGCCGAGGCGGGCCGCATCCTGGCCGTGCTCGAGCACACGCTGGACGACGAGCTGGTCCGGCAGATGCACACCGCCCTGAGCGCCCTGGACCCTGCGGTCTCGAAGAACGGGACCTCGGTACCGTCATGACGGCGACACTGCACCACGGAGCACGCCTCGAGCCGGACCTCGTCGTCACGAACGTCGGATCCTGATCACCGACCCATCAACCCACCCAGCCAGCTCGACCCGCCTGGAGCCGACGCGGTCACCTCGTGGTGGGTCGTCGACGACCAGGTCGGCACCGACCTGGACACGGCCCTCTCGGTGTTCGTGCC
>JBBQSN010000189.1:0-5731 GCA_038213835.1 Actinomycetales bacterium
CCGGGTGCACCACCCCACCGGCGCTGTGCGAGGCGCACCACGTCATCTGGTGGTCCCGCGGCGGCCCCACCACCACCGCCAACCTGGCCCTGCTCTGCCACCGCCACCACACCCAGATCCACGCCCAACCCGAAGATGACCCCGCGCAGGGCTGGCAGATGATGATGCGCGACGGCATCCCCTGGTTCCGCCCACCCGAACGCCTCGACCAGTCACGAACCCTGCAACGCAACACCTTCCACCACACCGTCCACACCACCCGGCGCACCGGCCTGCGCTGGAACGCGCCCGCTGCCGAGGGTGGCCCCGCCGCGCCGCTTCCCTGAACCGACCGAGACGGCAGACGCCCCCGGCGTGTCGGTCCGACCCGGGAGCGACACCCGCCGGGGTCCGTACACGTTGCCACTAGGCTCCGCGGCATGGTCGCTGCCGCCCTCGTCACGGCCGCTCTGGCGGCTCTCGTGCACGTCTACATCTTCGTGCTGGAGTCGTTGCGGTTCGTGACGCCCGGCACGATGCGGACGTTCGGCATCCGCTCGGTCGAGGAGGCCGAGACGATGCGCCCGTGGGCCTACAACCAGGGCTTCTACAACCTGTTCCTGGCCGTCGAGGTGCTCGCGGGCGTCGTGGCCGTGCTGCTCGGGCACGACGCCGTCGGCATCACGCTGGTGGTGGCGGGCACGGCCTCGATGCTGCTGGCCGCGCTCGTGCTGATCGGCTCGGACCGCGCCACGTCGCGCGCCGCCACCGTGCAGGGCCTGTTCCCCCTGCTGACGCTGGTGCTGCTCCTGCTCAGCCTGCTGACCGGCTGAAGCCCTCGTCGCGGTGCGGGGCGCCGAGCAGCTCGAGCGCCTCGTCCAGGATGCCCATCACCGCGAGGGTGTCGTCGAGCGGCATCGCCGGCGACTCGGTGAGCCCGTCGGTCAGGCACTGCGCTACGTGCTCCATCTGGTGCGTGTAACCCCTCCCGGCGAGCGGGTTCTCGATCACCTCGGGCTCACCGCCCCGGCGCTCCAACAGGATCCGGGACGGGTGGTGGAACCGCGGTTCGATCGTGATCCGTCCGGCGGTGCCGACCACCGTGGCCCGGCCCGGGGTGTCGCCGAGCAACGAGCACGACACCAGAGCGTGGGCGCCAGACTCGAACCCCAGCAGCAGCGCCGACTCGGAGTCGGTGCCGACCTCGTTCAGCGCCCCGGTGGCCTGCACCCGGGTGGGCGTGCCGAGCAGCATCTGCGCGAACGACACCGGGTAGACCCCCAGGTCGAGCAGCGAGCCGCCGCCCTGGTCGGGGTCGTACAGCCGGTGCGCGGGGTCGAACGGCAGCACGAAGCCGAGATCGGCAGTCACCGAACGGATCTCGCCGATCGCGCCGTCGGCGACCAGCTCGCGCAGGCGGACGATGCCCGGCTGCAGCCGGGTCCACATCGCCTCCATCACGAACAGTCCCGCCGCGCGCGCCTGCGCGACGAGGTCGTCGGCCGCGGCCAGCGAGCAGGTGAAGGCCTTCTCGACCAGCGCGGGCTTGCCGGCCGCCAGTACCGCGGAGGTGACCGCATGGTGCTGCGCGTGCGGGGTGGCGACGTAGACGACGTCGACGTCGGGGTCGGCCAGCAGCTCCTCGTACGAGCCGTAAGCGCGCTCGACCCCGTGCTCGGCGGCGAAGGTCTCGGCCCGGCCGAGGTCGCGCGAGGCGACCGCCAGCCGCTCGGCGCCCTCGACGAGCGCGAGGTCGTCGACCACCGTGGCCGCGATGCCGCCGGTGGCGATCACTCCCCAGCGAGTGGTCATCGGCCCAGCACCTCCGGACGGACGAAGTCCATCCCGAGCACGTGCTGGTCGACGAACGCGAACACCGTCTCGTACCAGGCACGCGAGTTGTTCGGCGTCATGATCCAGTGGTTCTCGTCCGGGAAGTACAGGAACCGGTGCGGGGTGACGCCGAGCTCGTCGGCCGAGCCGCGGACGAGCTCGTACCAGAGCCGCAGGCCGTCGCCGATCGGTACGCGGTAGTCCTTGTCGCCGTGGACGACCAGCATCGGGGTGACGATGTTGCCCACGTGGTGGTGCGGCGAGTTCTCCTGCGCCATCTCCTCGGTGAGCTCGCGCATCCAGTAGTTGGCGCCGTCGGTGGTGAGGCCGAAGTTGTCCAGCGCCCACAGGCTCGCGTGCGTGACGATGCAGCGGAACCGGTCGGTGTGACCGGCCACCCAGTTCGCCATGTAGCCGCCGAACGAGCCACCGAGCGCCGCGGTCCGGGTCTCGTCGACGTCGTCGCGGGCGATGGTGGCGTCGGTGAGAGCCAGCAGGTCGGTGTACGGCGCCTTCCCCCACTCACCCCAGCCCCTCTCGATGAACTCCTGGCCGTAGCCGGTGGAGAGCGCGGGGTCGGGCAGCAGCACCGCGTAGCCGCGGGCGGTGGCCGTCCACGGGTTCCAGCGCCACGTCCAGGCGTTCCACGAGCCGAGCGGACCGCCGTGGATCCAGAGCATCAGCGGTGCCGGGTGGTCGGCCGAGGCCCCCTCGGGCAGGGCCAGCCACGCACGCAGGGGGGTGCCGTCCTCGGCGGTGGCGGTGACCTCGGTGAGCGTGCCCGGGACGTCGACCACGGTGACGGGCGAGGGCAGCGGCTCGGGGGCCCCACCGGCCAGCGGCACCCGGACGGGGGCGGCGGGCGCGTCGATCGCGCTGCGCAGCGCGTAGACCCACCGGCCGTCAGCGCTGACGTCGTACGAGGAGTACGCACCGTCGTCCGGCGTGAGCCGGCGGCGCTCGCCCGTCGCGACGTCGACGAGGTAGAGGGGCGAGCGGCCCTGCTCGTCGGCGGCCACGACCAGGCCGGCACCGTCCGGGGTCCAGCGCGGGGCGCCGGGCCAGAGATCCCAGTCGGCGGCGACCTCGCGCACCTCGCCACCGGCCAGCGGCACGACGGCCAGGGTGATGGTCGGCGCCCGGTGCGGGGTGGAGCGCCCGGACCTGATCAGCGCGACCTGGTGGCCGTCGGGGCTGACCCGTCCGCCTTCGTGCTCGTGGTCGGGTGCGTCGGCGAGCACGCTGATCTCGCGGCTCTCGACGTCGATGGCGACGGTGCAGAAGCGCTTGTCGCCGGCCGCCTCCGGCAGCACCCAGGTGGAGACGACGGTGCGGCCGTCAGGGGTGATGTCCCAGGAGGACTCGTCGTGCACCCGTCCGGGGACGTGCCCGGTGAGGTCGGTGAGGGCGAGCCGCGGGTCGGCCTCGGCGGCCAGCGCCGAGACGTCGGAAGGGGCTGCGGTGAACAGCCGCACGGATGCCGGGCCGAGGTCGTGGTCCCAGTACCGCACCGGGTAGGACGAGTGCAGGATCGCCGAGACCTTCGAGTCCTTGCGCTTCTTCGCCGCCGCGGTGTCGTCGCCGTGCTCGTCGGCGTCGGCCAGCGTGGGCGAGGCGAGCAGCAGGGTGCCGGCCCCCCGCGCCACCACGAGGCCACCGGCGCCGCCTGCCCGGCGCGCCACCAGGCGCGCCTCGCCCCCGGCGCGAGGCAGCAGCCACAGCGCTGGTACCTCGGAGTCGTCGTGGTCGTCACCCGGCGTGGAGCCCGGACGGACGGCGGTGAAGAGCAGGTCGCCCTCGCGGGTGAAAACGGCGCCGGACTCCCCCTTGGCTCCACGGGTCAGCCGGCGAGCCGGCTGCTTCCCGGCGGGGTCGAGCTCCCACAGCGAGCTGACGTAGCCCGTCCTCTTCGCGTCGAGGGTCTGCACGGTCGCGACCAGCCGGGCGCCGTCGGGAGACAGCACCAGGCCGCCGAGGCGGGGCTGGGCGACGAAGGCCTCGAGGTCGTGGAACGGCGTGGGTGCCGAGGTCGCCGGCTGGTCGGCGGCGGTGGCGGACTGCTCGGACGCGACCTGGTCGAGGGCGTCCTGCTGCTCGGGCTGTTGAGCGTTCATCCCCCCTTGCTACCAGACGCCACCCTCGACCGGTGCCGGTCGGTGAGCAGCCGGATCGCGTCGAGGTGGTCGCGCATCGCCGCGAGCTCGGCCCTGGTGAGCCCGGACATGAGCGTCGCACCCTCTGTGACGAGGGGACCGTAGGCAGCCCAGACCTGCTCCCGCGCCTCGTCGGTCATCTCCACGAGCACCTGACGACGGTCGGTCCCGGACGGCACCCGCCGCACCAGGCCCCGTGCCTCCAACCGGTCGATCAGGGTCGTCGTGGCCGCCGGTCGCAGGCCGGTGGCCTCGCTGAGGCCCCCGGCGGTCGCGGGGCCGTCGGTGAGCCGGTCGAGGCAGCGCCGATCGGCCGGGCCGAGGCCCAGTGCGCGACCCACGGCATCGTCGAAGGCCTCGGTGCTGCGCTGGTAGTGCTGCATGGCCACACCGACCTGCTCGACGAGCTCTTGACGCGTCGGCGCCATGATGCAATCCTTTCGTTAATCGAACAATCTGTTTCTCGTAGCAAAGGATACCGAGCATGAAGGCACTCGTCGTCGGAGGCGGCATCGCCGGACCCGCCTGCGCCCTGGCGCTGCAGCGGGTGGGCATCGAGACGGTCGTTCTGGAGAGCCGCACGGGGGCCGACCCCGAGGTCGGCTCGTACCTCACGATCGCTCCCAACGGGCTCGACGCCCTGAGAGCCGTCGGGGCGCTCGACCTCGCCCGTGCCGTGGGCATCCCGAGCCGGCGCAACGTGATGGTGGGTTCCTCCGGACGTCGCCTGGGCGAGGTGTCGCTCGGGCGGCCGCTCGCCGACGGCACCGTGGCCCTCACGCTGAAGCGGTCCGCGCTGGCGGTGGCGCTGGCGCGGGAGGCGTCCGACCGCGGCGTCGAGGTCAGGTACGGCGCCCGGGTCGCCGCCGTGGCCGACCTCGGCACGCAGGTCGACGTGGTGCTCGAGGACGGCGCCCGGCTCCGGGCCGACCTCCTGGTCGGGGCCGACGGCGTGCACTCGCTGGTCCGGCGCGCGATCGACCCGTCCGCGCCGCCAGCGCGGTACGTGGGCCTGGCCAACTTCGGCGGCATCACCCGTGCGACCCCGCTCGCCGCCGACCTGCCGCCGCAGGCCTGGCACTTCGTCTTCGGTCGCCGGGCCTTCTTCGGCGCGCACCCCACTCCGTCCGGCGACGTGGTCTGGTTCGTCAACGTCCCCCGCAGCCAGGTGAGCCGCGACGAGCGGGCCACGACCTCGCCCGAGCGGTGGACGCGGCAGCTCGTCGAGCTGCTGGGGTCCGACGCCGGCCCCGGCGCCGAGCTGGTGCGCACCGGTGTGCTCGAGCTCGCGGGCGACAGCACGCACGACCTCGGCCACGTGCGGCACTGGCACCGCGGGCGGATGGTCGTCGTCGGCGATGCGGCCCACGCCCCCTCCCCCAGCTCGGGCCAGGGCGCCTCGCTCGCCCTGGAGGACGCCGTGCTGCTCGCCGTGGCGCTCCGCGAGCACGCCGACCCGCCTACCGCGTTCGCCGGGTTCGAGGGCGTCCGGCGTCCCCGGGTCGAGAAGGTGGTGCGGGCGGGAGCCCGCAGCAGCAGCGCGAAGATCCCGGGCCCCGCGGGGCGGGCTGTGCGAGACCTGGTGCTGCGGCTGGTCTTCCGGTACGCCATCACCGACCGCTCCACCGCCTGGACGACGGACCACCGGGTCGACCTCGACGCACCCCTGCGTGCCGGTCGGTGACCTCGCCGGGCCGCAGGGACCGGCCGTAGCCGGTGGCCCGACGCCGGGGCTCAGCCGTCGAGGTCCCCGACCGGGGCGCCCT
>JBBQSN010000190.1:0-5700 GCA_038213835.1 Actinomycetales bacterium
CGCGAGTGGAACACCGACCCCGACCGCTGGGAGCGCGAGGTGGCGCGCTTCCTGCTGCAGCACCTGTGAGCGCTGCGGCGTGAGGGCGGCGCTGCTCGGGTGGGTGGCGGAGGTGCTGGACCGCTCGGCGTCCGACCTCGAGGTCGTCCCCCTCGAGGGTGGCCTGACGTCCGAGATGCACCGTGTTCGGGACGTCCGCGACGGGTGTGAGTACGTGCTGCGCGCGAAGATGGTGGAGCCGTGGGCCGCCCACGCGCCGAGCCTGCTGAGGCGCGAGGCAGAGGTGCAGCGGCTCCTGCACGGTGGGCCCGTGCCGGTGCCGCGGTGTGCGTGGCCGTCGACCCGAGGGGGGAGCGGGCGGGTGAGCCGGTGCTGCTGATGACCCGACTACCGGGCCGCCCACTTCTCGGACGCGCCGGCGACGCCGTGCTCGCTGAGACCGCGCAGGTCCTGGTGGCGATCCACGCGACCCTGGTCGACGACCGGACCCGGCCACGCGGCTACCAGAGCTGGGCGGGACCCGGACCGTGGCCCGTGCCGACGTGGGCCCGCCGTCCGGACGTGTGGGAGCGGGCAGCAGCGATCGTTGCGGGTCCGCCTCCGGAGTTCACCGGGTCGTTCCTGCACCGCGACTTCAACCCCAGCAACCTGCTCTGGTTGGACGTCGACAGCCCGGCGCCGCACGTCAGCGGCGTGGTCGACTGGGTAGAGACGTCCTGGGGTCCGGCCGATCTCGACGTCGCACACTGCGCTAAGCAGCTGGCGATGCTGCACGGTCCGAACGCTGCGGACCAGTTCGTCGCGGTGTACCAGGAGGCGGGCGGGCGGCTTGCTCCCACGTCGGAGGAACGGGCGTACTGGACCGCCGACGGCGCGCTCGCGTTCTCGGGTCCGGAGCTGGCCCTCGCCGTGTGGCGCCGACAGGGTCTCACCCGGGTGGGCACGGATGACGCGCGTTCACGGCTCGAGGAGCACCTGGCTCGCGTGCTCGCCCCGGCGTGAAGGTCAGCGTCGGACCCAACGGGCGAGCAGGGTGCCGTCGTCCTCGAGCAGGTGGCCGAGCCGCCACGGCCCGCCGTCCGTCAGGGGAGGGCCGGTGACGATCCGGCCGGCGTCGCCGCCGACCACGACCGGAGCGCTGGTGTGGCACAGCTCGTCGACCCGGTCGGCGGCGAGCCACCGGCCGAGCAGCGACGGTCCACCCTCGCAGAGCACCCGGGCCAGCCCGCGCTCCGCAAGGGCATCGACGGCCACCGTGGCGTCCACCGTGTCGGTGCCGACCTGCAGGACGCACTCCTCGCCCAGCGTGGTGCGCAGCCGTGCCAACGCGTCCTGGTCGGTCGTCTCGGTCGTGAGAACGACCACCCGCCAGCCGCTGTCGTCCCGACCGGGGGCCTCGAGCAGCGCCGCGGGGACGTCGCCGGAGGCCGTGACGACAGCCAGGCACGGTCGGGTGGACCGACCGGCCGCGTGCCGACGCTCGGCGTCCTCGGGCTTGACTCTGGGCCGCGAGTAGTCTTCTGCGCGAACGGTTCCCGCACCGGCCACGACCACGTCAGCCAGCCCGCGCAGCACCGAGAACACGCGCTTGTCGGCCGGGGTGTTGATCGACCCCGACCGCCCGTCGGCTCCGTGCACGGCGCCGTCCAGGGTGGCCACCATGTTGATGCGCACCCAGGCCCGCCCGGGGACGGGATCCGGGTACGCGTACAGCTGCACCAGGTCGGCGCGGTCGAGATCGGCGCCCGCCGTCGCGAGCAGGCGCATCAGAGCGCGGCCTTCTCCCGCACCTGGCGCTTGATCCGGCCCAGCATCCCCGCCATGCCGCGCAGCCGCAGGAGGCTGACGGCGTCGGCCAGCGATAGCCGGTCCGACAGGTCGTCGGGGACCGCCACGACCTCTGCGGCGGTCATGCCCTGGAGGCCCTCGGCGAGGATCCCGGCGAAGCCGCGCGTGGTCGGCGCCTCCGGTGGGGCCTGGAAGAACAGCCGTACCGGGGCGTCCGGGCCGGTGCCGTCGACCTCGGTGGCGAGGAAGATCGGCGACTGGCACTCCGGGACGGGTTCCAGCAGCTCGGGGTGCTCGGTGTACTTCTCGGGCAGTGCCGGCAGCTCGCGGCTGAAGTCGAGCAGCAGCTGCAGCCGGTCGGGGACGCCCATCGCGGCGAAGTCGTCGGCGATCTCCTGCAGCGCCTCGGGCAGCGAGGTCCTGCTCACCGCGACGGCACCTCGCCGGGCTGGTCGCCCTTGACGATCGGGACGCGCACGACGTTGCCCCACTCGGTCCAGGAGCCGTCGTAGTTGCGCACCTTCTCGAAGCCCAGCAGGTGGGTCAGCACGAACCAGGTGTGGCTCGAGCGCTCCCCGATCCGGCAGTAGGCGACGACGTCGTCGGTGGGTGCGAGCCCCTTCTCGTCCTGGTAGATCGCCTCGAGGTCGCCGCGGCGCCTGAACGTGCCGTCCTCGGCGGCGGCGCGGGCCCACGGCACCGACTGCGCACCGGGGATGTGGCCACCGCGCAGGGCACCCTCCTCGGGGTAGGCCGGCATGTGGGTGCGCTCGCCGGTGTACTCCTCGGGGGAGCGGACGTCGACCATCGGCTTCCCGAGGTGGCCGCGGACGTCGTCCAGGAAGGCCCGCAGGTCGGTGTCGTCGCGCTCGACGACGGGGTACTCGACCGCTGCGGGGGAGGGGGCGTCGGTGGTGGTCTCGCGGTCCTCGGCCAGCCACTTCGCGCGACCGCCGTCGAGCAGCCGGACGTCCTGGTGGCCGAACAGCGAGAACACCCACAGCGCGTAGGCGGCCCACCAGTTGTTCTTGTCGCCGTAGACCACGATCGTCGTGTCGCGGCTGATGCCCTTGCTCCCCATCAGGGCTGCGAACGCCTCGCCGTCGACGTAGTCCCTGGTGACGGTGTCGTTGAGGTCGAGGTGCCAGTCGACCTTGACGGCGCCGGGCACGTGGCCGGTCTCGTAGAGCAGGACGTCCTCGTCGCTCTCCACCACGACCAGTCCCTCGTCACCCAGGTGCTCCTGGAGCCAGGTGGTGCTCACGAGTCGCTCGGGGTGTGCGTAGTCGGCGAACGCCGGGTCGGTGTCGACGGGCAGGGTCACGTCAGGTCCTCCGCGAGAATGGTGATGGGGCCCGTCGATCCTCCCACCCGGCCGTCGACGGTCTCGGCCAGGGCCGCTGTCAGGTCCGACCGGGCGGTGGCCGAGGTCCGTTCGACCTGCTGAGCCAGCTCGCGCGCGAGGGTGGTGTCCGAGGCCGAGGCGCTCACCTCATCCAGCCGCGTGCCGACGAGCCGCAGGTCCTGCAGGTCGCCGAGAGCGGTCTGCAGCCGTCGTGCCGAGGCGGCCTGGGCGCCGGCCTCGAGGTCCCCGGCCTGGTGGGCCACCTCCGCGGAGTAGCGCAGACGCTTGGCGGCCTTGCGGACGTCGTGCCACCTCGCGTGTTCAGCGGGGTCCGCGTCGATCGCCCGGGCGACCTGCACGCGGTCGTCCAGGCGGGCCGTCTCGCGGGTGCGCGTGGCCCGCAGTCCCGGAACGGCTGGCTCTGCGCCCGCAGGACCCCACACCGGCGAGGCCGCGAGCGTGGCGACCTGGTCGGCCAGACCCAGCAGCCCGGTGCGCGCCCCGTCGAGCGCTCCGTCCTCTGCCTCGACGTCGCGGGCCCCGGCCGGTCGGACGAGCCGCAGCGCCGCGTCGAGCCGGGCCGAGGGCCACGACTCCTCGGCCGCCCAGCCGCGGACCACCTCCTCGACCACCTCGGCGTCGCGCGCGGGGGACAGGTCTCGCCCCAGGTCGCGCGCCCGTCCGGCGATCTCGGCCAGCGGGCGCCGGTGCACCGCGACCACGAGGTCGGCATGCGCGAGCAGCACGCTCCGAGCGCGCCGGCAGGCGACGCGGGCGTCGTGGACGTCTCCGTCGGCGACCGCCCAGTGCAGCGCGGACACCTGCTCCAGCAGGTAGTCGCGCACCGCCGCGCCCGCGCTCCCCGCCCCCGCCCTGTCGCCCGCGCCGTCGCCGGCGTGGGGTGGGACCTCCATCCGGGCACGGTACGCCGGACGGCGGCCGCGTGGCGGCTTCCGTTGACGCTCTACGCTCGGATGCCGTGCCCCCCTCGCCGTCCCGACTGGTCGACCGCGACCCGGTGGTGCCGCACGGCCGTCTGCTGGCCGACCTCGTCCCCCCGCCGCACTTCGCGGACGTCTCGTTCGACTCGTACCGTCCGGACGCCGGTCAGCCGTCGCAGCAGCAGGCGGTCCAGACCCTGCGCCGGTTCGCCGCGGCACCCACCGGCGGAGCTCGCGGGCTCAAGCGGTTGCTGCGCCGGGACGAGCCCGCGGGGCGCCCCGGTGTCTACCTCGACGGCGGATTCGGCGTCGGCAAGACGCACCTGCTCGCCTCGCTCTGGCACGCCGTCCCAGGCCCCAAGGCGTTCGGCACGTTCGTCGAGTACACGAATCTCGCGGGGGCGCTGGGTTTCCGCCCCGCGGTCGAATCGCTCTCGGTGAACACCCTGGTCTGCATCGACGAGTTCGAGCTGGATGACCCCGGCGACACCGTCCTGATGGCGCGGCTGCTGCGTGAGCTGGTCGACGCAGGCGTGCGACTGGCCGCCACCTCCAACACCCTCCCGGACGCCCTCGGTGACGGCCGGTTCGCCGCTGACGACTTCCTGCGCGAGATCCAAGCCGTGGCAGGGCACTTCGAGGTGCTGCGGGTCGACGGCGAGGACTACCGCCACCGCGGCAACCCGGTCCCGCCCGAGCCCGTGACGGAGGAGGACCTGGTCGCTGCTGCCGGTGCTGGGACGGTGCTGGACGACTTCGCGACCATGACGGCGCATCTCGCCGGTGTGCACCCGAGTCGCTACGGCGCGCTGCTGGACGGCGTCTCGGTCGTCCTGTGGCGGGGCGTCAGGCAGATCGAGGACCAGAACGTCGCGCTGCGGCTGGTCGCCCTCGTGGACCGCATGTACGACCGCGACGTCGTCCTGCGCGCCAGCGGTTCGCCCGTCGACGAGCTCTTCAGCGACGAGATGCTCACGGGGGGTTACCGGAAGAAGTACCGGCGCGCGCTGTCGCGGTTGACGGCGATGGCCCGGACCGACCTGCCCGGCTGAGCACGCGACCTGGAGGTCCGACGTCGGGTGGACGAGCGAGCGTCAGCGTCATCCACAGGTCGAAGCCTGTTCCCTCATGACCTGTGGAGACTCTCTGGCGCGGACATCTCCGGTCAGGAATCGATCAGGACGGCGTCCGCCCCGCCCAGGACGTCCGCCACCGCGGTCGCGTGCGCACGTCGACCCCCTCCTCGTCCGGGCCGCCCCCGGTCCTCGGCCGGCCGCCGAGTCCCGACCCGCCACCCGTGATCGAGTTCCACTGGGTGGCGTCATGAGCGCGACCATGTGTCCTCGCGCACCGAGGAACTCGGGTGCCGCCACCGCCGCGCCGGGGTTGAATGGTGCGCATGCCTGACCTCCTGGTCCGACCGCGCAAGGCCGTGCCCGGCGACAGGGTGGCCGTGCTGTCTCCGTCCTTCGCCGCGCCCGGGTTCGCGCCGGCGGTGCACGAGCAGGCGATGAGGCGGCTCGCCGAGATCACCGGTCTCGTGCCGGTCGAGTACCCGACCACTCGCCGTCTCGGGGCCTCGGCGCGCGACCGGGCGACCGACCTCAACGACGCCTTCGCGGACCC
>JBBQSN010000191.1:0-5496 GCA_038213835.1 Actinomycetales bacterium
TGGCAGCGGGCCGACGCAGGAGTCCGGGCCCGCCTCGCCGACGACCTCACGACGCTGGGCCTGGCCGCCCAGACGCTGGCGGCACGGCACCCGGCTGTGGTGCGCGAGGCCGTCTCGGCGCTGCCCGTCGCCATCGACGGCGTGGTCCCGCAGCAGCTGCAGCGGGTGCTGGGGGAGGTGCCCGTCGAGGGCGGCCGGGTCGACCTCGTGCCCGACACCGTCCCCGAGGTCGCCGGGCTCGGCGCTGCGGCGGCGGGCCTGGTCGGTGCGGCCCGGCAGGGTCGGGTCGTGGTGGCGCCCGTCGGCCCGGCCCGTCCGGCCCCGGCCCCGGGCGACGTCTCCGGGCTGGTCGACCGGCTGCGGCCCTCCGCGCCCCCGACCTCGGACCAGCAGCGCGGTCCGTACACGCCGGGACGGATCCGGCTCGACCGGGTCGAGGCCGACGGCGGGCCGCGGTGGGTGCTCTACCTGCCGCCCACCCAGACCTGGTCGTTCTCCGGCGGCCTGCTGCCGGCCGACGGGACGGCGAACGTGCGGATGGTCGGCGCCCTCGACTCCGACGCGCTCGAGGGTGCACGCGCCGTGCTGCGCGAGGCCGGGGTCGCGCCCGATGACCCCGTCCTGGCCGTCGGGTACAGCCAGGGCGGGATCACCGCGGCGGCCCTCGCCGCCGATCCCGCCACGCCGGGACGGGTCGAGGCGGTCCTCACCCTCGGCTCCCCGGTCTCGCACGTCGCGCTGCCCGCCGAGGTCGCCACGCTCTCGCTGGAGAACGCCGGCGACCTCACCCCGCAGCTCGACGGGGCGCTGGACCCCGACGTGGCGCACCGCACCTCGGTGCAGCGCGATGCCCCGGTCGACCCCGCGGACCCGTGGGCCGGGCACCAGATCGGGTCCTACGCCCAGACGGCCCGGCTGGTGGACCTGAGCACGCACCCGTCGGTGGTCGGCTGGCGCGAGCAGGTCGCCCCGTTCCTGCGGCCGGACGGGTCGATCAGCTCGCAGGAGTACGGCACCCGTCGGGAGGTGTCGTGAGGCCTCCCTGCGGGCACGGGGGTGGCATGCTGGGCGGTCACGCGATCCGGGACGACAAGGGACGAGGAGGACTGATGGCGAGCTGGCTGGTCACGGGCGGGGCGGGGTACATCGGGGCGCACGTCGCGCGGGCGTTCGCGGCCGACGGCATCGAGCCGGTGGTCCTGGACGACCTCAGCAGCGGCCACCGCGAGTTCGTCGACGACGCGCACCCGTTCGTGCACGCCTCTGTGCTCGACACCCAGGCGGTCGAGCGGGCGCTCCGGGAGAACGCCTGCGAGGGCGTGGTGCACCTGGCCGCCTACAAGTACGCCGGCGAGTCGGTGAAGCGTCCGCTGCACACCTACCGGCAGAACGTCGAGGGCACCGTGTCGGTGCTCGAGGCGATGGTCGCCGCCGGTGTCGGGTCAGTGGTCTTCTCGTCGTCGGCGGCGGTGTTCGGCACCCCCGAGGACGAGCTGGTCACCGAGGAGTCGGCCACGCGTCCCGAGTCGCCGTACGGCCGCTCGAAGCTGGTGTCCGAGTGGGTGCTGTCCGACGTCGGGCTGGCGCACGGCACCCGCCACACCTCGCTGCGCTACTTCAACGTCGTGGGCTCGGGCCACCCTGACCTGTTCGACACCAGCCCGCACAACCTGTTCCCGCTCGTGCTCAAGGCGCTCACCGAGGGCCGCACCCCCACGATCAACGGCGACGACTACCCGACCCCGGACGGCACCTGCGTCCGCGACTACCTGCACGTGCAGGACCTCGCGCTCGCGCACGTCGCGGCGGCGCGGCGGCTCGCGGCGGGCGAGACGCTCGAGCCCGTCTACGACCTCGGCAGCGGTGACGGCCTGTCGGTCCGCCAGATCATGGACGCCGTGGCCCGGGTCACCGGTGAGCCGTTCGAGCCCGTGATCAACCCGCGCCGGCCCGGTGATCCCGCCCGGATCGTCGCGCGCGGCGACCTCGCCGCCCGTGACCTCGGCTGGAAGATGCGGCACGACCTCGACGCCATGGTCGCGAGCGCCTGGCAGGCGTGGAAGGCGTCCCGGGCCTGACCGCACGACCGGGACGGACGCTCCGGTCAGCCCACCCGGCGGGACCGGCCCTGGAACAGGGCCACGGCCGCGCCGTCGCCCTCGCGCTCGATCCGCACCCGGGTGACGCCGCCCCGACCGTACGTGACCTCCTCGACCGCCTCGGCCACCAGCACGTCGCCGTCGCGCGCGGCCGTCATCCAGGTGATGTCGGCAGAGGCACCGACCACCACCCGATCAGGGCCGTTGCAGCAGAACGCGAACGCGGTATCGGCCAGCGAGAACAGCAGCCCGCCGTGCATCGAGCCGTGGCCCTGGACCATGTCCGGCCGGACGGGCATCCGCACCACGGCGCGACCCGGCCGCGCCTCGAGCAGCTCCATCCCGAGCAGCCGGCTCGCGGCGTCGCGGTCCCACATCTCGCGCGCCCACGGCTGCACCGGGTCGCGCCGCCCGCGGTCACGCATCGAGGGGTGATCCCGACTCCGCGGCCAGGCGCAGCTCGGGCGCGACCCGGTACCGGCCGGTGGGGACGGCCTCGTGCAGGTGCCGCAGCACCGCCACCACGCACGCCGGCCCGACCTGCTCGCCCCAGGCGAGGGGACCTCGGGGGTACCCGGTGCCCAGCGTCATCGCGGTGTCGACGTCGGCCCGGCCCGCCTCGCCGCGGCTCACCACGCCGACCGCCTCGTTGACGAGCATCGCCACGGTGCGCGCCACGACCAGCCCCGCGGTGTCCCTGACCACGATGACCGCGACACCGGCGGCCTGCAGCAGGCCGACCGCCTCGCTCAGCGTCTGGGTGCTGCAGCTCGGCGAGGCCGCGACGACCACGGCGTGGGTCTGCTGGGCGTCCAGGGCCCAGTCCAGGACGACGACGTCGCGACCGGCCGAGCTGGCCGTGGACCCGTCGGTCTCGAGCAGCCGCCCGCCCGAGGGCAGCAGCACGCCGATCTGGTCGGTGCACTCCGGGTCGCTCTCGCCGACGATCGCGACCTCCACGCCGCCCGCGGCCATCCGCGCCAGCAGCGGCTCCATCACCGCCCAGCCCTCGCTGTAGCGCACCCGGGTCGGACGCATCGTGCGCGGCTGCACGACCGCACCGGCGCGGGGGCCGTCGGCCTCGGGCGCGTCGGGTGCGTAGGAGTAGACGCCGCGGCCCGTCTTGCGTCCGAGCAGGCCGGCGTCGACCAGGCCCTGCTGCAGCACCGTCGGCGCGTACCGGGGGTCGTGGAAGGTCTGCTCCCACACCGAGCGCGAGACGGCGAGGTTGACGTCCTGCCCGACCAGGTCGGAGAGCTCGAACGGACCCATCGGGAAGCCCGCGACCTCGCGCAGGACGTGGTCGATGGTGGCGGCGTCGGCCACCTTCTCCTCGACCATCCGCTGCGCCTCGCCGTAGAACGGACGGGCCACCCGGTTCACGACGAAGCCGGGTGTCGAGGTGCAGGTGACCGGTTCCTTGCCCCAGGCGCGGACCAGGTCGGTGACGTCGTCGACCACCGCGGCGGAGGTGGCGGCACCGCGCACGACCTCGACCAGCCGCATCCGGGGGGCCGGGTTGAAGAAGTGCAGGCCCACCAGCCGCCCCGGCAGCCGCAGCGGCGCAGCCACCGCGGTCACCGACAGCGACGAGGTGTTGGTCGCGAGCACGGCGTCGTCGGCGACGACCTCCTCCAGCGCGGCGAACAGGTCGCGCTTGACCTCGAGGTCCTCGGCGACCGCCTCGACGACCAGGCCGCACGCAGCCAGGGCCGCGACGTCGGCGACCGGCTCCAGCCGGCCGCGCACGGCTGCGGCCTCCTCGGCGTCCAGCCGGTCCTTCTGCACGTCGCGCTCGAGCCGTCCGGCCGTGGCCTCGATCGCGGCCGCTGCTGCCCCCTCGGCGACGTCGAGCAGCAGCACGCGGTGCCCCGCCCGGGCGGCCACCTCCGCGATCCCGGCGCCCATCGTCCCCGCGCCCACGACCCCGACGACGAGGTCCTGGAGGCGAGGCGGGCTCACGGAGTGCAGGGACGGGGTGCTCACGCACCGGACTCTAGACGGCGTCGGTCGATGGTCGGCGGCGACCGAGCCAGGGCCGACCCGTGACGACGCAGCGCTGATGCGGCAGGGTGGTCACCGTGACGACCTCACCCACCGCCCCTGCCCCCACGACGGGTTCCACCTCCGGCTCCTCGACCGGCTCATCGACCGGCTCCTCGGCAGCCGCCGGGCTGGTCGAGGCACACCGAGAGCTGCTCGAGACCGCGCTCGGAGCGATCCTGAGCCGCGAGTACTGGAGCCGGTTCCCCGAGTCGCCGTCCCCGCGCGTCTACAGCGAGGAGGCGGCCCCGGCGGGCGAGGCGGCCTACCGCGCCCACCTCGGCGGCCGGTACGAGGCGCTCGCGAGCCAGCCGGAGTCGTCGGGCTGGGTCGGCTCGGAGGTCTCGCCCTACGGGCCGGTCCTCGGCACCACCTACCCGCACTACCGCGAGGGCGACCTCGACGGCCTGCTCGAGCAGGTCTCCTCGGGCGTCCCGGCGTGGCGCGCGGCCGGTCCGCTCGCCCGGGCCGCGGTCTGCGCCGAGATCCTGGTGCGGATCAACGCCCGCAGCTTCGAGATGGCGCACGCGGTGATGCACACGACCGGCCAGCCGTTCGTGATGTCGTTCCAGGCCGCCGGCCCGCACGCGCAGGACCGCGCGCTGGAGGCCGTGGCCTACGCGCTGGCCGAGCAGCAGCGGGTGCCGGCCGAGGCCACCTGGAGCAAGCCCGGCAAGGGCGACCCGCTCGTGATGACCAAGCGGTTCCACGTGGTGGGTCGCGGTACCGGGCTGGTGATCGGGTGCAACACCTTCCCGACCTGGAACTCCTACCCGGGCCTGTTCGCCTCGCTGGCCACCGGCAACGCGGTCGTGGTCAAGCCGCACCCTCGTGCCGTCCTGCCCCTGGCGATCTCGGTCGAGGTCGCGCGAGAGGTGCTGGCGGAGAACGGCTTCGACCCCAACCTCGTGGTGCTTGCGGCTGAGGCCGACGGCGAGGGCCTGGCCGAGCCGCTCGCCCTGCACCCGCGGATCGGCATCGTCGACTACACCGGCGGCCGCGGCTTCGGCGACTGGCTGGAGCAGAACGTGCACCAGGCCGTCGTCTACACCGAGAAGGCCGGGCTCAACACGGTGGTGGTCGACTCGACCGACGACGTCGACGGCCTCTGCCAGAACCTGGCGTTCTCGTTCAGCCTCTACTCCGGCCAGATGTGCACGGCGCCGCAGAACGTCTACGTGCCGGCCGACGGCATCGAGACCGACGCCGGCCACCTCTCGGTCGAGCAGCTCGGCGAGCGGATCGCCGCGGCCGTGCAGCGCCTCACCGGCGACGACGCCCGCGCGGTCGGCATCCTCGGCGCTGCCGTGAACCCCGACGTCGTGGCGCGCGCCGACGGCGCCGGCTCGATGGG
>JBBQSN010000192.1:0-5290 GCA_038213835.1 Actinomycetales bacterium
CGCGACCGGGACCGGGTTATCAGCGGATCACCTCGCCGGCCATGGCCGGCGCAGGAACTCGGCCGGGTTGCGCAGGTCTGCGGTGCTGATCCGGTCGTCGACCTCGGCGAGGGTCAGGGGGAATGGCGACATGGCCTCAGCGTGGCCGTCGCCGGCCGGGCCTCATCAGTTGTCCACAGGATCACCCCAAGGACGCTCTGCAAGAACCGTTCTGTGGACAACCGCGTCGAGAGCCCCGTGCACCGGGATGCTCTCTGTGCACCGGCGACGAAGGAGCGCTGCATGGGCTGCACGACCGGCTTGCCGGGCCACTTCACGATCGCCCCGCCCGTGACGTCACCCCGCCTCACGCGGGGTCCGTGAGTCCGGCCACCACCCGCCGCAGCGCGTCCAGGCTCCGTCGGACGTCGTCGTCGGTCGTCGACCAGTTGCAGACCGAGATCCGCAGCACCGCACGGCCGCGCCAGGTCGAGCCGGTCATCCACGCGGTGCCGTCGGCGAGCATGCCCGCGACCACGGCGCGGGTCCGCTCGTCGGTGCCGAACGACACGCAGACCTGGCTGAACACCACGTCGTTCAGCACCTCGGCCCCCTCGATCTGGGCGATCTCGGACGCGAAGTGCGTTGCGTGCCGGGCGAACCCGTCGACCAGGTCGGCGACGCCCGACCTCCCGAGCGCCCGCAGGACCGCCCACACGGGGACGGCACGGGCCCGGCGCGACAGCTCCGGGACCTTCTCGAACGGGTCACCCGCCGCGTCCTGGATCAGGTACGCGCCGTGCATGCCCATCGCCGCTCGTACCGCTGCCCGGTCGCGCACGATCGCGAGCCCGCAGTCGTAGGGGACGTTGAGGGTCTTGTGCGCGTCGCTGGCCCACGAGTCGGCCGCCTCGTACCCGGTCACCAGGTGCCGCAGCGTCGGCGATGCGCCGGCGAACAGGCCGAAGGCGCCGTCCACGTGCACCCACGCCCCGTGCCGGTGCGCCACCTCGATCACCGCAGCGAACGGGTCGAACGCACCGGAGTGCACGTTGCCCGCCTGCAGCACGACCACCGTCGGCCGCCGGGCCCCGGTCGCCAGGGCCGTCTCGAGCGCTGCGACGCGCACCCGCCCCTGGTCGTCGGCCGGCACCACCTCGGGCTCGCCCAGCCCGAGGTACCGCAGCGTGAGGTCGACCGTGTCGTGCCGCTCCTGGCCGACCAGCACCCGCACACCGGGGGAGCCGGCGAGGCCGCGGCTGCCGACGTCCCACCCCGCCCGGCGCAGGAGGGCGTCGCGAGCCGCCGTCAGGCAGGTGAAGTTCGCCATCGTGCCGCCGGTGACGAAGCCGACGGCGCTCTCGACGGGCAGGCCGAGCAGGTCGAGCAGCCAGCCGGACGCGAGGTCCTCCAACGCCGTGTGCGCCGGCGTGACCGAGCGCATCCCGGCGTTCTGGTCCCACGCGCTCACCAGCCAGTCCGCCGCCAGCGCCGCCGGGTGCGAACCGCCGATGACGAAGCCGAAGAACCGTCCGGACGGCATCGCGGTCAGACCGGGCTCGGCCGCACGGGCGAGGTGGTCCACCACCTCCGCCGCCGTCGACGGACCCTCCGGCAGGTCGGTCCCGAGCGCGGCCAGCACCTCCTCGACCGACGCCTGCGGCGGGACCGGTCGCGACAGCAGGGATGCCAACCAGCTCGTGGCGTGCCGGTGTGCCACCTCCAGCGCCGCTCCCGGCGCCGTTCCCGGCGCCCCTTCCGGCGTCGCCCTGACCTCGTCCATACGGCTCTCCTGTCCTGACCGGCGCGGGGGAGCGCCCTCGGTCGGATCCTCCTCCCCTCGAGCAGGATCCGACCAGGGGCGAGCTGGTGCCAGGCTCACGGCCGGGCCTCGAACACGAGGTTGAACGGCGTCTCCGCGACCTGGCGGAACCGGGTGAACCCGGCGTCGGTGGCGACCTGGCGGATCGCCGCGGGTCCGGCTTGCGCGCCGAGGGAGTACCCACCCTCCTGCGCCAGGGCGCTCGGCACGCAGAGGAAGGTGGAGAACGAGTAGTAGACGCGTCCCACCGGGTTGAGGTTCTCCTCGACCGTGTCACCCGCCCTCGGCTCCACGACCAGCCAGGTGCCGTCCGCAGCCAGCTGCTCGCGCACGTGTCGCGCAGCCCGCACCGGGTCGCCCATGTCGTGCAGGCAGTCGAACGAGGTCACCAGTTCGTACGGGCCACCGCCGAAGTCCTGGGCCGAGGCCACCTCGAACGTCGCGCGGGCGCCCACCCCGGCGTCGGTCGCCCGGCGCGTCGCGGCCTCGACCGATCCGCGGTGGTGGTCCGAGCCAAGGAACACCGAGGAGGGATACGCCTGAGCCATCAGCACCGTTGAAGTGCCGTGGCCGCAACCGATGTCAGCGACGCGGGTACCGGCCCGCAGCTTGTGGTCCACGTCGCCGAGCGCCGGGATCCAGCTGGTCGTCAGGTTCGCCGCGTACCCGGGCTGGAAGAACCGCTCACAGCCCTCGAACACCTCGTCGTCGTGCTGGTGCCAGCCGATGCCCTCCCCGGTCCGGAACGCCTCGGACACCTGCGGCAGCGCCTGCAGCGCGCCGAGCGCCAGCTGGAACGCCCCCGGCAGGAACAGCGGCCCGTCCGGGTCGGTCAGCGCGAACGCCTGCTCCTCGGTCATCGAGTACTCGCCGCTCGCCCCGTCGTGCTGCACGTAGCCGCCGGCCGCCTGGCCGCGCAGCCACTCCTCGACGTAGCGCGGTGCGGTGCCGGTCTTCTCGGCCAGCTCCTGCGGCTGCAGCGGCTGCTGGGCCAGGGTCCGGTACAGACCGAGCCGGTCACCCACCACCACGCCGCCTGCCGCCATCGTCGCGCCCAGGTCACCGACGAACCGGTGCAGGAAGTCCATCAGCTGGTCCTGGTCAACTGCCATCGTCTCTCTCCGTCCACTAGGTCGTGGAGACGTGTCTACGCCCGGCCGCGCACCCGGCGGATCGGTGCCGGGGACCCACCTCGGCCGCCGGCACCACCCATCTCAGGGACGGTCGGCCAGCCCGAGCTCGCGAGCCCGCGCGGCCGCCTCGGCGCGGTGCCGGACGCCGAGCTCGTCGAGCACGGCGGCGACGTGGTGGTCAACGGTGCGCACGGAGATCACCAGCCGTCGGGCGATCTCGGCGTTCGTCCGGCCCTCGGCGACGAGCGCCAGCACCTCCCGCTGGCGGCCGGTCAGCCCCGCGGGGTTCGCCCTGGTGCCCGGCTGGGGTCCGCGCGGCACCCCCGTCACCCCGAGGTCGCGCAGGCGTCCGCGCACGATCCGGGCCAGGGGCGCGGCACCCAGGCCGTCCAGGAGGGCGAGGGCCTCGAGGAGGGCCTGCGGCTGGTCGCGCCCGGCCAGCGCCGCGGCCCGGTGGTACGGGCACCCCCGGGCCGCCCAGACGTCAGCTGCCTCTTGCCAGAGCCCGCGTGCCTGCAGCGCGAACGGGTGGTCACCCGGGACGTCCTCCGGGCGGCGGTCGAGCGTGTTCAGCCGGGCCGCGAGCTCGGCCTGCAGAGGTCCGTCACCGAGCCGCACCGCCTCGGCGTGCACCGGCTCGGCGATCGCCAGGGCGAGCGCGTGCTCGCCTGTCAGCCAGGCCGCCTCGGCGCGGGCCGCCGCGATCGGGCCGCCGCGCTGCAGCTCGTCCATCGGGTCGGCCAGCGCCTTCGCCTGGTCGAGGAGGGCGTCCGCGGACGGGTGCCCCAGCCGCGCGTGCAGCGTCCCCAGCACGGTCAGGCCGACGCACCGTGCGGGTGCCGATCCCTGCATCGCGAGCGATGCCGCTGCCTCGGCCCGGTCGATGCGGCACCGGGCCAGCTCGAGCCGGGCCCGCTCGCCCTGCATGTAGAAGTGGAACCCGAAGAACTCCGCCTCCTCCGCGATGGCCGTGCAGGTGTCCAGCACCTGGTCGGCCTCGTCCAGGCGGTACTCGTCGAGCAGGCCCACGCGAGCCCGATGTGGGCGCGGCAGCCATCCTCGACGTCGCCCACCTCCAGCGCCAGCCGTGCGGCCTCCTCGAGGTCGGCGCGCCCGCCCGGGTCGCCCGAGAGCCACCGCGACAGGCCGAGGTTCGTCAGCCCGTGCGAGCGCAGCCGCACGTCCCCGAGATCCTGCGCCATCGCGATGGCCCGCCGCGCGAGCGTTGCTGCCTCGTCGTGGCGGTGCGCCAGCATCGCGAGCTGGGACTGGTTGCTCAGGGCGAGCGCGAGCAGACCCAGGTCGTCGGTGTCCTGCAGCACGTCGGTGGCCTCCTGCGCCACCGACTCAGCGGCGGCGCGGTCGCCGGCGAACCAGTGCATCCGCGACAGCCAGCGCAGTGCCGCCCCCAACCCCGCCGGGTCCCCTTGTCGCCGGTGCAGCTCGACGGCGATCGCCTGCGCCTGCGCGCACTCGTCCAGGCCGAGGGTGTAGCACTCCACCGCGTACTCGCCCTGGTACGTGGCCCGGTCCGCGAGCGGCAGCGCGTCCGCGTGCTGCAGCACGACCCGGTAGTGCGCCGCCGCCTCCCGGTGCGCGCCGTTGCGGGCGGCGTCGCGCGCGGCCGACGGGCCGTAGCGCAGGATCGCCTCGCAGTCGCCGGCCTGACCGGCGTGGTGCACCAGCCGGGCCACGTCGACGCCGCCGCGCTCCTGCATCACCTGCAGCACGCGGAGCTGCAGCCCGGCCCGGCGGGCGGCCGGGAGCGCGTCCAGGACGGCGCGGCGGGTCAGCTCGTGCCGAAAGCCCACCCTGCGTGCCGAGACGACGAGCAGCCCGCGCTCCTCGGTCTCGGCCAGGGCCGCGATGCCCCCCTCGACCAGGGCGTCGACCAGCCACCGCTCGATCAGCGTCGGGATGACGGCGAGCTGCTCGAGCGCCACCCGGGTCACGGGATCGAGCGTGCGGACCCGGGAGCGGACGGCGTCGACGACGGTGCCGGGGACGCCGCGCCGGGGCGCCGACGCGAGCAGCTCGGTCACGAAGAACGGGTTGCCGGACGACACGGCGAAGACCTGGCCGGCGTCCACCTCGGCGCCGGCGCTCAGGCGTTCGACCGCCGCGGCCGTCAACCGGGGGAGCTGCATCCGCCGGGTGGACCCGCCCGGTGCAAGGACCCCCAGCAGCCGGCCCAACGGGTGGTCGCCACCGATCTCGTCGTCGCGGTAGGTGAGGAGCAGGACGGCGGGCAGCGTGGTGATCCGACGGGCCAGGAACCGCAGGGCGTCCATCGTCGCGTCGTCGGCCCAGTGCACGTCCTCGACCGCGAGCACGGTGGGCCGGCCCGCCCGGTCGA
>JBBQSN010000193.1:0-5185 GCA_038213835.1 Actinomycetales bacterium
CCTGGCCGGTGAGCTGCTGGGTGGCGTCCATGTAGACGGCGTCGACGTCCGGACGCTCCTCGCGGTCGACCTTGACGCAGACGTAGGCCGCGTTCATCTCCGCCGCAGCGGTGGGGTCCTCGAACGACTCGTGCGCCATCACGTGGCACCAGTGGCACGCGGCGTACCCGACCGAGAGCAGGACCGGGACGTCGCGCTCCGCGGCGGCGGCGAACGCGTCGTCGCCCCACTCCCACCACTCGACCGGGTTCTCGGCGTGCTGGCGCAGGTACGGGCTCAGGGCGTGCTCGAGGCGGTTGGCCATCCGTCCACGCTAGGCGCGCCCGGCTGCTGCCGCGCGTGCCGGGTGCTCCGGTGGCCGCTCCCCCGGCCGTGGGCCAGGCTTGTCCCATGACCAGCCAGAGCACGGGACAGGACCAGCCGGCCGAGACCGAGGCGCTGCAGGCGGTCGTCGACCGCGTCACCTCCTGGCAGGACGGCGCCACCGAGGAGACCGTCCGCGAGGAGCTCGTCAAGGGCGTCGACGAGGCCGGCATCGAGGTGCCGGCCACGGTGCTCGACGAGCTGGCCGGACGCATCCACGCCGCCGGCGATCGGGTGGAGGTCGCGCAGGCCGTCACCGCCCATGGCCACGAGGTCGAGCCCGACTGATCCGCTCCGGCCCGAGCGGCGTCAGCGGTCCGCGTCCTGGGCGATGAGCGCCTTCCAGAGCGCCCAGCCGCGGGCGCGGGCCCAGGCGCCGTGGTCGTCGGGCATCGCCGCCCGGAAGGCCTCCCGGGCGGTGCCGGTGAGGGTGGTCCAGGTGATGTCGAGGTCGCAGGCCGGGTCTCCCCCGGAAGCAGCTGTGGGCCCCCGCCGGCGGTCCCTGGGGCTCCACCGAGCGGAGCGCCCGCAGGAACTCCGCGAGGTCCTCTGCGAGGCGGATGTCGTCGATCGGGCCGGGCGGCACGGTCCCTCCCCGGATCCAGCGACGCACCGACCACGGGTGCGGGTACCCCTGCCCGGGCCGACCACGGAGCACCGGTTCCGGAACGGCCAGCGGCAGCCGCGGGGCCAGGGCGGGCAGCCACCGGTCCTCCTTGTCGACCGCCGCGGCGTAGCCCGGTGCCGTCGGCAGCCGCACGACGAGGTCGTCACCGAGCCGGTAGGTGCGGTTGTCCCAGCCGTCGACCGGCACCGGACGGACAGGCAGGTGCGCCCACTGCGGAGCCTGCTCGGCCAGCAGCCTCCCGACGAGGTGGGCGTCGATGCCGGCGCGTCCGTCCGGCGGGGCTGGGCTCACCGGCGGACTAGTCGAGGAAGACGCAGAACGGGTGACCGGCAGGGTCGAGCAGCACCCGGACGCGCTCCTGCGGCTGGTGCGCGGGAACGGTGGCGCCGAGCGAGACGGCGTGAGCCGCAGCGGCACCCAGGTCGTCGACCCAGACGTCGAGGTGCAGCATCTTCTGCTGTCGCCCGTCCTGCTCCGGCCACACCGGCGCGACGTAGTCCCGCTCGGCCTGGAAGGCCAGACCGGCGCCGCCCGTGGGGTTGGGGACGAGCACCCAGTCCGGCTCGGTGAGGGCCGCGTCCAGGTCCCAGCCGAGCAGGCCGCACCAGAACCGCGCCAGCTCGTGCGCGTCGGCGCAGTCGAGGACGACGGTGGCGAGATCGGCCCGGGGCCGGGTCACGGGTCGGTGTCCCCGGCCTGTTCGTCCTCCGTGCGCTGCTCGGCCGCGGCGGCCTGCTGCTCGCGGTACTTCAGCCGGCGGATCCGTCGGACCATGTCGAGCAGGAGGAGCACCGTCGCCACCGCTATCGCGAAGGTGACGAGGAAGCCGATGAGCCCGGGGCTGACCGAGGTGGGGTCCAGCTCCTCGGGCGTCGTGGGCGAGGGGAGCGGGGTGACGGCGAGCAGCGAGCCCAGGACCGTTGCCGTCAGGTCGGTCACGGCGCAGGCTCCTGGCGGAGGCCGGCGAACAGGTCGTCCTCGAGGTCGGCCGGGGCCGGAAGCCGGCTCGCACCGAGCTCGAACTCCTCCCAGGGCCACACCTGGCTCTGGGTCGCGTGGTCGATCGCGAAGAACGAGCCCTCCGGGTCGATCTGCGTGGCGTGCGCCAGCAGCGCCTGGTCGCGGACGGGGAAGAACTCCGAGCAGGCGATCCGGGCGTCGACCCTGCGGGGCTCGCGGTCCTGCCAGTTCTTCAGCCAGTCGCCGAAGGGCGACTCCCTGCCCGCCTCGAGCAGGGCCTCGTGGTAGGCCGTCACCCGCTGCCTGCTGAAGGTCTGGTTGTAGTAGATCTTCGTGACCTCCCAGGGCGCGCCGGCGGTCGGGTAGCGCTCCGGGTCGCCTGCGGCCTCGAACGCCTCCATCGAGACCGTGTGGCACATGACGTGGTCGGGGTGCGGGTAGCCGCCGTTCTCGTCGTACGTGGTCATCACGTGCGGACGGAACTCGCGCACGAGCCGCACCAGCGGCTCGGTGGCCACGTCCACCGGCTCGAGCGCGAAGCAGCCCTCCGGCAGCGGCGGCAACGGATCACCCTCGGGCAGCCCGGAGTCGACGAAGCCGAGCCAGCGGTGCTGGACGCCGAGCACCTCGATCGCCGCCGCCATCTCGCGGCGACGCACCTCGGTGATGTCGCGCAGCACCTCGGGGTCGTCCTTCAGCCGGGGGTTGAGGATGTCGCCGCGCTCGCCACCGGTGCAGGTGACGACCATGACCTCGATGCCCTCGGCCAGGTACTTCACCATCACCGGCGCGCCCTTGGAGGACTCGTCGTCGGGGTGCGCGTGCACGCACATCAGCCGTAGCGGCCGGTCGGGCTGGATCTGCTCGGACGTGCCGTGCTGGGGTGCGGGCGAGGACTCGCTCAGGGCTCGTACCTCGCCGCCTCGCGCGCCCTGTGCTCTCTGGTTCACTCGCTACGCTCGTTCACGGTGGCCTGTCTCCCGTCGGTCATCATGGGTGACGTCATGGTCGTCACGTCACATTCTGACCCCCTGCGAGGTTCCCGGTGACCCACGCCCCCGTCGGCCGGCCGCCGGAGCGCTACGGCGACCTGCGCCCGGGCTGGCACCGGACGATGGCGCGCGTGCTCACCGCCGTGCTCGCCGTGGCGGCGGTGGTGGGCATCGTCTACGTCGGCGTCACCGCCACCGACCGCGACACCCGGTGGCAGGACGTCGGGTTCCGGCTCGAGGCCGGCGACCCCGCCGACCCCGACGGCGCGGTCGAGGTCACCTTCGACGTCACCGTCTACGAGGGGACGACGGCCACCTGCACCGTCCGCGCGCTCAGCAGCTCCTACGCCGTGGTCGGCCAGGTCGACGTCCAGGTCGAGGTCGAGCCGGATCGGCGCACGGTGCGACGGGCCGTGACCGTGCTGGTCTCCGAGCCCGCCGTCAGCGGCGGCGTGGACACCTGCACGGTGCCCTGACGACCCGCTCCGCCGCGGGGGCGCCGCTTCGTCCCGGTTCGCGTCCTGCCCGATGAGGATGACGTGCGGACGGCGCCTTGTTACCCTGACTGATCCGAACGGCGCCCCGGGTCCCTCCGTGGGACATCGACGAGCACGCCGGCACCGATCCAGCGCCTCGCCCGGTCACCCCTGTGGTGACGACACAGGCGCGGGTCCACCCAGCAGCACCTGGAGAGACATGAGCGAGACCACGAACGCCAACTGGCTGACCCAGGAGGCCTACGACCGGCTGAGCGCCGAGCTCGAGGACCTCCGTGGGCCCCGGCGCACCGACATCTCCCGCCGGATCGAGGAGGCGCGCGAGGAGGGCGACCTGAAGGAGAACGGTGGCTACCACGCCGCCAAGGAGGAGCAGGGCAAGATGGAGGGCCGCGTGCGCCAGCTCGAGGAGCTGCTGCGCAACGCCGTCGTCGGCGCCGCTCCGGCCGACGACGGTGTCGTCGAGCCCGGCATGGTCGTGGTCGCGGAGGTCGGCGGCGACGAGATGACCTTCCTGCTCGGCAACCGCGAGATCGGCGACGGCACCGACCTGCAGGTCTTCAGCGAGAAGTCGCCGCTGGGCGCGGCGATCCTCGGCAAGCGCGAGGGCGACGCCGTGGAGTACTCCGCACCCAACGGCACCAAGATCCCCGTGTCGATCGTGAGCGCCAAGCCCTTCACCGGCTGACACCACCCGACGCGAAGAACCACGAAGGCCTCCACCCGTCTGCGGGTCGGGGGCCTTCGTGCTGCCCGACGGTCCGCGCATCCCCCGAACGGCCCACATCCGATCAGGCGTGCGGAGCCCGGACCGGCACGATCGACCCTTACCAGCGCGGGGACGCCGGTCAGAGCCTTGGCGGTAGCGGCAGGCGGAGCAACCGACCTGCCCTCGACGGCAAGGGACACATCATGCTGAAGACCGCTGCATACCTGCGTACCCACGCGTTCCGGGTCGCCGAGAACATGCGCGACCGCAAGGACGAGGGCGCCACCGCCACGGAGTACGGCTTGCTGGTCACCTTCATCGCCTTCGGGATCGTCGCCGCCGCCACGCTCTTCGGTGAGGCCCTCGCGGACTTCTTCGGTCGCCTGGTCAGCGCGGTGGACGGGTGGGATCCCGCGGCGCCGTGACCCGCGGCGTTGAGCACGACCGACGGCCGACGACCGGGACCCGCACCGCGCGGTGACGGTTGGACGGCGACGCTTTCGAGGTGGGTGGGGCGATGCGACGGCACTGGCACGGGGACCGCGGAGCAGTCGCGATCGAGTTCGCGCTCGTCCTTCCGCTTCTCTTCGCGCTGCTGCTGGGCATCATCGACTTCGGCTTCGTCTTCAACGGCAAGATCTCGGTGACCAACGCGGCGGCCGAGGGGGCACGCGTCCTCGCCCTCGGCGGCTCGTCGGACGAGGTGGAACAGCGGGTGCAGGACGCGCTCGTCGGTTCCGGGCAGGTGCTTCCCGTGGACGTCGACGTCACGCCCTGCGCTCCTGGCGAGGCGGCCACCGTCCGGGTGGAGGGAAGCGTGCACACGATCCTGCCGGTCCCGGACGTGACGGTTGCGGCGCAGGGGGTGATGGCGTGCACCGGTTGAACGGTGACTCCGGCGCCGTCACCACGCTCGTCGTCGTGCTGCTCGGGCTCGGCATGCTGCTCGGCTTCGGGGCCGTCGTCGTCGACTACGGTGCGCAGCTGGCCGAGCGACGCCAGGTCCAGAACGGGGCGGACGCGGCCGCCGTCGCTC
>JBBQSN010000194.1:0-5158 GCA_038213835.1 Actinomycetales bacterium
AGGTGGATCAGCCACTCCACCTCGACCCGCACGCGCTCGCGGTTCAGCGCGGCCTCGGAGAGGTGCTCGACGAGCGGGGCGACGGCGGTGCGGTACCGGCCGTCGAGGGGACCCAGGGCGTTGCCGGCGTCGGCCAGAGGAGAGCTCACGCCGGCCATCGTCCCAGGTGCCGCTGGCGGGTCGTCCCGGGAAGGGGTACCAACGAGGCATGGACGAGGAGCGGCGTGACACCGAGGACCTTGCGGACCCGAGCGAACCCGCCGAGCCGGGCGGCCCGGTGATCAAGCCCGAGCACCTGCGTCGCGGCGGACGGTCGCGGCCGGGGTCGTTCGCGGGACGGGCGGGCGGCGGCACGGGCAGCGGGGCCGAGGTCGAGGTCGAGGGCGTCGTCGTGGCGGGGGTCGAGCACGGGTCGGTGGTGCTGACCGGTGCCGACGGCCGCACCTGGCAGCTCGGCCGCCCGCACGGCCACCTCGTCGGCTGCACCGTCGCGGTGCGCGGCCGCCGCCGCGACGTGATGACCACGGCGCAGCAGGGCGTCCCGCTCGAGGTGCTCGCGCTCGAGGTCGTCGCCGGGACCTCGGGCCGCCCCGGCGTGTTGCCGGACCAGGTCTAGGGTCACCGACCCACCGACGGCCGAAGGTCCTGGGCCCCCCGGGGGCGAGGATGTTCCGGCCTTCGCCGTGCGCACGGTCACGTTCCCCGACAGGACGCCCTCGCACCACTAGGTTGGCGCTCGTGAAGGTCGCCGTTCCCGCCGAGACGATCCCGGGCGAGCGCCGGGTCGCCGTCACCCCCGAGACCGTGCAGCTGATGGTCGGTGCGGGTCTGGAGGTCTCCGTCCAGGCCGGTGCCGGCCTGCACTGCTCGATCCCCGACCACGCCTACGCCGAGGCCGGCGCCGACGTCGTGGAGGCGGTCGACGCCGGTGCGGTCGACGTCCTGCTGCACGTGCGTCCGCTGCACCCGCGGCTGCCCGAGCGACTGCGGGTCGGGGCGATCACGATCGGGCTCGGCTCGCCGTCGACCGAGCTGGCGACCGTGCAGGCGCTCGCCGCCGCTCAGGTCACCTCCTTCGCCCTGGAGCTGGTGCCGCGCATCTCGCGCGCGCAGTCGATGGACGCCCTCACCAGCCAGGCGCTCGTCGCCGGCTACCGCTGCGTGATCGAGGCCTCGATCCGGCTGCCGCGCTTCCTGCCGCTGTACATGACCGCCGCCGGCACCGTGCCGCCCGCGTCGGTCGTCGTCCTGGGAGCCGGTGTCGCCGGGCTGCAGGCGATCGCCACCGCGAAGCGGCTGGGCGCCAAGGTGAGCGCGTACGACGTGCGTCCGGCCTCGGCCGACGAGGTGCGGTCGATGGGCGGGAAGTTCATCGACCTCGACCTGGACGCCATCGAGGGTGCCGGCGGCTACGCCCGCGAGATGGGCGAGGAGCGCGCCCGGCGCCAGGCAGAGCTGCTCGCACCGCACGTGGCAGGTGCCGACGTCCTCATCACCACCGCGGCGATCCCGGGTCGCCCGGCGCCGCGGCTGGTCTCGCTCGCCATGGTCTCCGCGATGAAGCCCGGGTCGGTGGTGGTCGACCTCGCCGCCGAGTCCGGCGGCAACGTCGAGGGCGCACGTCCGGGGGAGGACATCGAGATCCCCTCGGACGCAGGCGGTTCGGTCACCCTGGTCGGGATGAAGGACGCCGCGAGCTCGATGCCCGTCGACGCCTCCCGGCTCTACGCGAAGAACGTGGTCAACCTGCTGCTGCTGATGACGTCCGAGGGCGAGGTCGTGCCCGACCTGGACGACGAGGTCGTCGCCGGTGCGTGCCTGACCCACCAGGGGGCGGTCCGGCACGCGCCGACGGCCGACCTGCTGGCTCCTGCCGCACCCGAGGCCGCACCCGAGGCCGCACCCGAGCCCACCGACCCGATCGAGGGGGACGCCTGATGGACGGCATCGCGCTGCTCACCATCTTCGTGCTGGCGGTGTTCGTCGGCTTCGAGGTGGTCTCGAAGGTCTCGAGCACGCTGCACACGCCGCTGATGTCGGGCGCCAACGCCATCCACGGGATCATCCTGCTCGGTGCCGTGCTGGTCGCCGGCCACGCCGAGAGCACCTTCGTGCTCGCGGTCGCGCTGCTGGCCGTGGTGCTCGCCACCCTGAACCTCGTCGGCGGCTTCGTCGTCACCGACCGGATGCTCGAGATGTTCAAGGGCCGAGCCGGTTCCGGACGCAAGGGCGGTGGCGCGTGAACCTGCTGACGCCCACCTGGACGTCGCTGCTGTACCTGGTGGCGGCGGTCTGCTTCATCCTCGCCCTGCGCGGCCTCGCCAGCCCCCGCACCGCCCGTCGCGGCAACCTGATCGGCGCCTTCGGCGCGCTGGTGGCGATGGTGACCGTGTTCTTGTCGACCGAGCTGGACAACCTGGTGGCGATCCTGATCGCGATCGCGGTGGGAACCGTCGTCGCCGTGCCGGTCTCGCGCCGGGTCAAGATGACCGGGATGCCGCAGCTGGTCGCGCTGTTCAACGGCGTCGGCGGAGGTGCTGCGGCCCTGGTCGCGCTGCTCGAGCTGGGCGAGGTGGGCGCGGACCGCGGTGGCCTGCTCGCGATCGGGTTCACCGTCCTGGTGGGCGCGGTGTCGTTCTCCGGGTCGGTCGTCACCTTCCTCAAGCTGCAGGAGCTGATGACGTCGCGGCCGGTGCTGCTGCCCGGGCAGCGGTGGCTGATGATCGGCGCCCTGGTGGCCTCCCTGGTGCTGGCCGGCGTGCTGATCGCCTCCGGCCAGACCCTCTGGGCCGTGCTCGCCCTCGCCGCCGGCTTGGCGGTCGGCGTCCTGCTTGTGCTGCCGGTCGGCGGGGCCGACGTGCCGATCGTGATCTCGCTGCTGAACGCGTTCACGGGCCTCACGGTGGCGGCCTCCGGCTTCGTCCTGGACAACGTCCTGCTGCTCGTGGCGGGCACGCTCGTGGGCGCGTCCGGCACGATCCTGACGCAGGCGATGGCCTCGGCGATGGGTCGCTCGGTCACCGGCATCCTGTTCGGCGCCCTCAAGGGCGGGTCGACCGCGGGGTCCACCGAGGTCTCGGACCGGCCGGTGCGCTCGTCCACCGCGCAGGACGTCGCGATCCTGCTGGGGTACGCGCAGTCGGTCGTCGTCGTCCCGGGGTACGGGCTGGCGGTCGCGCAGGCGCAGCACACGATGGCCGAGCTCGCCGCGGCCCTGGAAGCGCGTGGCACCGAGGTCGTCTACGGCATCCACCCCGTGGCCGGCCGGATGCCCGGCCACATGAACGTGCTGCTCGCCGAGGCGAACGTGCCGTACGAGGTGCTGGCCGAGATGGACGAGGTCAACCCGAGGATGCGCACCGCCGACGTCGCGCTGGTGGTGGGGGCGAACGACGTGGTGAACCCGGCCGCGAAGACGTCTCCGGGCTCGCCGATCTACGGCATGCCGATCCTGGACGTGGACCAGGCGAGGCAGGTGGTGTTCCTCAAGCGCTCGATGCGCCCGGGCTTCGCCGGCATCGAGAACGAGCTGCTCTACGAGCCGCAGACCACGCTGCTGTTCGGCGACGCCAAGGACTCCCTCACCAAGGTGCTCGCAGCGGTCAAGAGCCTGTAGCGAGGTCGGCGCGCACCCGGTCGAGCAGCCCCGGGACGGCGGCTCGCACCTGCTCGACCACGCGCGTGAAGCCGGCGTCGTCTCCGTAGTACGGGTCGGCGACGTCCGGGCCGTCAGCATCCGGGTCGAACGAGCGGAGCAGGACGACGTGCTCGTCGCGCCCCGGGACCAGGCGGCGCAGGTCGCGGTCGTGGCCGGTGTCCAGGGCCACGACGAGGTCGGTGGTCTCCAGCACGTCGCGGTCGACCACCCGGGCCCGGTGCGCGCTGCCGTCGAGGCCCACGGCGTGCAGGGCCGCGACCGACCGCGGGTCGGCCCCGGTGCCCACGTGCCAGTCGCCGGTGCCGGCGGAGTCGACGACCACGCGGTCGTCCAGACCGGCCGCGCGCACGGCGTCGGCCAGCACCACCTCGGCGATCGGGGAGCGGCAGATGTTGCCGGTGCAGACGAGGGTCACGCGGTACGTGGTGGGGTGGCTCACGCGTCCATCCTCGCCCGTCCGCTCACCCCGCCGTCCACAGCCCCGTCTCCGGCCGGTTGTCCACACCCGGTGAGCCCGTCGAGGAGAACCGTCGGCGCGGCTGCCTAGCGTCGCGGCGACGGAACCAGGACGGGGCCCCGGCCCCGGGGACGGAGGTGGCCGGTGAGCGAGTGGCTCGACGGGGTCCCGGGCCAGCTGCAGGTGCTCGCCTCACGGGCGGCGGCGCTGGCGGAGCAGGTGCGCGTGGGGGCGGGCGAGGTCCGGGGCCGTCGCCGGACCGCGTGGACGGGCCCGGCGGCCGAGGCGTACGCGGAGCACGCGGGTGCTGAGGCGGCCCGGCTGGACCGGTGCGCGGCCGAGCTCGACGACCTGGTGGCGGCGCTGCGCGGTCACGCCCACGGCGCGCAGCACCGGCTCGACGACGTCGCCGCGCTCTTCGCCGAGGCCCGCCAGGCGCTGGTCGCCGCGGCCGACCTCGTCACCCTCGACCCGGGCGGCCACCGGTGAGCGCGACCGGCGGCGAGGCCGCCGACGCCCTGGAGGTCAGCGGCGGGGTGGGTGGCGTCACGGCCACGACCGAGGCGATCCATGAGGCCGGGACGGCACTGCTCGCGGTCGGTCGCGACGTCGCGGGCGTGCTCCCCGAGCTGTCCGCCATCGCCCGGCACCCGGCGCTGGCCCTGGCGGCGGCTCTGGACCCGTTCGGCGCGGTCCGCGTGGCCGGCGCCACCACGTCCGCGCTGATGGGGGAGTCGGGGCTGGTGCCGGCCGCGGCGGGGTGCGCGCACCTGGGCGCGAGCGTGCACGTCGCCGCCGAGGTGTACCGCGTCACCGAGACCGAGGCGGAGCGGCTGGGGTCCGCGGCCTGGCGTGCGGTCGCACCCACGGTGCTACCGGCCGTCGGCCGGGCGGCGGTCGGCCTGGCCCCCGCCGCCGCCGGGCCGGCCACGGTGGTCGTGGCCCTGTCGGCCTCGGCCTGGGTGCTCGTCCGCGGGGTGCCGGTGCTGGCGTCGACCGCGCAGCAGGCGGCCGCCGCCGCGGCCGCCGGCGAGCTGGGCCCG
>JBBQSN010000195.1:0-5076 GCA_038213835.1 Actinomycetales bacterium
GTCGCGGGCAGGACCGTCCCGACCTGTCACCGGGCGCCCTGCACGCCCTGGTGCGCACCCCCGGTGAGCCGCGCGACCGGCTGCTCGCGGTGCTCGGCGCCTCCACGGCACTGGGCGACCACCTGGTCCGGCACCCGGACCACTGGGTGGCGCTCACCGAGCCGGAGCCCCGGCTGCCGGACGACCTGTACGACGACCTGCTCGTCGCCGTCGGCGCGCCGCTCGGGGTGCCCGACCCCGTGGCGACCACCGATCCGGCCGGCGGCGTGGCCGGCGCCATCGACGCGCTGCGGGTGGGCTACCGCCGACGACTGCTCGCGCTCGCGGGCCGCGACCTCGCCAGCCACGCCCCGGCCGAGGTCGTCGACCGCGTCAGCATCGAGCTCGCCGACCTCGCGTCTGCGGCCCTGGAGGCAGGGCTCGCCATCGCCCGGGCCCAGCTGCCCGACCACGGCGCGGGGTGCCGGATCTCGGTGATCGGCATGGGCAAGTGCGGCGGGCGCGAGCTGAACTACGTGAGCGACGTCGACGTCATCTACGTCGTCGAACCCGCCGAGGGCACCGACGAGGACGCCGCGCTCGCGACCGGCACCCGGCTGGCCACCTACCTCGCCACCGCCTGCTCGGCCTCGACCTCGGAAGGGACGCTCTGGCCGGTCGACGCCGCGCTGCGCCCCGAGGGCAGGTCCGGTCCGTTGGTGCGGACGCTGGAGAGCCATCGCAGCTACTACGGGCGCTGGGCCAGCACGTGGGAGTTCCAGGCGCTGCTCAAGGCCCGGTGCGTGGCGGGGGACCGCGAGCTCGGCGACCGGTACGTCGCCGAGATCGGTTCGCTCTCGTGGGAGGCGGCCGGGCGGGAGAACTTCGTCCCGGACGTCCAGGCGATGCGCCGCCGGGTCGAGCAGCACGTCCCGAGCCGGGAGGCCGACCGCCAGCTCAAGCTCGGTCCCGGCGGCCTGCGCGACGTGGAGTTCTCCGTGCAGCTGCTCCAGCTGGTGCACGGCCGCACCGAGGAGCGGCTGCGCACGGGGAACACCCTGGAGGCGGTCGAGCAGCTCTCGACCTACGGCTTCGTCGGGCGCGACGACGCCGCGGCGCTGGACCGCGCCTACCGCGACCTGCGCGTGCTCGAGCACCGGGTCCAGCTCAGCAGGCTCCGTCGCACGCACCTGATGCCGACGGCGCCCCGTGATCTCGGGCGTCTCGCCCGGGCAGCGAGGTACGACGGCGTCGAGGGCCTGGAGCGCCGGTTGAAGACCACGCGGACGCTGGTGCGGTCGCTGCACGAGCGGTTGTTCTACCGTCCGGTGATGGCCGCCGCCGCCCGGCTGAGCGCCGACGAGACCCGGCTCACCACGCAGGCGGCCGCCGACCGGCTGGCCGCTCTCGGGTACCGGGACCCGTCCGGGGCGATGCGGCACCTCGAGGCGCTGACGGAGGGGGTCAGCCGTCGTGCCGCCATCCAGCGCCAGCTGCTGCCCGTCCTGCTCGGCTGGTTCGCCGACGGAGCCGACCCGGACGCCGGGCTGCTGGCCTTCCGCCGGGTGAGCGACGCCCTCGGGACGACGCACTGGTACCTCAAGCTGCTGCGCGACTCCGGGGCCGCCGCCGAGCGGATGGCGCGGGTGGTGTCGTCGGGGCAGTTCGCGGCCGAGCTGCTGGCCCGCACGCCTGACGCCACCCGGATGCTCGGGGAGGACTCCCAGCTCACGGCGCGCTCGGACGACCAGGTGGCGGCCGAGGTGGCCTCCGCCGTGCACCGGCACAGTGACCCCACGAGCGCGGCCGCGGCAGTCCGCGGCATCCGCAGCCGTGAGGTCCTGCGCTGCGCCGTCGCCGACCTCTCCGGGCTGGCCGACCTCGGTGAGGTGGGTCACCGGCTGAGCGACGCCACCGTCGCAGCCCTCGTGGGTGGTCTGGCCGTGGCCGAGCGGAAGATCCTGTCCGACCAGGGGTTGGAGGCCGCCCCCACCCGCCTGGCCGTGATCGGCATGGGACGGCTCGGTGGCCGCGAGCTGGGCTACGGCAGCGACGCCGACGTCATGTTCGTGCACGAGACTCACGAGGGCGCAGAGGGCGCGCAGGAGTTCGCGCACGCGGTGTTCTCCGAGCTGCGGACCCTGCTGCGCACCGCGGGCCCGGCGCTGACCGTCGACCTCGACACCGCGCTGCGCCCCGAGGGCCGGGACGGCCCGCTCGTCCGCTCGCTCGGGTCGTACGCGCGCTACTACGACCGCTGGTCCGCCGGCTGGGAGGCGCAGGCCCTGTTGCGGGCGCTGCCCGTGGCGGGCGACGCCGGCCTGGGACAGCGCTTCGTCGACCTCGTCGACCCGTTGCGGTACCCCGGCGCCGGCCTGTCCGTGCCCGACCTGCGGGAGATGCGGCGGATCAAGGCGCGGGTCGAGGCGGAGCGACTTCCTCGCGGCACCAATCCTCGTCGGCACCTGAAGCTCGGTCCGGGCGGGCTGGCCGACGTCGAGTGGACCGCTCAGATGCTGCAGCTGCAGCACTCGGGGGAGCACCAGGGGCTACGGACGACGTCGACCCTGGGCGCGTTGCAGGCCGCCGAGGGGTCGGGCCTGCTGCGCCACCACGACCGGTCCGAGCTCGAGGCCGCCTGGGTCCTCGCCTCGCGGCTGCGGAACGCGCTGGTGCTCTGGCGGGGCCGCAGCACCGACGTCGTGCCCACCGACCGTCGCGACCTCGACGGCGTGGCCCAGGTGCTCGGTCGTGGCGGGGTCTCCGCGGGACGGTTGGAGGACGAGGTGCTGCGCACCATGCGGCGCGCCCGCACCGTGGTGGAGCGCGTCTTCTACGGATGAGGTGCGCACGGCTCAGGTCGGACCTGCTCACGAGTTGCGGCGGACCAGAAGCGGTCTAGCGTCGCAGTCATGGCTGATTCGAACGCCCGCAGCGGCTCCTACACGACCCCCGGCCTCTCGACCGAGACCGGCCACCACGTGGCCGGCATCCTGCAGGGCCGCCTCAACGCCCTCAACGACCTGGCCCTGACCCTCAAGCACGTCCACTGGAACGTGGTGGGCCCGCACTTCATCGCGGTGCACGAGATGATCGACCCGCACGTCGACGAGGTGCGCGCCATGGTCGACGAGACCGCGGAGCGGATCGCCACGCTGGGTGCCTACCCGGTCGGTACGCCCGGTGCCATCGTGGAGCACCGCACCTGGGAGGACTACTCCCTCGGCCGCGCCACGACGAGCGAGCACCTCGGCGCCCTGGACGTGGTCTACCAGGGCGTTCTGGGCGACCACCGAGCCGCGCAGGAGGAGACCGGCGACCTGGACGCCGTCACCGAGGACATGTTGATCGGCCAGATCAAGCAGCTGGAGCTGTTCCACTGGTTCGTGCGTGCCCACCTCGAGACCGCGGGCGGCCGGCTCTCCACGCAGGACTCCCCGAGCGAGACCAAGGCCGCTGCTGCTGCCGCCGAGGACGCCGGCGAGTGACCGCCTGATCCACGAGCGACTCGGACGCTCAACCCCTCGGACCCCGGAGCCCTACGGCCCCGGGGTCCGTCGCGTCACGGTGCTACCGCTTCGCGGTGGGCTGAGGAGCCTCGGTGAGGTCAGAGGGCTCGGCGCGCTTCTGCTCCCAGTCGCCGATGATCACGTTGGTGTTGCGCGGCCAGCTCAGGTAGCGCACCGCGAGGTTGGTGATGACGGCGAACCGGTTGCGGTTGCTCAGCAGCACCATCACGTGCAGCGCCACCCAGGCGAGCCACGCGATGGTGCCGCGCAGGGCGATCTTGCCGGGGAGCTGGGCGACGGCGGCACGACGACCGATCGTGGCCATGATGCCCTTGTCGGTGTAGTGGAAGGTTGTGCTGCCCATGCCGGCCAGCAGACGCGAGATCGTCTCTGCCACGTGGGTTCCCTGCTGGATCGCCGGCTGGGCGACCTGGGGGAGCAGCGCGTCGGGGTCTCCTGAGACGTCGCCGATGGCGAACACGTCGTCGATACCCTTGACCCGCATGTCGGGGCCGATGACGATCCGTCCGCCGCGGCCCTGGGGCAGGCCCCAGGTCGCCACGACCGGGTGGGTGGTGACGCCGGTGGCCCAGATGACGGTCCGGGTGGGGATGACGGTGCCGTCCCCCAGGCGCACCTCCTCGGGCGTGACCTCGGCGACGGCGGTGTCCAGGCGGAGGTCGACACCCCGGCGGCGCAGCGCCCTGGCCGAGTAGGCGCGCAGCGACTTCTTGAACGGACCGAGGACCTCGCCGGCCATCTCGACCAGGACGATCTTCAGCCGGGTGTTGTCCAGCTCCGGGTACGAGACCGGCACCGCGCCGCTCACCATCTCGGCGAGAGTGCCGGCCATCTCGACGCCGGTGGCGCCGCCGCCGACGACGACGACGTTCGCGCTGGCGTCCTTGCCCTCGTCGGTGGCCAGGCGCTCCAGGCCGCGGAAGATGTGGTCGCGGGTCTCCAGGGCCTCGCGGCGGGTGTAGATGAGCAACGAGTTCTCCTCGGCACCCTTGATGCCGAAGAAGTTCGCCGTGACGCCGGTCGCGACGACGAGGTAGTCGTAGTCGATCGTGTCACCGTCCTGGAGTCGGACGGACTTCGCCGCAGTGTCGACCCCCACGACGGTGCCCTGCCGGAACCGTGCGTTGCGGTGCTTCGCGGTGAAGGCGCGCAGGGCGTAGGTGACGTCGCCGGGGTTCAGTCCACCGGTCGCCACCTGGTAGAGCAGTGGCTGGAAGGTGTTGTAGCCGTTGCGGTCGATGAGCAGGACGTCGACGTCGGCCCAGCGCAGGGCGGCGACGGTGGCCATGCCCCCGAAGCCGGCACCGATGATCACGACCCGCGGTCGTCGGGGGGTGCTGGCGGTGGTGCGGCTGGTCATCGCGGACGCCTCCTGGTGGCCACTGCTGCGTGTGGTGCTCCTACCTCCGTCAACAGTGCCCTGCTCGGGGCCATGCCCACTACCCGGGGTGCCTGTGGGTGACCTCTCTCACGCACCGTGGACGCTCCTAGGAAGACGCAGTGACACGCCGCCGCCGAGCAGCCGTGCGCCGGTCGCCGTGCGCCAGGCTCAGGCGTGGGCCTCGCC
>JBBQSN010000196.1:0-5027 GCA_038213835.1 Actinomycetales bacterium
GGCGTCGATCCGCTCGCCCCGGAGTTCACCGAGGAGCTGTTCGCCGGGCTGCTGACGGGCGTCCGGTCGCAGGTGAAGGGCGTGCTCACCGACCAGTCCCTGATCGCCGGGCTCGGCAACGCCTACAGCGACGAGATCCTGCACGCCGCCAGGCTGTCGCCGTTCGCCAACGCCTCGCGGCTCGACGACGAGCAGGTCGACCGGCTGCACTGCGCCCTGCACGCGGTGCTCGATGGCGCGGTGGCCGCGGCCAGCGGCAAGCCGGCCGCCGAGCTCAAGGACGCCAAGCGCTCCGGCATGGCCGTGCACGGCCGAGCCGGCCAGGCGTGCCCCGTCTGCGGCGACACCGTCCGCGAGGTCTCGTTCGCCGACTCCGCACTGCAGTACTGCCCCACCTGCCAGACCGGTGGCAAGCCGCTCGCCGACCGACGGATGTCGCGGTTGCTGAAGTAGTTGCGGACCGGTCAGCTGTCGGTGCCGGCCGCGCCCAGGAGGGCGGACAGGGCGTCCCAGCGGCCGATCTCGCAGCCGTTGGTGCGCGCGAGGGTGGCCTGGACGGCCTCGCCGGCGAAGGTCCCGGTGATCGTCGCGGTCTGCGGACCGCCGTAGATCTCGGTGCACATCTGGTCGGCCGGCGGCGGCGCGAGGGCCTGGGACCCGATCTCGGCGAGCTGTGCGCAGGCCTGCGAGGCGGAGGCGAGGGTGCCGCCCACCTCGGCGCCCGAGCAGGTCAGCGTGCTGGTGGTGGCGTTCCCGGCGCCGTCGTCGACCGCGATGGTGAGGTCGGCCTCGGTGGCCTCGCCGCCGGGGGCCGGGCTCTTGGAGGGCGGCGGGGTCGTGCTCGGGGCGGGCTCGGAGGTCACCGGGGTGTCGCCGTCGGTCTGCTGGTCCGAGCCGCCACCACCGGGGACGGTCGTGACGTCGTCGCCCCCGCTGCAGCCGGCGAGGGCCATGGCCACCACGGACCCCGCGAGCAGCAGGGCGGCGGACCGCGGCCTCGAGGAACGCGGGGCGGTCGGGCGGGTCGGGACAGTCAGCGGGCGCACGGCTGGGCTCCTCCGTCGGGGTGGTGTGGTCTCCCTGGGACGCTACCGGGACGTCGCCGGTTCCCCCTGCCGGCCGCAGGACGTGCCGATGGGCGACGATGGGGGCATGCCAGACGTGCCCACGACCACCGTCCAGGACCTGCCTGAGCCGGTGCCCGGCACCCTGCTGGACGTGCGCGACGACCACGAGTGGGTGGCCGGCCACGCGCCCGGTGCCGTCCACATCCCCCTCGTGGAGCTCCCCCAGCGGCTCGGCGAGCTCGACCTGGACGGCCCGCTGCACGTGGTCTGCCGCAGCGGCGGTCGATCGGCGCGTGCGGTGGCGTGGCTGGCGCAGAACGGCGTCGAGGCCGTGAACGTCGACGGCGGGATGGGCGCGTGGGTCGAGGCCGGCCGCCCGATGACGTCCCAGGACGGCGGGGAGCCGCGGGTCCTCTGAGGGCCGCCGGCCGCAGCCGTCGCCCGTCGAACGGCGGGTCGGTGCGGTGACCACGCCCGGACCCGCCCGGGACGACCCGGTCGCCCGGCCACCTGCCACCAGGGGTGGACGACCTGGTGAGTCCCGATCTGCTCCCCCCTCGACCCGCTCGCGGGCGAGCGAGCCGCCTGCGACACGCTCGCGTTCTCTGCGCACGTCTGCGGTCTGCGCTAGAGAACCGGATACGGTCCGATCATGGACCCCGTGCGCAACCCGTACGCCCCCGGCGCCGGTCAGCGTCCGCCCGAGCTGGCCGGTCGCGACCGCGAGCTGGACGCCTTCGACGTCGTGCTCGAGCGCGCCTCGCGCGGACGTCCGGAGCGCTCGCTGGTGCTCACCGGTCTGCGCGGTGTGGGCAAGACCGTGCTGCTCAACTCGCTCCGCTCGGCCGCCGTGCGCCGAGGCTGGGGCACGGGCAAGCTCGAGGCGCGCCCCGACGCTCCGCTGCGCCGGCCGTTGTCGGCCGCCGTGCACCAGGCGGTGCGTGAGCTGTCGGCCCGCGACCGCGACGAGGCCGACGAGGTACTCGGCGTCGTGAAGGCGTTCGCGCTGCGGTCGTCCGAGCCGCCGTCGGGTTTCCGCGCCGGCACGAAGCTGCGGGATCGCTGGCACCCCGGCATCGACGCACCGGTGGCCGTCGGGCGGGCCGACTCGGGCGATATCGAGATCGACCTGGTCGAGCTGTTCACCGACGTCGCCGGGCTCGCTGCCTCGACCGGCAAGGGCGTCGCGCTGTTCGTCGACGAGATGCAGGACCTCGTGCCCGACGACGTCTCCGCGCTGTGCGCGGCGGTGCACGAGCTCAGCCAGCAGGGCCTGCCCCTCATCGTCGTGGGCGCCGGGCTCCCGCACCTGCCCGCGGTGCTGTCGGCGTCGAAGTCGTACAGCGAGCGACTGTTCCGCTACGTGCGGATCGACCGGCTCGAGCGCGAGGAGGCCGACCGCGCGCTGGTGGCCCCGGCCGCCGAGGAGGGCGCCGAGTTCGAGCCGGACGCTCTCGCCGCGCTCTACGAGGCGACCGACGGCTACCCGTACTTCGTCCAGGCCTACGGCAAGGTCGCCTGGGACGTCGCCCCGCGCTCGCCGATCACCGCCGCCGACGTCGCGGTCGCCGCCCCCGATGCGCAGTCCGAGCTGGCTGTCGGGTTCTTCGGCTCACGCTACGAGCGCGCCACCCCGGCCGAGCGCGAGTACATGCGCGCCATGGCCGACCTCGGAGCCCCGGACGGCGACGCCCCCGTCGCGACCTCCGAGGTGGCGGCAGCCCTGGGCCGCAAGCCGCAGTCGCTCTCGCCGGCCCGCGACGCGCTGCTGAAGAAGGGCCTGGTGTGGTCGGGCGAGCGCGGCCGGATCGCCTTCACCGTGCCGCATTTCGGGAGGTACCTGCGCGAACAGGCTGGCGAGTAGAATCAGTTCTGCCGCAGGCGATTCGGAGGTGCTAGCGTCCGGGCACCCAGGGGACCACGGGAGGTCGTCATGTCCGTCCAGCGTCGTAGGACCCGCGTCGTCGGTCTGCTCGTCGCCACCGCGGTGGCCGGCTCGCTGGCCACCGGTCTCGGGCCGGCCGCAGCCGCCGCGGACATGTCGGGCCCGTCGCTCGACGTCCACCCGGGTCTGCGGTTCGTCGAGGGGACGCAGCTGAGCAACGCCGGGCCGGCGCCGTCGGTACGGGCGCGGGTCACCTGGACCCGCGCCGACGCATCGGGCATCTGCGCCCAGAGGGTGCAGGTGCGCGACCTCGACCGGGCCGGCTCAGCTCGAACGATCCATCCCGGGAAGGGCGCCCGGCACGTGGCGCTGGACGTCGTGGTCGGCCACCGGTACCGGGTCGAGGTGCGGGCCGTCGACTGCGCGGGCGGCTCGACGACGCGGACCAGGACCTTCTCGGCACGTCTGCTGCAGGAGAACAGCCTCTACCTGGACCCCGAGGGCGGGGTCTGGACGATCGAGCGCCGGCGCCAGGCGTCCGGTGGAGCCTGGGCCTTCGGCGAGGGACAGGTGGTGGTGTTCGAGGCGGCCAGGTCGGTCGCCCTCGTGGGTGCCACCGGACCGGGACTGGGGTCGGCGGAGATCACGTCGATCTCGACCCGGGCCGAGGTGGACGCCGGCGGCCCCGCCAGGTCGCGCGTCGTCCTGTACCAGGACCGGTGGGACGAGCTGACCGAGGTCGACGCCCCCGTCCTGGAGGTGCTCACCCGTGCGCCCTTCGTCGTCGATGCCGTGCTGATCGGCTGACGTCGACGGCGTCACCAACGACTGATCCGCGTCTCTGGCGATGTCTGCGAGCGGGGCTAGAGAGCCCGAGACGGTGCGAGACCCGACCGCGGACGTGCAGGTCGTGGCGCACCGCGGCTCGTCCTTCGACCTCCCCGAGCACACCGAGGAGGCCTACGTCTCCTCGTGGACGCCGTACCGCGCTGGGCGGGCCTGGCGCCGCCCGGCCACCTGGGCCAGATCGGGCGGGGTCCCCGCGCGCCGTACGGAGCGGTCCCCGAGCGGCCCACGGGTGTTTGATCCGGGCTCGTCCCGGGTACACGATGGGACAGTGTGACGGGAGGGGATGCGGCATGGGACAGCTTGTTGTGCCACTGACCTGGGGTGGGGTCATCCGTGACCTCGACGTCGGCGACGAGCCGGTCGAGCAGGTGGTGCCCGCCGATGCGGGGGGCGTGAGGCTCGTGGAGTCCCGCCAGCGCGGCGACGCGAGGGCGATCGCGGTGCCGCACGAGGCGGCAGCGGTCTCGTCCGCGCGACGGGCGGTGCTGATGGACGTGCTCACCAAGGTCGAGGCCACGATCGTGCACGAGACCGCCGTGGTGGTCTCCGAGCTGCTCGGCAACGCCGTCCGGCACGCCAGCGCCCTCGACGACGGCCGGGTGCTGCTGCGCTGGCAGGTGCGCGGCGGGGTCGTCGACGTCGAGGTCACCGACGGAGGCTCGAGGCACGAGGTGCGTCCGCTGCGTCCGACCGCGATGTCCGTGCACGGGCGCGGGCTGCGGATCGTGCGGCACCTCGCGCACGAGTGGGGCGTGGTCGACGAGCCGGGCGGGCACCGCACGGTGTGGGCCTGCCTCGGCGGTCCGTCGCGCCGCCGCCGTCGTCCCTGACCGCGCTCGCTACGCTCGCGATCATGGCCAAGAAGTCCCGCCGCACCGGCGCGCAGTCGGAGTCGTCAGGAACGTCCACGCTGCCGGACGGCGACGACGTCGCGGCCGTCGGTCCCCGTGAGCCCTGCCCCTGCGGATCCGGCAAGCGCTACAAGCTCTGCCACGGCCGGGCGGCGAAGCGTGACACCGAGGTCGCGCACGTCGCACGGCCGTTCGAGGGCCTGGCGGGCGAGTGCGACTGGGTGGCGCTGCGCGAGATGGTCCCCGCGGCCACCGTGCAGGTGCGCACGACCGCCGAGCACGGCGCGGTCGAGGCCACCGTGGCCACGGTGCTGCCGATGGCCTGGGCCGGCCTGCGCCGCGCCGACGGCGAGGTCATGGTCGGGCTGCAGACCC
>JBBQSN010000197.1:0-4971 GCA_038213835.1 Actinomycetales bacterium
CCTGGGTGGGGTCGAGGGTCGTGGCGGCTTCATGGCCGACGTCGCCGCCGCCCTGCGCACCGCCGCCGCCCAGCACCGACGGGTGCGGATCACCTACGCCCGGTCCTGGCACCCTGGCGTGGTGGAGCGCGTCGTCGAGCCTTGGCGTGTGGTCAGCACCCGGCGCGGCTATGAGGTGGACGCCGGGCCGTTGGACGCCGACGGTGGCCTGAGGACCTACCTGGTGTCAGGGGTCAGGGTGCACGAGGTGCTCGAGGAGACCTTCGAACGTCCCGCCGACGCGGACGACCGGATCGCGGCCGCACGGCGCGAGGTCGCCGTCCGGCTCGTCCTGCCCGCCGACCGGGTCTGGGTGGCCGAACGCTTCGCCGAGTCGGTCCGGGTCGAGCAGTCGGACTCCGACGGGCTCCAGGTCGTGGCCGGGGTCCTGCCACCGGTCCGCGACCGGGTCGGTCTGCTGCTGGCCGTGGCCGGCGGCGGGGCGTTCGTCGTGGACCCGCCGGACCTGCGCGACACCGACCGCGAGACCGCCCAGCGGCTGCTCACCCACCACGGGCTCGGCTGAGGCGCGGGTGAGGGCCGTCGTCCCGCGCCGGACGTGCTCAGCTCAGCAGGGCCGGCCGCCCGGGGTGGTCGTGGCGCACCAACAGGTCGGCGCGCGCCGCCGGGTCGCACTCAGCGAGGTAGCGGGCCCACGCCCCGGGCCGGGGGTCGGCGTCGTCGGGAAACCGTCGGGCCAGCGCTGCGGGTGAGGTGATCAGGTGCACCGCGACGTCGAGGGCACCGCTCAGTTCCCAGCGCAGCAGGTAGGTCCCGTCCACGACCAGCAGGGCCCCGGGCGCGGCACGGCGGACGGCTTCCCGGGCTGACCTGTCGGTCGCGGCGTCGCGCAACCGGGGCAACCACGTCATCACCGCCGGGTCGGCGAGCGGGGCGAGGACCTCCCGTTGCAGGGACGCCCAGTCCACCCACCGGTCGAACGCGGCGTCCACGTCGTGGCTGCCCCACTCCAGCCGTACCGAGCGTCGGTGCAGGAAGTCGCGGGCCCGCACGCGCAGCACGGCGACGCCCTGGCCGAGCGCCTCCTCGACGACGGCCGCGGCGACCGCGTCGGTCTCGGCGTCCACGGCACCGTCGACGCCGAGCCGCACCGTGACGCCGACGTCGCGGGCGGGGCCGAGCAGCGGTCCCACCCGCTCGACGGCGTGCGCCGCGAGCCCCTGCGGGGTGAGCGGGCGGACCACGGGCACCTCAGCCACGTCCGCCACGGTAGGGCGGTCGGGCGCCCGGCACCGCCCGCCTACCGTGGAGCCATGACGGACAGCGTGGTCCTGGTGGTCGGGTTCAGCGCCCGTGACGACAGCGTCGGGGAGCTCCGTGAGCGTCTGCTCGGGATCGTCGATCGCACCCGGGCCGTGGAGGGCTGCCTGCGCTACGACCTGCACACCCACGCCGGCGACCCGTTGCGGCTGACGTTCGTCGAGGAGTGGGCCACGTCCGAGGCCCACGCCGCGCACGACCTCACGCCCTGGGTGTTGGACCTGCGCGAGCACCTGCCGGCGCTGCTGGCCGAGGACGTGCAGGTCACCCGGCTCGCCCGCCTCGAGCCCGCGACGGCGCAGCCCTGATGAGCCGGTTGTAGCCGTGACCAGCCGGGCGTAGCCGTGACCAGCCAGGCGCAGGCGTGACCAGCCGGCTGCCGGCGCCGACCTCGACGACGAGCGGCTCGCGGACGTCGCGGGCACCTTGTCGGCCGACGCGGCGTGCCCGCGTCTCGTCCTGGCTCCCGACGACCGGGACCAGGCCCTCCCGATCGGCCCGCCGGGGGACGACCGGGCCACGGTGGACGGCACCTGCGCTCCGCGAGCCACGGTCTGGTCACGGCCGGGGACCTGCCCCCGCTGCCCCGGTGGCTCTGAGCGCGGTCCGGACGGCGTTCAGCAGGTCGGCGTCCGCCGCCCCGACCAGCCTCCCGTCGGCGACGTAGCGGCGCGTCAGCTCGGCGATCGCCTGGTCCCGGCGGGTGCCGACGTCCTGCGGTCGGTCCGCTGCCGCCGGCAGGACGCGGGTCCCCCCTCCGCGTGAGCCGCTGACGAGCCCACCCGCCTCGAGCTCCCGGTAGGCGCGTGCCACGGTCCCGACGGCGAGACCGAGGTCGCGGGCCAGCTGCCGGATCGGGGGTAGCCGGTGCCCCCCGGGCAGCGTCCCGAGCCGGACGGCGTGCTCCAGCTGACGGCGCAGCTGCTCGTAGGGCGGTGTCGGGTCGTCGGTGTCCACCGACAGGCGCACGTCGCTCGGGCTCACCTCAGGGCGCTGTTCTGCCCGAGCGCCGGCTGCCGCGAACCGAGGAGCAGGACCGAGACGCACCAGACGAGCACGGCACCCGCGAGCGCAGTGACGACCAGGAGCCCGGCCGCCGCCGCGGCCCACCAGTCCGGTGCGCAGCCCACGGTGCCCGCCACGGCCGAGGCCGCCAGGGCTGAGGTGCCGGCCAGCGGCAACGCGAGCAGCACGCCCAGACCGGCGACCACCGCCCGTGCGGCCTGCGCCCGCAGCTCGTGGTCGGCCGCGACGGCCTGCGCCGGGACGAAGACCGCCCCCGGCGCGTCATTGGGCAGCAGTGGCGGTCGCGCCACGGTGGTCCGCAGCACCAGCAGGGCCAGCAGCACTCCCGCGCCGACGAGCAGCAGGAGCGGCCCCGCGTAGTACGCACCGGGCCACGGGCCGCGAGAGGACGTCTCGACCGCCGAGCACGCGTGGGTGAGCCAGCGGCCCGGCCGCCCGAGGTCGTCGGGGGAACCCAGGGCGCTCGTCACCGAGGCCAGCGCCAGGAGCGTCGCGCCGGTCGCCAGCACCGCGGCACCCAGCCGTCGCGGGACGTAGTCCGTCGCCCGTCTGCCGGTCAGCGACGCGCTGCGCCTGGGACCTTCGGGCGGGCGGACCACCAGCTCGGCGAGCAGCACCCCCAGCAGGAGGCCGAGCGCGGCGACGGGAGCCGAGAGGAGCAGGCCGAGCCCGAGGGTGTCCTCGGCCACCACGTACGCACCGACGACACACCCGACGACCGCGCCGAGCAGGCGCAGCAGGCCGCGTCGCCCTTCGAGCCGGCGAGCCAGCCGCATCCTGGCGTCGAGGCTGGACCTGGTAGCGACCAGGAGCAGGATGACGAAGGCGCCGACCGGGACGAGGAGCACCGGGATCAGCAGCAGGAATCTCATCGGTCGTCCTCCGGGCCGGCTTTGTACCACTCAAGCGGTACAAGTTCAGGATGCCGGGGTGGACATCTTGTGTCAAGTGCCTGACACAAGAGTCACTCGTCGTCCCGCTGCCGCCAGGCGTCAGCCCTTCGGCTGGAAAGAAGCCGCGATGTCCTCCAGCACGGCCCGGCTGTCGTCCCACTCCTCCTCCGGCACGGACCAGTACAGGGCGAACGCCTGGTCGTCGGCCACGACCGCACGGTTGAGCACACGCAGGTTGCCGCGCGACGGCTCCCAGGTGAACTCCCAGTCGGCGGCGTCGAAGTCCCGGTAGTCGGCGGCCTCGATGCTGATCCGCTCGTAACCGTCCAACCGCTCCGCCACCGCAGGCTCCTGCTGCTCCCAGTCCGCGACGGGGTCGCCTGCCGGCTCGCCGCCCTCTTCGACCAGCAGGTAGCGACGGGATTCAGGGTCGATGAAGCGGGTCCTGGTGTCCCCATCCGGCTCGACCGCCTAGCCCTCTGGCACGGCTACCTGGAAGGCGGGGTCCTGGTGCACCTGGAACCCGGCGCGGACGGGGGCATCGACCTCCTCGGCGCCGGTGTCGCTGGGGATCTCCTCCGGTGCCGCTGCCCCGGTCTCGGGGGTGGGGGCCGCGGGCTCGACGGGTGCGACGGGTGCGACGGTCTCCGCGGGCCCGACGGTCTCTACGGTCTCGACGGAGAGGGCGCCCGGGTCGGCGGCGAGGTCGGTCTGGTCCCGGCGGTCCAGCAGCAGGGCGATGACGGCACCGACGGCCAGGAGCGAGACGACCGCAACCGCCAGCGGCAGCGCGCGTCGTCGCCGTCGGGTGGCGGGCACCGGCCGGGCCGGCGGCCGGGCGGGCCGCGGGTCGGCCCCGGGGTGGTGGCGCGCGTACACAGCGGCGGCGTGCCCCGTGGGCGCCGGAGCGGCCGGCAGGGACGGGAGGGCCTGGGTGTGCTCGGCGTCGACGGACGTGCTCCGCAAGCGGGTCGTGCACCGCAGCCACCATCGTGGCCAGTGCGGTGTCGCGCTCGAAGGGTGAGCTCCCGTGGAGCGCCGTCGCGAGCGTGACCCCGAGGGACCAAAGGTCGGACGCCGGGGTCGGTGCGTGGCCGTGGGCGCGTTCTGGAGCGACGTAACCGGGGGAGCCGATGACGGCACCGGTCGTGGTGTGGGAGGTGTCGCCCTCGAGGGAGGCGATGCCGAAGTCGGTGAGGACGGCTTGCCCCGAGGCGTCGTAGAGGACGTTGGCGGGCTTGACGTCGCGGTGCAGCACCCCCGCGGAATGAGCGGCTCCGAGGGCGTCGAGCAACCGCAAGCCCTACCGTGTCGCGGCGTCAGGCGTGATCGGTCCCTGCTCGCGCAGCAGGTCGGCCAACGACCGGGCGGGCAGCAACTCCATCACGATCCACGGTCTGCCGTCCTCCTCGACGACGTCGTAGACGGTCACCGCGGCCCCACTGCTGATGCGAGCGGCGGCGCGCGCCTCACGCAGGGTCCGTCCGCGGAGCTGGGCGCGCTGCTGCTCCTCCAGCGCCGCAGGGTAGGTGACCTCCTTGACGGCCACCCGACGGTCCAACAACTCGTCGTGCGCAGCCCAGACGACCCCATGCCACCTCGCCCGAGGGAGGACAGCAAGCGGTAGCGGTCACCGACCTTCCGGCCGTCGGGCCCGTCCGAGTTCTGGATCATCGAGGTCCTGTGTGCCGGGTACGGCCGACTTCTACGCCTCGTCGCCGGGGCGGTGGGT
>JBBQSN010000198.1:0-4791 GCA_038213835.1 Actinomycetales bacterium
GCTCCAGACCTCGGCGAGCGCTCGATGCTCGGCGACTGCGGCGCGAACGCGGTCGGCGCGCTGCTCGGGGCGAGCGCCGTCACCGGGACCTCCCGTCGTGCAGCGGCGACCCGCGGCGTCCTGCTCGTCCTGCTCGTCGCCCTCACCCTGGCGAGCGAGAAGGTCAGCTTCACCCGCGTCATCGAGGGCACCCCGGTGCTGCGCGAGCTGGACGCCCTCGGCCGGCGCCCGCCGGAACCCGCGAGGTGAGCAGGCCCGCGACCCGGATCGGTCTCGGGGTGGCCGGTGGGATCGCGGGCGGTGCGGCGGTGTTCGCGGGCATCACCCTGCTGGCCCGGGCCGCCGGCTTCGGCCGCTGGCTGGTCTACTCCAAGGGCGTCTCGGCCGAGTGCGTGGGGAACGCGTACTCGACCGCCAACCAGCTGCCCAACGTGCTGTTCGAGGTGGTGGCCGGCGGCGCCCTGGCCGGCGCCGTGGTGCCCCTGCTGGCCGGCCCGCTGGCGCGCTCGCTCGAGAAGGGCGCAGGTCCGGAGCACCGCTCGGAGGTGGACCGCACGGCGTCCGCGCTGCTGACCTGGGCCGTGGTCGTCCTCGCGCCGCTCTCGGTGCTCCTCGCGCTGCTCGCCGGCCCGCTGGTGCGCCTGGTCTCGGTGGGCGGGGACTGCCCGGGGGCCGAGGCGCTCGCGGCGCGGATGCTGGTCGTGTTCGCCCCGCAGGTGGTCCTCTACGGGGCCGGCGTCGTGCTGGCAGGCGTGCTCATAGCGCACCGCCGGCTGGTCTGGCCGGCGTTGGGCCCGCTGCTGTCGTCCCTGGTGGTGATGGGTGCCTACGTGATGTTCGCGCGCACCGCCCAGGGTGCGGGGAACGACCCCGAGGCGCTGCCGAGGGTCGCGGAGGCGTGGCTCGCCTGGGGTACCACGGCGGGGGTGCTCGTGATGACGGTGCCGATGCTGTGGCCGGTGCGCTCGGTCGGTGTGCGGCTGCGGCCCACGCTGCGGTTCCCGCCCGGCGTCGCCCGTCGGGCGGCCGCGCTCGCGGCCGCGGGGCTGGTCACGCTGCTGGCCCAGCAGGCCAGCGTGGTCGCGGTGCTGCTGCTCGCCAACGGGCCGGGCACCACCGCCACGCTCAACGTCTTCCAGTACACCCAGGCCGTGTACCTGCTCCCGTACGCGCTGCTGGCCGTCCCCCTCGCCACCAGCGCCTTCCCGCACCTCGCCGCCCGGGCAGCGACCGGCGACACGGCCGGCTTCGCGTCCACGGCGGCCTGGACGACCCGTGCCGTGCTGCTGGTCTCGTTCGCGGGGGCCGCGGTGCTGGTGGCGGTGGCGGTGCCGGTGGCGCGGTTCTTCGGCCACCTCGACAGCGGCGACGTCGCCGAGATGGGGCCGGCGCTGATCGCGATCGCCCCGGGCCTGGTCGGCTTCGCGCTGGTCGCGCACGTGGGACGGGCGCTGTACGCGCTGGAACGGGGCAGGGCGGCTGCGACCGCCACGGTGTCGGGCTGGCTGGCCGCGGTCGTCGCGATGGTCGTCCTGGCGCTGCTCGTGGACCGTCCCGCCGACGTCGCGGTCGCGCTCGGTGCCGGCAGCAGCATCGGGATGAGCGTGGCGGGGCTGGCGCTGCTGGTGGCGCTGCGGCGCGCGACCGGGCCGGCCGCGCTGACCGGGCTGCCGCGCACCCTGGTCGGCACCGGGGCGTCGGCGCTGGTGGCGGGTGCCGTCGGCTGGTGGGTCTCGACCCGGCTGGACGACGCGTGGGGGAGCAGCGGCCCGGGCTCGGTGCTGGCGGGCATCGTGGCCGCACTGGTGGCCCTCGCGGTGCTGGGCCTCGCGCTGCCCCTGCTGGACCGTCCTAGTGTGAGGGCCGCCGCCGCGCTCGTCCGTCGCGGCCGCGGTGCTCCGTCCTCCGGGACCGGCCCACCCACCACCCCAGCAGCACCCACGGAGAGGCAGACGACGTGAAGGTCCTGCTCGTGCAGGGAACCTCGGCGGGTGGGGTCGGGCGCCACGTCGCCGCGCTCGCGGCCGGGCTCGTCGCCGCCGGGCACGAGGTCGTGGTCGGTGCACCACAGGAGGCGTGGGACCACTTCGGGCTGCAGGGCACCGGCGCCACGTTCGCCGCCGTCGACATCGGCGACCGCCCCCGCGCGGCACAGGACAGGGCCGCGGTCGGCCGGCTCCGCGAGCTCGCCGGCGAGGCCGACGTCGTGCACGCGCACGGGCTGCGGGCCGGCGGGCTGGTCGCGACGGCGACGGGTGCGCGCTGGCGGCGCGGGCGCACGCCGCTCGTGGTGACGCTGCACAACCTCCCGGTCGGCGGCTTCCGGGTGCGGCAGGCATCGGCCTTCCTCGAGCGCGTCATCGCCCGGCGCGCGGCCGCGGTGCTGGGCGTCAGCGGCGACCTCGTCGAGCTGATGGTCGAGCGGGGTGCCGCACGCACCGGGCGGGCCCTGGTCCCGTCGCCGCCCGGGGCCCCGCCCAGCGGGCCGGCCGACGAGGTCCGCGACCGGGTCCGGGCCGACCTCGGGCTCTCGCAGGAGGAGCTGCTCGTGGTCACGGTGGCCCGGCTGGCCCCGCAGAAGGGCTACCCGCTGTGGCTCGACGCCGTGGGCCTGCTGGCCGGCTCGCACCCGCGCCGGTTCGTGGCCGCGGTCGCGGGTGAGGGCCCGCTGATGGGGGAGCTGGAGGTGCGGGTGCGCGCCAACAGGCTGCCGGTGCGCCTGCTCGGGCACCGTGCGGACACGTCCGACCTGTTCACCGCCGCCGACGTCGCCGTCTGCCCGAGCGTGTGGGAGGGCCAGCCGCTGGTGGTGCAGGAGGCGCTGCGGCTCGGTGCACCGCTGGTGGCGACCGACGTCGGTGGGACGAGCGAGGTCGCAGGCGACGCCGCTGTGCTGGTGCCCTACGGCGACCCTGCGGCGCTCGCCGGGGCGGTCGGACGGCTGCTCGACGACCCGGCCGAACGGCGTCGGCTCAGCGCGGCCGGGCTGGCCCGCGCCGAGCAGCTGCCCACCGACGACGACGCCGTGGCGCAGGTGGTGGCGCTGTACGCGGAGGTCACGACCGCGTCCGATGGTCGAGCGGTGCTGCCCGACGGGTGAGACGGCCGCCGACGGCCGCCGCGTGTCGGGTGCGTGGCGTCCGGGACCCGGGTCCCTCCTGCTAGTGTCGAAGCCCGTGGTGGAGCGGATCTTGGGCCAGTCGGCCAGGCAGGGTGGGTCCGCAGCGACCCGCCACATCTTCGTCACCGGTGGGGTGGCCTCGTCCCTGGGCTAGGGACTGACGGCCTCCAGGCTGGGACACCTGTTGCGGGCCCGGGGCCTACGGGTCTCGATGCAGAAGCTGGACCCGTACCTCAACGTCGTTCCCGGGACGATGAACCCGTTCCTGCACGGCGAGGTGTACGTCACCGACGACGGGGCGGAGACCGACCTCGACGTCGGTCACTACGAGCGCTTCCTCGGGGAGCACCTCGATGCCTCGGCGAACGTCACCACCGGCCAGATCTACTCCGAGGTGATCGCCAAGGAGCGGCGCGGGGAGTACCTCGGTGACACCGTCCAGGTCATCCCGCACATCACCAACGAGATCAAGCGGCGGATGCGGCTGCAGGCCGACGCGCCGGGCCCGGGCGGTGCGCCCGACGTCATCATCACCGAGGTCGGCGGCACGGTCGGGGACATCGAGTCGCTGCCCTTCCTCGAGGCCGCCCGTCAGGTCCGCCAGGACGTCGGCCGCGACAGCTGCTTCTTCGTGCACGTCTCGCTGGTGCCGTACATCGGCCCGTCCGGCGAGCTGAAGACCAAGCCGACCCAGCACTCGGTGGCCGCTCTGCGCTCGATCGGCATCCAGCCCGACGCGATCGTTCTGCGCTGCGACCGCGACCTGCCCGAGGGCATCAAGCGCAAGATCGCGCTGATGTGCGACGTCGACTTCGAGGCGGTCGCCACCGCCAAGGACGCCCCGTCGATCTACGACATCCCGAAGGTGCTGCACTCCGAGGGACTGGACGCCTACCTGGTCCGCCGGCTGGACCTGCCGTTCCGCGACGTGGACTGGACCGCCTGGGACGACCTGCTGCGTCGGGTGCACCGCCCCGCGCACCACGTCGAGGTCGCCCTGGTGGGCAAGTACATCGACCTCCCGGACGCCTACCTCTCGGTCATCGAGGCGCTGAACGCCGGCGGTTTCGACCAGGACGCCAAGGTGTCGATCACGTGGGTGGCCGCGGACACCTGCGCCACCCCGGAGGGCGCGCGCAAGCAGCTCGCAGGGGTCGACGCCGTCTGCGTCCCGGGCGGTTTCGGGGTACGGGGCATCGAGGGCAAGCTCGGCGCGCTGCAGTGGGCCCGCGAGAACCAGGTGCCGACCCTGGGCCTGTGCCTGGGTCTGCAGTGCATGGTGATCGAGTTCGCGCGCACCGTCCTGGGCCTGGCCGACGCCTCGTCGTCGGAGTTCGACCCCGACACCGAGCACCCGGTCATCGCCACGATGGACGAGCAGAAGTCGATCCTCGCCGGCGACGGCGACATGGGCGGCACGATGCGCCTCGGCCTCTACCCGGCCACCCTGAAGCCGGGCTCCGTCGTCGCGCAGACCTACGGGACCGGCCAGGTCTCGGAGCGGCACCGGCACCGCTACGAGGTGAACAACGAGTACCGGGCCCGGCTCGAGGAGGCCGGGCTCGTCGTGTCGGGGGAGTCGCCCGACCGGCAGCTGGTGGAGTTCGTCGAGCTGCCGCGCGAGGTGCACCCCTACTACGTCTCGACCCAGGCCCACCCGGAGTTCCTGT
>JBBQSN010000199.1:0-4790 GCA_038213835.1 Actinomycetales bacterium
TGATCCGGATGCGGCGCAGCGGCGTGGCGACCTTCCGCGACCTCGTGGCCGACGCCGAGTCGACCATGGTGGTGGTCGCACGGTTCCTGGCGCTGCTCGAGCTGTTCCGCGAGTCGGTCGTCACGTTCGAGCAGGCCAGCGCCCTCGGCGAGCTGACCGTGCGCTGGACCGGCACCGACAGCGGCGACGTGCAGGTCAGCGACGAGTTCGACGAGGCGGGCCCTGCTCCCGACGACGCCAGCACCGACAGCACCGCCCCGACGGGCGCCCCGGCGAGGCCCCCCACCGACCGAGACGAGCAGGCGTGACCAGCGAGACCGGACCGACCGACCAGATCGACCAGGACGCCTCCGCCACGCCGGACGCGCCCGTCGCGGACGCCCCCGGGTCCGAGGCCCCCGGGTCCGAGGCCCCCGTGTCCGCGGCCCCCGTGGCCGGCGGGTCCGGACCCGTGGAGCGCACCGAGCGGGGCGGGGACGCTCCGCCGGTCGAGGAGGGGCTGGACCTCGATCTGCTGCCGGGGGGTGCCCGGGCCGCGCTGGAGGGCGTCCTGATGGTGGTCGACGAGCCGGTCGGCGAGGTGCAGCTGGCGGCCGCGCTGGTGCTGCCGCGCGAGCGGGTGCGCGAGCTGCTCGAGGTGCTGTCGGCCGAGTACGCCGACCAGCACAGGGGTTTCGACCTGCGCGAGATCGCCGGGGGGTGGCGGCTGTACAGCCGCGGTGACCTCGCGGCGGTGGTGCAGCGGTTCGTCCTGGACGGCCAGACCGCTCGGCTGACCCAGGCCGCGCTGGAGACGCTCGCGGTCATCGCCTACCGCCAGCCGGTCAGCCGGGCACGGGTCTCGGCGGTGCGCGGCGTGAACGTGGACGGTGTGGTGCGTACGCTGACCACCCGCGGCCTCGTCACCGAGGTCGGGACCGACGAGCACACCGGAGCCACGTTGTACGGCACCACCACGAACTTCCTCGAGCGGATGGGTCTCGGCAGCCTCGACGAGCTGCCGGCCCTGGCGCCCTACCTCCCCGACGCCGACGTCCTGGACGAGCTGGCCGAGGGCACCGCGTGAGCCCGCAGCAGGCCGGCCGTGGCGCCGGCGGCAAGGGCGGTCCGCGGCGTACGCCAGGAGGCAGCGGCCAGCGGATGGGCAAGGGCTCACGCCCGCCCGGCCGCCGTCCCCAGCCGAAGCCGACCCAGCCGCAGGTCGACGTCCACGACCCGAACGGCGTGCGGCTGCAGAAGCTGCTGGCCCAGGCGGGCGTCGCGTCCCGTCGGGCCAGCGAGGATCTCATCGCCGCCGGCCGGGTCGAGGTCGACGGGCAGGTCGTCACCGAGCTCGGCGTGCGGGTCGATCCCTCCACCGCGGTCATCCACGTCGACGGCATGAGGCTGCAGCTGGACACCACGAAGATCTACCTGGCGCTGAACAAGCCGCGCGGTGTGGTCAGCACGATGAGCGACCCCGACGGCCGGCCGAACATCGGCGATCTCGTGGGCGACCGGCTGGAGCGGCTGTTCCACGTCGGCCGGCTCGACGTGGACACCGAGGGCCTGCTGCTGGTCACCAACGACGGCGACTTCTCGCACCGCATGCAGCACCCCTCGTACGAGGTGCCGAAGACCTACCTGGCCGAGATCCCCGGCCCGGTGCCGCGCGACCTCGGGAAGCGGCTGCGCGAGGGCATCGAGCTCGAGGACGGCCTGGTGCAGGTCGACTCGTTCAAGATGCTGGACTCCAAGCCCGGCCGGGCGCTGGTCGAGATCATCCTGCACGAGGGGCGCCACCACATCGTCCGGCGACTGCTGAAGGAGGTCGGCCACCCCGTCCTGCAGCTGGTCCGGGTCCAGGTCGGCCCGGTGCTGCTCGGCGACCTGCTGCCGGGCAAGAACCGCCCGCTCACCCGTGACGAGCTCGGCACCCTGATGGCGGCCATCGGCCTCTAGCGGACCGTCTCGGAGGACGGATACCGCGTCCCGCCCCCTGGACGTGGGTCCTACCGTGGTCCTCGGTCCGACCGGTCGAGCAGGATCGAATGAGGGAGCTGTGGTGGCGGTCCGTGGGATCCGTGGGGCGATCCAGCTCGACGCCGACGAGCGCGAGCACCTGCTGACGTCCACGCGCGAGCTCGTGACCGCCGTGCTGGAGCAGAACTCGATCACGGCCGAGCACCTGATCTCGATCGTCTTCACCGTCACCGCCGACCTGCGCAGCGAGTTCCCCGCGCTGGCCGCTCGCGAGCTCGGCATGGGCGACGTCCCGCTGCTGTGCACGGTGGAGATCGACGTCCCGGGCGCGATGCCCCGCGTCGTGCGGCTGATGGCCCACGCCGAGATGGACGTGCCGCGCAGCGAGGTCCAGCACGTCTACCTGCGCGGGGCCGTCGGCCTGCGCCGCGACCTCGCGCAGTGAGGGCGGATGGGCGGGCGGTGAACGGCACGCCGGTGCGCACCACCGGGCCGGTCCGGGTCGTCGGGTCGGGCCTGCTGGGGGCGAGCGTGGGCCTGGGCCTGACCGCCCGGGGCGTCGACGTCGTCCTGGACGACCCCTCGCCCACCGCCCGCGCGCTGGCCCGCGACCTCGGAGCCGGACGCCTCCCCGCCGAGGACGACCCCGACCCCGCGCTGGTCGTGGTGGCCGCCCCGCCGGACGTCACCGCCGACGTCGTCGCGGCGGCCCTGGCCACCTGGCCGCACGCGGTGGTCACCGACGTCGCCAGCGTCAAGGGTCGCCCGCTCGCCTCGTTGCTCGCGGCCGGCGCCGCCGGGCTGGAGCGGTACGTCGGCGGGCACCCGCTGGCCGGTCGCGAGCGCTCCGGTGCGGTCGCGGCCCGCGGGGACCTGTTCGTCGGCCGGCCCTGGGTGCTGACCCCGTCCGAGCAGGCGGACCCCGCCGCCATGGCCGTGGTGCGTGACCTCGTGGTCGACCTCGGTGCCTCGCCCGTGGTCATGCCGGCCGCCGACCACGACGGCGCCGTGGCACGGGTGTCGCACGTCCCGCAGGTGGCCGCCAGCCTGGTCGCCGCCCGGCTGCTCGACGCCGAGGACGGCGCCGTCGCCCTGGCCGGCCAGGGGCTGCGCGACGTCACCCGGGTCGCCGCCAGCGACCCCGAGCTGTGGGTGCAGATCCTCGGAGCCAACGCCGGGCCGGTCGCCGAGGTGCTGCGCGCGCTGCGGGGCGACCTCGACTCGGTGGTCGCCGCGCTGGAGGCGCTCGAGGCCGACGCCGACGCCCCCGGAGCGCGCGCCGACCTCGCCCGCGCTCTCGACGCCGGCGTCCGCGGCCAGGCCCGGATCCCCGGCAAGCACGGCGCCGCCACGCAGCGGTTCGCCGTCGTCACCGTCCTGGTGCCCGACCGCCCCGGCGAGCTGGCCCGGATGCTGGCCGCGATGGGCGAGGCCGGCGTGAACCTCGAGGACCTGCGGCTCGAGCACGTCCCGGACCGGTTGGTCGGCCTGGCCGAGGTGTCCGTCGTCCCCGCCGCGCGCGAGCGGCTCGAGCAGGTGCTCCGCGGCGGCGGCTGGGACCTCGCGGGCTGATCACCGCACCTGTCGATCGCCCTCGCGGACACCTCCGCAGGTCCGTACACAGGTGGGCAGGCCGGGTGCGGGTCGCACGAGATGTGTGCGACCGGACCATGGGGGGCGGGTCCGCGGTTCGGCCGCACGGCGCTCCGCCCGTACCCTGGGGTGTTCCCCTCCCGCCCTGAAACGAGGTACCCGTGCGCCCCGGTGGCTCCACGCCCGGCTCCGCTCCCGGTCCCGTCGATGGTTCCGGGCCGGCCCGCGCCCGCGGTCTGGTCGTGGCCGTCGACGGTCCGTCCGGCTCCGGCAAGTCCAGCGTCAGCCGCGCCGTCGCCCGGCGGCTGGGCCTGGCCTACCTCGACACCGGGGCGATGTACCGCGCCGTCACGTGGTGGTGCCTCGAGCAGGGCACCGACCTGGCCGACGTCGGGGCGGTGGCCGAGGCGGCCCGCACGATCGACCTGCGGCTGGGTACCGACCCGACGGCGCCGACCGTCCACGTGGGGGAGACCGACGTCGCCGGCGCCATCCGGGAACGCGAGATCTCCGCGGTGGTCAGCGCCGTGGCCACCAACCTCGAGGTGCGCGCCGAGCTGCAGCGCCGCCAGCGCGAGATCATCGCGACCGTGGCGGCCGAGGGCACCGGCGTGGTCGCCGAGGGCCGCGACATCACCACCGTGGTCGCGCCGGACGCCGACGTCCGGGTCCTCCTCACCGCCGACGAGGACGCCCGGCTGCGCCGCCGCAGCGAGCAGGACCGGGTCGGCGACGACGACGAGACCCTCCGGGCGACCCGCGACCAGGTGCTGCGACGCGACCGCGACGACGCCACCGTGTCCGAGTTCCACACCGCCGCAAGCGGCGTCGTGACGATCGACTCCTCCGAGCTCGACCTCGAGCAGACCGTGGCGGCCGTCCTGACCGTCGCCCGCCGGGCCACCTCGGACCGGACCGCACCAGACCGCAGCACGAGAGACCAGAGCACGCGAGAGGCACCCCGATGACCCAGCCGACCGACGAGGACGGCTTCCTCGACCCCACGCCCGCGCTGCGTGTGGGCCTGGAGGACTACGACCTGTCCGACGAGGACTTCTCTCTCATCGAGGGCCAGGAGGGCGGGCCGGTCGACGAGAGCGCCGGGCCGCTGCCCGTGCTGGCCGTCGTGGGGCGACCGAACGTCGGCAAGTCGACCCTGGTCAACCGGATCCTTGGCCGCCGCGAGGCGGTCGTGCAGGACGTGCCGGGCGTGACCCGCGACCGCGTCGCCTCCC
>JBBQSN010000200.1:0-4666 GCA_038213835.1 Actinomycetales bacterium
GCTCCCGTCGGCGTCGACGTGCAGCCGGCCGTGACGGCGTTCCCGGGCGAGGCCCGGCTGGTGCTGCGGGTCCCGCCCGAGACGGCCGAGGAGACCGTGAACGAGATCGCCGCGCTCGGCACCGAGACGGGCCGGTGGACGTCGAGCACCAGCGTCGAGACCACGCTGGTCGACCTGGAGAGCCGGATCTCGACCCAGGCCGAGGCGGTCGAGCAGGCGCAGGGGCTGATGGACCGGGCGACCACGCTGGCCGACATCGTCCTGCTCGAGAACGAGGTCAACTCCCGCACGGCCGAGCTGGAGTCGTTGAAGGCGCGACAGGCCAGCGTCGAGGGCCAGGCCGATCGGGCCACCGTGACGGCTGTGCTGCAGACCCGCGAGCGCACCGAGGAGGTCGAGGACGCCGCCGGCTTCCTCGGAGGCCTGCGAGCCGGGTGGGGCGCGCTGCTGGCCGGCGTCGGCGTGATCCTGACGATCCTCGGGGCGGTGCTCCCGTTCGCCGTCGTCGGCCTGCTCGCCGGCTATCCGCTCTACCGGGTGGTGAGGCGCAGTCGGGCGAACCGGCCGGCTCCGGTGCTCGCACCTGCCGGTCCGCCGCAGGGGCTCGCCCCGGCCAAGGCGCAGGACTGACGGCTGCAGCGACAGGACCGACGGCTCAGCGGCCGACCGGCACCGAGTGCACGAGGTCGACGACCCGGGTCAGCACGTCCGGGTCGGTGGTGGGCGGCACGCCGTGACCGAGGTTGGCGACGTGGCCGCGCGCCGCGCGGCCCTGCTCCAGCATCGCCCGCACCCGGGTCTCGACCACGTCCCAGGGGGCGAACAGGAGAGCGGGGTCGAGGTTGCCCTGCACGGAGCGGTCGGGGCCGACCCGCCGGGCGGCCTCGTCCAGCGGGACCCGGAAGTCGACGCCGACGACCTCCGCGCCCGCCTCCCCCATCGCCGCCAGCAGCTCCCCGGTGCCGACGCCGAAGTGGATCCGCGGGACGCCGAGGTCGGCGACCCCCGCCAGCACGGCAGCCGAGTGCGGCATCACGTACCGGCGGTAGTCGGCCTCGGGCAGCGACCCGACCCACGAGTCGAACAGCTGCAGGGCGCTCGCACCCGCCTCGGCCTGCACGCGCAGGAACGTGATCGTGAGCTCGACGACCCGCCGCATCAGCTCGTCCCACAGGCCGGGGTCGCCGTACATCAGCGCCTTGGTGTTCTCGTGGTTCTTGCTCGGCCCGCCCTCCACGAGGTAGCTGGCCAGCGTGTAGGGGGCACCGGCGAACCCGATGAGGGGCGTGCTGCCGAGCTCGCGGACCAGCTGGTGGACGGCTTGCGCCACCGGGTCCAGCGCGCCGACCTCCAGCACCGGCAGCGCCTCGACGTCGCTCGCCGTGCGCACCGCCCGACCCATCACCGGTCCGGTGCCCGGGACGATGTCGACGTCGACGCCCGCGGCCTTCAGCGGCACGACGATGTCGGAGTACAGGACGGCGGCGTCGACTCCGTGCCGCCGCACGGGCTGCAGCGTGATCTCGGTGACGAGGTCGGGGGTCGCGCAGGCCTCGAGCATCGCGATGCCGGCCCGCACAGCCCTGTACTCGGGCAGCGACCGGCCGGCCTGGCGCATGAACCACACCGGGTGGTGGGCCGGCACCTCGCCGCGGCACGCGGCAAGGAAGGCGCTGCCGGCGGTGGCGGGTGCGCTGGCGTCGGCGGGGGCGGCGGGGAGGGTCACAGGCTCCATCGTCCTCCATCGTCGTGAGGACACGCCCCACCGCCTCCCGCAGGTCAGCCCGCGATCAGCGCGACGCCGACGAGGGCCGCCGCGACCCCCGCCCACTGGACGGGAAGGAGCCGCTCCCTGAGCACGAACCGCGCCAGCAGCACGGTCGCCACCGGGTAGAGCGAGCCGAGCACCGCCGTGATGCTCAGCAGCCCGAGGGTCGTGGCGAAGCCGAAGCACAGGTTGGCCGCCAGGTCGCAGGTGCCGATCGCCGCGAGCGCGCGCAGGTCGCGCCCTCGCACCCCGCCGACGGATCGCACCACCACGGCCAGGACGACGAAGCCGACCACGCTGGTGCCGCGCATGCCGACCAGCGTCAGCACCGGCGAGTGCTCGGCACCGCGTCCGATCGCCAGCAGCGCCACACCGAAGGCCACAGCCGCGAGCGCCGCCAGGACGACCGACCGCGTCCGCACCCTCCCCGCCTGCGCGTCGTCGCGGCGGCCCCGCAGCTCAGGGCCGCTGGCGAGCACGGCACCGAGCAGGGCGACGCCGATGCCGACCCGCTGCAGCACGCTCGGCGCCTCCCCCGCGAGCACCCCCGCCAGCAGCGGCACCACCGCACCGAGGGCGGCGATCGGGGAGACCACGCCCATCGTCCCGGAGGCCAGGGCGGCGTAGAACGCGATCAGGCCGAGCGCGCCGCTGGCGCCGGCGAGCACCGCCCAGGGCAGCCAGCCGGACGGGTCCGACCACGCACCGACGACCGTCGCCACGACGAGGCCGACGACCAGGCCGCAGGACTGCGACCAGCCGACCACGGCGATCGAGGGGAGCCGGCGCGACACCAGCCCGCCGAAGAAGTCGGCGCTGCCCCACAGCCCCGACGACAGCAGGGCCAGCCCGGGACCCTCGGCACCCATCACGGCGCCAGGCTAGGGGGCGGGCGTCGGGTGCCTGGACGGGCCGACGACACGGCGGCGCGCCGGACCGGAGAGCACCGTGCGGGCCGCGTGTCGGACGTACGCTGCGGCCATGGCGGTGACCCAGATGCCGGCGAGCGTGCCGGCCGCCTTCGGGCAGGCGGTGGAGCAGCTGCGGCACGCCCGGCTGCGTCCCGAGGTCCGCCTGGTGGAGGTGCCCGCGCCGCAGCGGATCGCTCCGCACTCCCTGGCCCTGTCGGCCGAGGTCGACGGCCTCGAGGGGCCGGACGGACCCGAGGTCGCGAGCGGCCGGTTCGTCCTGCTGCACGATCCCGCGGGCCAGGAGGCCTGGCAGGGCACGATGCGGGTCGTCACGTACGTGCGGGCGGCGCTGGAGCCGGAGTTCGCGTCCGATCCGGTGCTGAGCGACGTCGGCTGGTCCTGGCTCACCGACTGCCTCGAGTCGGCGGGTGCTCGCGCCACCGCGCTCGGGGGGACGGTCACGCGGGTGCTGTCGGACTGCCACGGCACCCTGGCCGAGCGACCGCCGACCGTCGAGCTCGAGATCCGGGCGTCCTGGACCGCCGACGGCGACGACGACGACGCTGCTGGCGGCGGGTCCGGTGTCGGCGTGCTCGCCCACCTGCAGGGCTGGGCCGCGCTGCTCGGCACCGTGGCCGGGCTGCCGCCGCTGCCCGAGGGCGTCAGCGCCCTGCGCCGCGGCCTGCGCTGAGCACCTCTTCTTGGGACGACGACGCCCTTCGGCCCTACAGTCGGTAGGCACATGGGCCGATAGGGGGATACAGGAGGACGTCGAACTGCGTCGAGGAGGCATGGGGTGACAACGATGGTGGAGCGCACGAGCGGCGCCGCCCCCGTCCGGACGGGCAGGTACACGGCCCTGGTGACCGTGCAGAGCCCGGCAGCCAGGGACGCGGCGGTGCGCATCCTGCGGGCCCTGGGTGCCACGGACGTGCTGGGGGCCAGCTCGGTCGCGCAGGCACGCAGAGCAGCAGCCGGTCGTCCCGGCGAGATCTGCATCGTCGAGGCGGCCCTGACGGACGGCTCGGGCATCTCCCTGGCGCGCGAGCTGCGCGCCGCCGGCTGGCAACGCGTGATCGTGCTGTCCTCGGGCGAGGACGCCGCCGTCGTGCGCGCCTCGGCCGCAGCGGGCGTCCGCTGCTTCCTGGTGACCCGGTCCGCGCCCCAGCAGTCGGCCGCGGCGCCCTCGGGCACCCTGGCCGGTATGTCGCAGCGCGAGCTCGAGGTGCTGCAGCTGGTGGCCGAGGGCCACTCCAACCGCGACGTCGGCGAGCGGCTCGGCCTGTCCGCGCTCACCGTGAAGAGCCACCTGGCCCGGATCGCCCGCAAGCTCGGCACCGGTGACCGCGCCGAGATGGTCGTGCTCGCGATGCGGGCAGGCGTCATCCGCTGACCAGCTCGTGACCCGCTGGCCGGACGGCCGGTCACCGACCTCAGGACCACCACGCCCTACGGTGGTGGCCATGCCCGACGCGCACTCTCCCCCGGTCGAGGGGCCCGCGTCCGCGCAGGAGGTCCCGGACGGGCCGCCCGTCCGCCCGCTCACCGCCCCGCGCGACGGCGTCCCCGACGTCGTCACCACGCCCGAGGCACTGGCCGAGGCCGCCGCGGCGCTGGCCGCGGGCACCGGTCCGGTCGCCGTCGACGCCGAGCGCGCGTCCGGGTACCGCTACGGGCAGCGCGCGTTCCTGGTCCAGCTCCGACGGGAGGGCTCGGGCAGCGTGCTCGTGGACCCCGTCCCCCTGCCGGACCTGTCCTGCATCGGTGCGGCCCTCGGCGAGGCCGAGTGGGTGCTGCACTCGGCCTCCCAGGACCTGCCGTGCCTGGCCGAGGTCGGTCTGCGCCCCGGCGGCGACCTGTTCGACACCGAGCTCGGCGCCCGGATCGCCGGCCTCGAGAAGGTCGGCCTCGCCGCCGTCGTCGAGGAGCTGCTCGGCTGGCAGCTGGCCAAGGAGCACTCGGCCGTCGACTGGTCCACCCGGCCGCT
>JBBQSN010000201.1:0-4612 GCA_038213835.1 Actinomycetales bacterium
GTGAGCAGCGGCAGCCTCAGCTCGGCCGCCAGCCGCATGCCGCGGCGCGCCTCGCGCAGCGCGGCCGGACCCATCGGCGTGGTCTCGGTCTGGCCGCGGCGGTCCTGGCCGAGAATGACGCAGGGCGCCCCGCCGAACCTCGCCAGCGCCAGGATCAGTCCCGGGTCGTGCTCGCCCTCGCCGGTCCCGTTGAGCGTGATGACGTCCTGTGCGGCATAGCGCAGCAGCCGCCGGATGCCCGGCCGCTCCTTGCGGCGCGACGCCGTCACCGACTCCCATGCCGGGACGTCGATGGGCTCGTCGTCAGGCACCGGGTCGACGTCGGGCAGGCCCTCACGGGGCGCCACCAGCACGTTGAGCGCGCGGTCCAGCACGTCCGCCACCCGCTCGGGCGGGAGCACGGCGTCGACCAGGCCCTTGTCGTACAAGTTCTCCGCCACCTGCACGCCGGTCGGGAAGGGGTGCTGGTGCAGGGCCTCGAACACCCGCGGGCCGAGGAACCCGATGAGGGCTCCTGGCTCGGCGACGGTGACGTGCCCGAGCGATCCCCACGAAGCCAGGACCCCACCGGTCGTGGGGTGCCGGAGGTAGGTGAGGTACGGCAGCCCGTCGGCCTTGTGCGCGGCGATGGCCGCGGAGATCTTCACCATCTGAAGGAACGCCACCGTCCCCTCCTGCATCCGGGTGCCCCCGGACACCGGTGCCGCCAGCAGCGGGAGCCGCTCAGCCGTCGCCCTCTCGATCGCGAGCACGAGACGTTCGGCGGCGGCGCGCCCGATCGAACCAGCGAGGAACGCGAACTCGCACGCGAGCACGGCCACCCTGCGGCCCCGGAGCCGGCCCTCTCCGGTGATGACGGCCTCGTCCAGGCCCGAACGCGCTCGGGCGGCAGCGAGCTCGGCCGCATAGGCCTCGGACGGCTGGACGTCGATCGGCTCGGCGTCCCAGCGGGTGAAGGAGCCGGTGTCCAGCACCAGGTCGAGCAGCTCGAGCGCCCCGAGCCGACGCGTCACGCGTCGTCCAGCCAGGCCCGGACGGCGGCTCCGTCTGCGTCGAACAGCGGTGGAGCCGAGTGCTCGGTCGGGGTCGTCTCGGTGCCGTCGGCCGCGAAGAAGCGCAGGGGCGGTCCGGGCAGCGTGACGGTGCCGAGGCTCGCGTGCTCGACGTCGACCAGCAGTCCCTGCGAGCGGGTCTGGTCCCACTCGTAGACCTCCTGCAGGTCGCGCACCTTGCCGGCCGGGATCCCGAGCTCGGCGAGCCGGACGAGGAGCGCCTCGGCGTCCCACCCGGCGAACACCGCCTCCACCACCTCGATGACACGCTCGCGGTGCCCGACCCGTGCGGCGTTCGTGCCGAGAGCGTCTGCGGCAGGGTCGATCTCGAAGCCCGCGCAGAACTTGCGCCAAAGGACCTCGCTGCCGACGGAGATCTGCAGGGCGCCGTCCCGGCAGCGGAACAGCCCGTACGGCGCGATGGAGGGGTGGTGGTTGCCCTGGGCCCGGCCCACCTCGCCGGCCACGGTCCACCGGGTCCCCTGGAAGGCGTGAACGCCGACGATCCCGGCCAGCAGCGAGGTGCGCACGACCTGGCCGCGTCCGGTGCGCTCCCGCTCGAGCAGCGCGGCGAGGACGCCGTAGCCGCCCCACATCCCGGCAAGCAGGTCACCGATCGGGACGCCGACTCGCTGCGGGTCGTCCGGGGCGGACCCGGTGACGGACATCAGCCCGGCCTCGCCCTGGGCGATCTGGTCGTAACCGGGACGCCCGCCCTCCGGCCCGTCGTGGCCGAAGCCGCTGATGCTCAGCACGACTAGGCGCGGGTTCAGCACCAGCAGCCGCTCCATCGAGAACCCGAGCCGGTCCAGGACGCCGGTCCGGAAGTTCTCCAGCAGGACGTCGGAACGCCGCACCAGCGCCTCGAGCGTGGCACGGCCGTCGTCGGACTTCAGGTCGAGCGCGACGGACTCCTTGTTCCGGTTGCAGGACAGGAAGTAGGTCGACACCTGGTCCTCGGGGTCGGTGCTGCCGTCCGGCTGGACGAAGGGCGGCCCCCAGCCACGGGTGTCGTCGCCGGTCACCGGCGCCTCGACCTTGATCACGCGCGCACCGAGGTCGGCCAGCATCATGCCGGCCTGCGGCCCGGCGAGGGCGCGGGTCAGGTCGACGACGACGGTTCCGGCGAGGGGCCCGTCTGCGGCGGGGGCGAGCAGGTCGGCGTCGGTCATCGGCCCATACTCACGCGCGGGTCGGGCGGACGCGTCGTCAGGTTTCGCCCGATCACGGCCGCAGACTTGGCAACCGCGACCACCTCAGCCGCTGAGCCGCGACTCCCGGTCGTAGTTCCTGCCCAGGAACGCGGGGACCCGCACCCACCGCAGGGCGAAGACCATGACGACCAGGGTGGCGACGAACGGCAGCATCGAGACGAACTGGAACGGGATGCCGATGCCCTGCACCTGCGCTCGCAGCGCCAGCACGTCCATCCCGGCGAAGAAAGCCGCACCGGCCACGATGTACTGCGGACGCCACCCGCCGAAGAAGGTCAGAGCGATGGCGAGCCACCCGCGTCCGGCCACGATGCCCTCGGTGTAGGTGCCGGTGTAGACCATCGGTAGGTAGGCCCCACCCACGGCCATCAGGGCGGCGCCGGCGGTGGTGGTCCAGATCCGGGTGCGCGCCACCGAGATGCCGAGGCTGTCGGCCGACTTGGGGTTCTCCCCGACCGAACGCAGCCGCATGCCGGCGTCGGTGCGGTAGAGGTAGTACCAGAGCGCCACCGACAGCAACGCGGCCGCGTAGACCATCAGGTCCTGCTCGAACAGCACCGGACCGAGCACGGGGATGTCGGACAGCAGCGGGATGGACACGTCCGGCAGCGTCGGGATCCGCGGCGGGGTCAGGGTCACCCCGATCGTGACCCGGTACAGCAGGCCGGCCGTGCCCAGGCACAGGAAGAACAGGGCGAGGCCGATCACGAACTGGTCCATCCGTCCGTAGGTCGTGGTGACGGCGAGCACCAGGCCCGTCACGGCCCCCGCCGCGGCCGCGGCCGCGATGCCCACCAGGTTGCTGCCCACCGAGTAGCTCACCAGGAATCCGATGACGGCGCCGAGCACCATCACCCCCTCCTGAGAGACGTTGAAGACGCCGGCCCGGCCACTGAGCATCGTGCCCTGCGCGACCAGCACGAAGGGCACCATCGCCGTCACCACCAGCCCGAGAAAGGTCACCACCTCACTCACGACAACCTCCTCCGCAGCCTGGCCGCGAGCACGTCGGACAGCAGCAGGAAGATCAGGATCAGGGCCTCCACGATGAGGACGAGCTCCGCCGGCACCTCGGCCCGGCGCTGCATGGCTGACGCGCCGACCTCGAGCACCGCGATGCCGAACGCGACGAACGGCACAGCCAGCACATTGGCCCGGGCGATGAGGCCGATGATGATGCCGAGCAGCAGGAAGTTGCCCTGCATCCCCTCGATCAGCTTGCCCTGCACCCCTGCGACCTCGATCGCCCCGCTCAGACCGGCGAACAGGCCGCCCACGACCAGCGCGCCGGCGGCCACCCGGGCGGTGCGCACGCCGTGTACTCGCGCCGCGCGCTCGTTGGCGCCCACGGCCTGCAACTCGTACCCGGCGACGCTGCGCCGCACCACGACCGCGGTGCAGACCGCGACGGCCAGGGCGACGAAGACGCCGACGTGCAGCGGCGGACGGCCGATGCCGGCGAGCTCTCCGCCTGCTCCGATCGGCACGGTCGCGGCGAATCCCGCTCCGGGATCTGCCCACACGTCCCCGGCGAGATAGTCCACCAGGGCGAAGGAGACGAAGTTCAACAGGACCGTGCTGAGGATCTCGTTCACCCCGAAGCGGACCATCAACCACGCGGCCAGCGCCGCCCAGACGCCACCGGCCAGGACTCCGGCGACCAGCACGAGCGGCAGCAGCACCGGGGTGGGCAGGTCGGCGAGCAAGATGCCCACGGCTGCGGCGCCGCTGGCGCCCAGGAGCAGCTGGCCCTCGCCGCCGATGTTGAAGCGACCGGCCGCCAGCGGGATGGTGAACGCCAGGGCCTGCAGCACCAGCGGTACCCACTTGTGCAACGTCTCGCGCATGCCCAGCGGGGTACGGAACGACGTGGTGAGCACCGCCTCGAACGCCTGCGCCGAGCTGTGACCCAGCAGCGCGACGACGACCCCCGCCACCACGAAAGCGGCGAGGACGGCGATCAGGTACGGCAGGCCGGCCCACAGCAGCGAGGTGCCGCGCGCCGAACCCGCCCGACCGGGCTCGTCGCCGGGCGTCGGCGCCGGCTGGACCTCCACGGTGGTCACGCGGGTCGACCAACCCCGGTCATCAGCTGACCGATCTCGTACGGGTCGACCTGGGAGCGGGCGCGTTCGGCGACGAGCGAACCGGAGTAGATGACCGCGACCCGGTCGGCCACGGCGAGCACCTCGTCGAGGTCCTCTGATACCAGCAGCACCACGCAGCCGGACGCGGTCGCCTCCGCGACCCGCTCGTAGACGAACTGGGTCGAGCGAATGTCAAGACCACGAGTCGGATTGTGCAGCAACAGAAGTCGTGGTTTGTGCGCGAACGCCCGCGCCAGGA
>JBBQSN010000202.1:0-4353 GCA_038213835.1 Actinomycetales bacterium
CAGCTGGTCCTGGCGGTAGGCCCACGACTTCTCCATCGAGGAGAACGTGGTCCAGGCGCGGTCCCAGCGGGTCGACTCGACCATGCAGAGCGTGGAGGTGTACTCGGCGAACGACTCGTTCAGCCACAGGTCGTCCCACCAGCGCATGGTGACGAGGTCGCCGAACCACATGTGCGCCAGCTCGTGCAGGACGGTGAGCGCCCGGCGCTCGACCATCGCCTCGGTCACCTTGGAGCGGAACACGTAGCCCTCGAGGAACGTGACGGCCCCGGCGTTCTCCATCGCACCGGCGTTGAACTCCGGGACGAACACCTGGTCGTACTTCTTGAAAGGGTACGGGACGGCGAAGAGCTCCTCGTAGTGACCGAAGCCCTGCCGGGTGATGTGCATCAGCTCGTCGGCGTCGAGGTACTGCGCGAGGGAGGCCCGGCAGAACACCCCGAGGGGGATCGTGCGGCCGTCGGCGCTCGTGAGCTCGCCCGTGGCGCCCTGGTACGGGCCGGCGATGATCGCCGTGACGTAGGTCGACAGCCGCGGCGTGGGCGCGAACTCCCAGACCGCCGAGCCGGTGGCGTCCAGCTCCTCGGGCCTCGGGGTGGGGGAGTTGGAGATCACGCGCCAGTGCTTCGGACCAGTCACGGTGAAGCCGAAGCTGGCCTTGAGGTCCGGCTGGTCGAAGCAGGTGAAGACCCGGCGGGCGTCGGAGACCTCGAACTGGGAGTAGAGGTACACCTCCTTGTCGACCGGGTCGACGAAGCGGTGCAGGCCCTCGCCGGTGTTCATGTACGCGGCGTCGGCCACGACGGTGAGCTCGTTCTCGGCCGCGAGGTCGTCCAGCGTGATCCGGGCGCCGTCGGCGACCGAGGCCGGATCGAGGTCGCGGCCGTTGAGCCGCACCGAGCGCACCCGGGGCGCGATGAGGTCGACGAAGGTCGAGGCCCCCGGGTCGCTGCAGGTGAAGCGCACCGTCGTGGTGCTCGCGAACGTCTCGTCACCCGTCGTGAGGTCCAGTGCGACGTCGTAGGACGCGACGCTCACGAGCTCGGCCCGCTCGCGCGCCTCGCTGCGGGTCAGGTTGGTGCCGGGCACTGCGGTCCTCTCGCGCGCCGGTCGGGCGCAGGTCTCGGTGGTCCCCCCGGTGCGCACCGGGGTGCGCATGGGGGTGGCACATTGCCAGGGAATAGTGGCACGACGGACGGGATTGGACCCAGCAGGTGCCGCCCGTCCGGGCGGCGCGTTGCGAGCGCGACGGAGGACCCACCCAGTGACCCAGCAGAGCGAGCAGACCGAGCGCACGACGGTCGACTTCTGGTTCGACCCCGTGTGCCCCTGGGCCTGGATGACGTCCCGCTGGATGCTCGAGGTCGAGCAGGTCCGCGACGTCGACGTGCAGTGGCACGTGATGAGCCTGGCGGTGCTGAACGAGGAGGCCGACCTCTCCGAGGACTACCGCGCGCTGATGCAGAAGGCGTGGCTGCCCGTCCGGGTCGTGCTCGCCGCCCAGCAGCAGCATGGCGACGACGTCGTCGGGAAGCTGTACACGGCGATCGGCACCCGCGTGCACCCCGGCGGCGAGAAGGACTACCGCGCCGCGGTCGCGAGCGCCCTGGCCGACCTCGGCCTGCCGGCTGAGCTGATCGAGGCCGGCGACACCGACGCGAACGACGCGGCGCTGCGGGCCAGCCACGACAAGGGCATCTCCCTGGTCGGCCAGGACGTCGGCACCCCGGTCATCGCCGTCGACGGCGTGGCCTTCTTCGGCCCCGTCGTCACCCCCGCGCCCAAGGGTGCGGCCGCCGCGAGGCTCTGGGACGGCGTGCTCGCCGTCGCCTCCACCCCCGGCTTCTACGAGCTCAAGCGCTCCCGCGACGAGGGCCCGATCTTCGACTGACCCTGCGCGCGCGCGTGCGAGGACGCGAGGAGGGGTGGCGCGCTGGCACACTGACCGCCATGCGCGTCCACCTGGGGTACGACCACGCCGGCTTCGACTTCGCCCGGGTGCTGACGGAGCACCTGCGGCGAGCAGGGCACGAGGTGGTCGACCACGGTCCCCAGGAGCTCGACCCGCAGGACGACTACCCGGCCCCGTGCTACGCGGCCGCGCAGGCGGTCGTGGCCGAGCCGGGGACCCTGGGGGTGGTCGTCGGCGGCTCCGGCAACGGCGAGCAGATCGCCGCCAACAAGGCGCGCGGTGCCCGGGCGGCGCTGGCCTGGAACCTCGAGACCGCCCGGCTGGCCCGTCAGCACAACGACGCCAACCTCGTGGGCATCGGCGCGCGCCAGCACACCCAGGCCGAGGCGCTCGCGATCGTCGACGCCTTCCTGGCCGAGCCGTTCTCGGCCCAGGCCCGGCACCAGCGCCGGATCGACCAGGTCGACGCGCTCGGCCTCTGAGCCCGGCTCAGGACCGGTCGCGTCCGCGGGCGCTCAGAACATCGCGCCGTTGAAGGCGGCGACGGGCCAGCCGAACCCCTTGGCCGTCGGCAGCACGGCGGTCTGGTCCACCACCTCGACCAGACCGGCCGCCACGAGCTGGGTGAGGTCCTGGCCGCCGAGGTACAGCGCACCCAGGTCGCGGACGTCCAGCCGCAGGGCGGCGGCGGTGTCGGTGCGCTCGCAGGTCGCGTCCGTGCCGTCCGGGCCGCAGCGCAGCCGCCAGCGGCCGGCGTTGGCGGGAACCAGATCGTCAGCCACCTCCAGCACGACGTCGACCGCTCCCGCGTAGGTGCGGGCGGTCAGCGCCGCGGGGAGGTCGAGCACCCGCAACCAGAGGGCGTCCGACAGCGTCACCTTGGCGGCGCGCAGGTCGACCAGCAGGTGCAGCAGCGGGTCGTCGACCGCACGGACGTCGGTGACGACCGTCGCCATCAGGTCGAGGTCGGTGAGCGTGGCCCACATCACCCTGGTCGCGGCGGCGTCGAGCGAGGCGGCCTGGACCACCCGGACGCTGCCTTGCGGGCCCGTGTCCTCCCAGCCCTCCTTGCGGCGGAACAGCGCGGTGGCACGGACACGGCCCTCGGCGTCCTGCACGATCAGCACCTTCTTGCGCTCGTAGCCGGAGCGCCACTCCTTCGGGTCGGCCAGCAGCTGCTCGGCGCGCTCGGGCAGGCCGCGCGAGACCGCCCCGGGGTGTGCGACGCGGAACTGCTCGTAGCACTCGTCGACGACCGTCGCGTGCCGCTCGACGTCGGCGTTCTCGAGCCGCACGCGCAGGTGCTCGGTGCCCGCCACCTCGCGCAGGGCGGCGCCGCGGGGGATGGTCAAGCGCAGCCCGTTGGCGGCCAGGCCGTAGCCGAACCGGCCGTAGATCGCGGGCTCGGCGGCCCACAGCACCGAGACCGGCTCGGTGCCCCGGGCGGCGATCTCGGCGAAGTGGTGGTCGATCATCCGACGCAGCACGCCGCGGCGGCGGTGCTGCGGGTGCACGCCCACCCAGGTCAACCCGGACGCGGGCACCTGGCCGCCGGGGACGCTCATCCGGAACGAGTACGCGGAGTAGATGCCGGCGTCGGCACCGTCGACCGTGGCGACGGCGGTGCGCTCCCACTCGTGGCCGCGGTACTCGTCGTCGACGGTGTCGTCGGTGCCGGCCCAGACCCACTGCATGAGGTCCTCGACCTGCTCGCGCCGGTCCGCCCCGACGTGCTGCACCTCGACCCGCGTCGTCGTCCTGTCGTCAACCATCTCGTCAACCATGGGGACAGGCTGGCATCCCGGGGGGCGGCAGGGCACCCGAGATTCGCGCCGGGACGACGACAGGGTCGGTGACGGCGGGTCGTCGTCGTGCCCGCATCGGGTGGACGGGCGACGTGAGCGGCGGGACCGCCCGATAGATTCACCGCCGTGGAGGACATCCTGACGGCACGCATGCGACCCCGGACGCGTCGGCGCCGCCGGGTCCCGCAGGGTCTGCGCCTGGTGCGCCGGCAGCTGACCACCTCGCAGCCGTTCCAGCTCGTCGTGCTCACCGGGCTGGTCGTCCTGGTGTGCTTCGCCAACATCGTCAACAGCTCGGTGGTGCCGCTGTCGGCCCTCACGCTGGTGCTGCTGCTCGGCGGCTTCTACCTGCGGGTCCGTTCGGTGGTCCTGCTCTACATCGTCGCCGGGTCGGCCATCGTGTTCGTCGGCACCGCCCGCCCGGAGCCCCCGTCCTGGGGGACGGTCTGCGTCATCGTCGGCACGGGGCTGCTGGTGTTCTTGTTCGCCCGCAGCCGCGAGCGGCTCGGCGTCCAGGGCATGGCGGGGGAGTCGATGCTGGTCGACCTGCGCGACCGGCTGCGCCAGCAGGGCCAGGTGCCGCGGCTGCCGGCACAGTGGTCGGTCGAGACCACGCTGCGCTCGGCGTACGGTGAT
>JBBQSN010000203.1:0-4255 GCA_038213835.1 Actinomycetales bacterium
CAGGGACCGGGTGGACTGCCCGACCCGGCGCTCGTGGTGCCCGTCGGCGCCGCGGGCACCGGTAGGTCGCACTGGGCGGCCGCGCGTGACCGGGCGGTCGAGGTGGTGTCGTCGGACGCGCTGCGCGGCGTCGTGGGCAGCGGACCGGCCGCCCTCGACGCAGCGACGACGCGTTCCGGGTGCTCGACCAGGTGCTGTCCGCCCGCGCGGGGCGGCAACTGACCACGGTGCTGGACACCCTCGGTCTGGACGCCGGTCGCCGGCTCGCCCTGCTGGGGCTGGCGGGCGAGCACCGGCTCGCCGCTGTGCTCGCCGTCCTGGACACGGCGTCGCGGCTGTGCCGCGAGCGGGAACGCTGCTCGCGTACCGAACTGTCGGAACCGGCCGCCCCCACGGCCCGTCAGGCTGTACAGGCTGCTGGGGTTCCGACGGTTCGGTCCGGCGGCATGCGGCTACAGCGGCTTCAGCTCACCGGTGTAGTACCGCAGGGCCGGCTCGTAGCCCTCGGCATCCGAGCCGGCGAGGTGTCGCGAGAGCTCCTCGACCGCCGTGGCGACCGCCTCCGCGTGGCGGCCGAGGTCGTGCAGCACGAGCGCGCGGAAGGCCGCGGCGGCGGTCGAGTCGGGGCGCTCGGCGGTCAGCTCGTCGAGCACCGCCAGCGCGGCGGCCGGCTCCCCCACGACCCTCAGCGACGACGCCAGCCCGATTCGCGCGCTACTGCGGTGCGGCTCGAGCAGACCGGTGTGGATCGCGCTGCGGTACAGCGGGATCGCCTCGGCCTCGAGGCCGAGCCGGTCGTGCGCGCAGGCGTACTCGTAGGTGAGCCGGGCGTCTCCGGGCGAGTTGTCGTGCAGCTCGCGGTACGCGACCAGAGAGGCGTCCAGGTCGAGCGCGCGGGCCTCGGTGATCCGCTCCTCCTCGACGTGCAGCCCGCGGGCCGCGATCACCTTGGCCCGCACCTGGGCGGTGCCGTCCGGGGTCGCCCCCAGCTCGTCCAGCACCGCGTACACGCCGTCGCGCTCGGCGTGCGACATCAGCGCAACGACGTCGCCGTCGCCGGCCTCGGCGAGCAGCCCCCGCAGGCCCGCGACCTCGGTCGGGAACGACGGGACGTCGTGCATCCCCACGGCGGCGGCCCCGGCTCGCAGGATGGCCTCGAGCTCCTCCTGGGTCCTCCCGCGCAGGTACTTGCCCTTGTGCACGACCGCGACCCGGTCGGCCCCGATGCCCGCCATCTCGCCCATGCCCTGCAGCAGGTCCTCGGTGCGGTCCCCCACGCCGCCGAGCCCGAGGATCAGGCGCCCGCCGGGTGCCACCATCCCGCGGGCCACGCGCAGGAGCGCCTCCAGGCCGGCCTCGTTGTGCGCGAGGTCGACGATCGCGGTGCACGAGCCGGACGTGTCCCCGTCCCCGAGGGGGAGCGGAACGGAGAAGGTGTTCATCCGGCCGGGGTTCTTCTCGGCGTCGGGGGTGAAGGTGCGCAGCCCCTCGACCACCGCCTCGATCGGCAGGCCGATGCCCAGACCGGCGGCGGCAGCGGCCATCGCGTTGGCGACGTCGTGCTGGCTGAGACCGAACAGCGTGACCGGCACGTCCAGGACGGACACGAGCCGCAGCGGGTCGGTGCCGTCCTGCAGGACGGTGAGGGCGCCGTCCATCACGGTGATGGCCCGGCCGTGGTGGTTCAGCGCCTCGCGCAGCGCCGGCGACTCCGGGTCGAGGCTGAACACGAAAGGACGGCCGGGCGAGCCGGCCCGCATGGCGAGCACACGGGGGTCGTCACCGTTGAGCACGGTCCAGCCGGACGGCTTCGTGACGTGCGTGACGACCGCCTTCACCTCGGCCAGCTGGTCGACCGTGTCGATCCCCTGCTGACCCAGGTGGTCGGCGCTCACGTTCGTGACGACGGAGACGTCGTTCACGACGACGCCCATCCCCTTGAGCAGCAGGCCGCCGCGCGCCGTCTCGAGGATGCCCATCGTCACGCCTGGGGCGGCGAGCACCGCCCGTCCGCCCGCGGGGCCGGAGTAGTCGCCGTCCTCGATCAGCTCGCCCTGGACGACGACGCCGTCGGTCGAGCTCCACCCGGTGCGGTGCCCGGCGGTCATGCACAGGTGCGCGAGCAGCCGGGTCGTGGTCGTCTTCCCGTTCGTGCCCGTGATCGAGACCACCGGGATCCTCGGTCGGACCGCTGCGGGACGCCGGCCGTGATCGGCCGCCCCCACCTGGTCGGCGGCGGCGACCAGCAGGTCGTCCAGCCCACCCGGCCCGTCGGAGGCGTCGAGCACCTCGCTCACCGCGCGTCCCAGCGCCTCGGCGCGGCCGGAGCTGCGCCAGGGGTAGGCCAGCACCACCTGCGCGGCGTCTGCACCGGACCGTGTGCGCAGCGCCAACCGGCGCACACCGGATCGAGAGGCGACCTGCCGCGCGACCGACTTCACCAGCCGCAGCGAGAACGCCTGTCGCTGAGACGTTCCCGGCTCACCGGGACGCGCACGGCCCAGCCCCACCGCCGCCGCCAGCGTCCTGGCACGGTCGGCCGACAGCGACCCCACCACGGAGACGTCCAGCGTCACCTTGCAGGCGGCCCGGGGGAAGTACAGGTTCGGACCCTCGAGCAGGCGCAGCTCGACGAGCGAACCGGGTCGGGCGGGGGTCTGGGTGTCGGTCACGTCGGTCATCCTCGGCGCGCGACCGGTCAGGTGCCCATCGCGTGCACGCCGCCGTCGACGTGGACGATCTCGCCGGTGGTGGCCGGGAACCAGTCGGACAGGAGCATCGCGCAGGCGCGAGCGGTCGGCTCCGCGTCCTTGACGTCCCAGCCGAGCGGAGCCTTGTCGCCCCAGGTGCTCTCGAACACCTCGAAGGCCGGGATCGACTTGGCCGCCGTCGTGCGGATCGGTCCGGCGGCGACGAGGTTGCAGCGGATGCCCTCGGGCCCGAGGTCACGGGCCAGGTAGCGCGCGGTCGACTCGAACGCCGCCTTGGCGACGCCCATCCAGTCGTAGACCGGCCACGCGACCGAGGCGTCGAAGGTGAGCCCGACGACAGATCCGCCGCGGGACATCAACGGCTTCGCGGCGACTGTCAGGGCCTTGAGCGAGAACGCCGAGACCTGGAGCGCGGTCGAGACGTCCTCCCAGCCGGCGTTCATGAAGTCGAAGGCGCCCCTGGGGGCGAACCCGATCGAGTGCAGCACGCCGTCGAGGCCGTCGACGTGCTCGCGCACGTTGTCGGCCAGGGCGTCGAGGTGCTCCTGGTCGGAGACGTCGAGCTCGACGACCGGTGCAGGCTCCGGCAGCCGCTTCGAGATCACCTGGGTGATCTTCATGGTCCGACCGAACGAGGTGAGCACGACCTCTGCACCCTCCTGCTGGGCGATCCGCGCCACGTGGAACGCGATCGAGGTGTCGGTGAGGACACCTGTCACGAGCAGTCTCTTGCCCTCGAGGATTCCCATGGCGACAGTCCCTTTCGCGTCGGAGTTCGCGTCAACAGGTGCGGAGCAGAACGAGCAGCCGTCAGTGGCCCATGCCGAGGCCGCCGTCGACCGGGATGACGGCGCCGCTGATGTACCCGGCCGACGGTCCGGCCAGGAAGGCCACCGTGCCGGCGATGTCGGCCACCGTGCCGAACCGCTTGCCCGGGATGGCGGCCAGGTAGGACGTCTGGGTGTCCTCGGGAAGCGAGGCCGTCATGTCGGTGTCGATGAAGCCCGGGGCGACGACGTTGGCGGTGATGCCACGGCCGCCCAGCTCACGGGTGACCGATCGGGCGATGCCGACCAGGCCCGACTTGGACGCCGCGTAGTTCACCTGCCCCGGCGAGCCGTAGAGCCCGACGACCGACGAGATCAGGACGATCCGGCCGCGCCGCATGCGGATCATCCCCTTGGACGCACGCCGCACGCACCGGAACGCCCCGGCGAGGTTGGTGTCGATCACGGACGAGAAGTCCTCGTCGCTCATCCGCAGCAGCAGCGTGTCCTTGGTGATGCCGGCGTTCGCCACCAGCACCTCCACGGGCCCGTGCGCCTCCTCGACGGCGACGAAGGCGGCCTCGACGGCCTCCGGGTCCGTGATGTCGCAGCGGACGTCGAGGGCACCGTCGGGTGCCCCGCCGTTGCGGGTCGTGACGGCGACCTTGTCGCCGTTGGCGACGAACGCCTCGGCGATGGCGCGGCCGATGCCGCGGTTGCCGCCGGTCACCAAGACGGAACGGGGGGTGCTGGATCCGGGAATCTGGCTCACGCTCC
>JBBQSN010000204.1:0-4243 GCA_038213835.1 Actinomycetales bacterium
CCGGCATCAGAGCAGCCGGCGGTCGGCTGCCCAGCGGGTCAGCTCGTGCCGCGAGGAGAGCTGCAGCTTGCGCAGCACGGCGGAGACGTGGGTCTCCACCGTCTTCACCGAGATGAACAGCTCCTTGGCCACCTCCTTGTAGGCGTAGCCGCGGGCGATCAGCCGCATCACCTCGCGCTCGCGTGCGGACAGCCGGTCCAGCTCGTCCTCGACCTGGGCCACCTCGCCGGCGGCGGAGCCGAACGCATCCAGGACGAAGCCCGCGAGCCGCGGGCTGAAGACGGCGTCGCCGCCCGCGACCTTGCGGACGGCGGCCGCGAGGTCCTCGCCGGTGATCGACTTGGTGACGTAGCCGCGGGCCCCGGCCCGGATGACGGCGATGACGTCCTCGGCCGCGTCGCTCACCGACAGCGCCAGGAACCGCACCGGGGCGCCACCGGGGGTCAGGGTGGCGGCGCACTGGCGCAGCACCTCGGCACCACCGCCGCCGTCACCACCGGGCAGGTGGACGTCGAGGAGCACGACGTCGGGCTGCGCGGAGCGGACGGCGGCGATCGCGGCGTCGACGTCGCCGGCCTCCTCCACGACGTCGAGGCCCGAGTCGGCCTCCAGCAGCTCCGATCGCACCCCGGACCGGAACAGCCGGTGGTCGTCCACGAGCAGCACCCGCACGATCGGGTCGGTCATGGTGTCGTCCTCCTTCATCGTCCGGCCACCTCCTGGTCGTCCTCGTGGGCCGGACGGGTCCTCACCCGGGGCAGCCGCAGCGTCACCTCTGTGCCGCCGCCCGGGGCACCCCGCAACCGGGCGGTGCCACCGTGCCGCTCCATCCTGCCGATCACCGACTCACGGACGCCGAGCCGGTCCTGCGGGACGGCCTCCAGGTCGAACCCCGGACCCCGGTCGCGGACGAAGGCCTCGACCGCGTCAGCGGTGCACTCGACGTACACCGACACCCCGACGCGACCGTGCCGAGCGGCGTTGAGCAGCGCCTCGCGCATCGCCTTGACCATCGCCGCGGTGTGCGGGTCCAGCGTGGCGTCGCCCACGACGACGAGCTCGACCGCCACGGACTCGCCGTCCTCGACCTCGGCGCAGGCGCGGCGCACGGCGACGGCGACGGTCTCGTCGGCATCGGGTGCGGGACGCTCGGAGCTGTAGAGCCACTCGCGCAGCTGCCGCTCCTGGGCCCGGGCCAGCCGCACGACCTCGTCGGCGTCGCCCGGACGGCGTTGGATGAGCGAGAGCGTGTGCAGCACGGAGTCGTGCAGGTGGGCGGCGATCTCGGCCCGCTCCTGCTCGCGCTCTCGCAGGCCCCGCTCCTTCTCGAGGTCGCGCCACAGCCGCAGCGCCCACGGCCCGAGCACCAGGGCGATGCCGACCAGGACGGCGAGGGCGGCCACCACGACGAGGGTCACCTGCTGGACGTCGAGGTCCGGCTCGAGCAGCATCACGGCGCCGGCGGTCACCAGCAGCAGGCCGCCGAGGAGGCGCAGGATGCCACTGGTGCCGGCGATGCCGACCGGCTCCAGCCAGCGGGTGCGCTCGGCGGTGTCGAGCTGGCTGAGGGCCAGGACGGCGCCCGCTGCGACGACGGCGACGGGCAGCAGCCAGGGCCAGGGCAGCGAGACGCCGAGCCGACCGGCCACGAGGAACGCAGCCACCAGGCAGAGCGCCAGACCACCCAGCAGCAGCCGGACGGGTTCGCTGTCGGTGGCCGCGCGGCGCACCTGCTCCACCGTGCGGGCGGCCTGCTCCTGCGCGTCGGGGCGGCCTCGCGCCGCTGCGGTGCGCAGCGTCTCGGCGGCGGCGTGGACGGCGTCGTCCTGACGGACCAGCACCCACAGCAGCCCGTAGGCGGCGATCCCGGAACCGCCGAGAAGGACCATCACGACGAAGCCGAGCCGCACCTGCCAGGGCTCCAGCCGCAGGTGGTGCGCGACGCCCGCGGCGACCCCGGCGAGCAGCCGGCCGTGGACCGGGCGCACCAGCGGCGGGCGCTCGGGGATGCCGGCGACGGTGCTTGCGGCAGGGACGTCCACCCGGCCATCCTGTCGCTCCCGGCGCCCGGGTGGGAGCCGGGAGCCCCCCGACCGGGTCCCCCACCCCTGGGTCCTCCACCAGGGTCGGCTCAGGGTCGTCCCGGATCGTGCGGGGGACGGGGTCGCGGCCAGGCTGTGGCCATGGACCAGACCAGCACGCCTCCCGGCCCCGGAGCGGGGCCCGCGGGACCTCCTCCGCCACCGCCGCCCCAGAACGCCCTCGGTGGGTTCTTCGACTCGATGCGGCGCACCGGCCTGGTGCGTCCCGACGAGAGCACCCGCTCCGGGCCGGGCGTCTGCGCCGCGATCGGCAACCGGCTCGGCATCGACGCCACGCTGGTGCGGGTCGGCGTCATCGTCCTGACCCTGTTCGGCGGCTTCGGGCTGCTGGCCTACGGCCTGGCCTGGCTGCTGTTCCCGCAGGCCGACGGCCACATCCACGCGGAGGACGTGTTCGCCGGGCGGTTCACGTCGGGCGGGGTCGGCGCGTTGATCGCGATCTTCTTCGGCTTCGGCGGCTTCGGCCGCTGGTGGTGGGAGCCGGGCGGCGGCTGGGGCGCTCTGGTCGCGCTCGTCTCGATCGTCGGCGTGGGCGCCCTGGTGTACTACGGCCTGCAGCAGTCGCGCCGCAGCGACGCGTCCGGCCAGGTGGGCGACGGCAGCTGGCCGGCGCCGATGGGTGCGCCCATGGGCGGCGCGCCGGCGGGTGCTGCGACCGTGCCGCTCAGCAAGGGCGAGCGGGTCGAGCTGACCAAGCCGGACCTGAGCCGCCCGCCGACCCCGCACGCCGCCCCGCTCCCGCTCCGGCCGGTCACCCCGCCGCCGCCCAAGCGGCGACCGGCCGGGCCCGCGCTCACGTCGCTCATCGCCGGCCTCGCGCTGGTGGCCGCCGCTGTCGTGCTGCTGGTCGACCGGGTCAGCTCGTTCGGGGGTGACTCGCTGCTGCTGGCGACCGGTGCCGCCGTCGTCGTCATCGGCCTGGCCGTGCTCCTCGCCGGACTGGCGGGACGGCGTGCCGGTGGTCTCACCGGACTGGCCGTGGTGGCCCTGATGCTCCTCGGCGTCGGCTGGGCGGACGCCAGCGCCAACGGCGTCCTGTCGGACTGGCGCTCCGGGGAGCGGGCGTCGAGCTTCGGTGACCGCTCCTGGTCACCCGGCACGGTGCAGGACGGGGACAGCTACTCCGTCGAGTTCGGTTCCGGCACGTTGGATCTCACCGACGTGCAGACCACGGGGGGCGAGCCGCCGACGATCATGACCGACGTGCGTCTCGGATCGATGCTGGTCGAGGTCTCGGACGACCAGACCATCGAGCTCGACCTGCAGGTCAGTGAGGGGTCGCTCGAGGTGCCGGGCAGCAGCGCCAGCGGTCGCAACCGCGACATCACGACGACCATCGGCCCGGCCGGGCCGGTGGACCTGCGGATCGAGGGCACCGTGCGCCTCGGTGAGCTGGTCGTCCAGGAGGAGAACCGATGAGCCACAACACTTCTCCCGTGCCGGTGGCCCCACCTGCACCCACCGGTCCGAGCATGGCGACGGTCGTGTGGGGTTTGGTGCTGCTGAGCCTGGCGGCGCTCGCCGGCCTGACCCAGCTCACCGGCTGGGACGTGGACCCGACGCTGGCGGTGCCGGCCATCCTGCTGGGGGCGGGGGCGTTGCTGGTGGTGACCGCCGCCGTCGCGGTCGCGCGCCGGCCCCGCGCGAGCAGGACCGGCGCCGACCTGACGACCGACGAGGATCAGCAGTCGGGGGCGACCCGCGCCGTCGACGAGCCGACCGTCGGGTAGCTCGTGCCGGGGCCGGCGCGCTCGGCCACCGGCGCACCGGCGGTTTCACCGTGCCACCCGCAGGCCACGAAGGCCGCCAGGAAGAGCACCCGAGCTGCTGTCTCACACCGGCGCGTAGGCCTCGCCGGGTGCGTGGCCGGGCAGGGGTGGGACCTGGACGTCCTGGTGGGCGCCCAGCGGTGAGGTCCAGCGGTCGGCGGTGACGTGGCCGGTGCCATCGACCTCGGCCTGGACGTGCCAGAGGCCGGCGGTCTTGTAGCGGTGGCAGCGCCGCGACCGGGGCGCGAGGTTCTGGGCCGAGGTGGGGCCGCGTGGGTGCGGGATGGTGTGGTCGAGGTCGGCGCGTCCGGCGGCGACGCCGCACCGGGGAAGGTGCAGACCGGGTCGCGGGCCCGGACCAGGTCGGCGATC
>JBBQSN010000205.1:0-3317 GCA_038213835.1 Actinomycetales bacterium
GGTGCACGATCCGGGCTCCTGCTCCGCCGGCCACCGCGCCGACCGCGACGGCGGCCCGCCGCGGCCTCGGCACCGTGACCCGGCGACGCAGCACGGGGTAGCCCTGCGACCTGACCTCGTCGAGGATCCGCCGGTAGAGCGTGAACGCGGCGCGCACACCCGGACGGGTGCGCGGGTCGAGCAGCGCGATGCCGGGTTCGGCCTGCGTGTACAGGTCGTGGCAGCGCCCGATCTCGCGGTCCAGCAGGGCGACGACCGCCGGGGGCGGCGGGTCCGCCGCCCGGGCGGTGAGCAGGTCGTCGCGGGTCAGGCCGGACGCCGCCAGGTCGTCCTCGGGCAGGTACAGCCGGCCGCGGACGAGGTCCTCGCCGACGTCGCGGACGAAGTTGGTGAGCTGGAACGCCTCCCCGAGCAGCGCCGCGTACGGCGCGGCCTCCTCCTGGGTCACGCCCGGGGCGGTGCCGAGCACCGGCAGCATCATCAGCCCGACGACGCGGGCGGAGCCCTCGACGTACTCGAGCAGGTCGTCGTAGGTCCGGTAGCCGGTGACGTCGAGGTCCATCAGCATCGAGCGCAGGAACGACTCGACCAGCGCGGGGTCGAGGTCGTGCCGGTCCAGGACAGAGACCAGGGCACGCACCGAGGGGTCCTCGGAGGTCTCGCCGGCGACGGCCGCCCGGGCGCCGGCGGTCCAGTCCCGCAGCAGCCGCGGGTCGGGGGTGGGCACGGCGTCGACGAGCTCGTCGGCCGTGCGGAAGAACCCGTACAGCGACCACACCGCCGGTCGCCGGTCGGCGGGCAGCAGCCACGTGGCGAGGTAGTACGTGCGTCCGTGCAGGGCGTGCAGCCGCCGGCAGTGCTCGACGTCGGCCCGCAGCCGGGAGTCGAGGATGCCGGCGGCGTCCAGCGAGCGGGCCACGGACCGCGGTGGTCCGCCCGCGCCGACCGCACCGGTCACGGCCACGCCCGCGACCGGTAGGAGGGGTCGGGACCGGTGATCCGCTCGGCGGCGAGCCGCCCGCTGATCAGGACCATGGGCACTCCGACGCCCGGTGTGGTGCCGGACCCGGCGAGCACGACGTTCTCACCCCAGCGGTTCGAGGGCCGGAACGGGCCGGTCTGCCCGAAGGTGTGGGCCAGCGCGAACGGCGTGCCGCCCTCCATGCCACGGGCCTGCCAGTCGAGCGGGGTCGTCACCTGCTCGACCTCGAGCTCGGTGCCCAGGCTCTCGAAGCCGCGGCTGCGCATCACGCCCAGCACGTGCTCGCGGTAGTGCGGTGCGATGTCCTCCCACGCGAGCGGGTCGCGGTGCTGCAGGTGCGGGGTCGGCGCGAGCAGCGACCACGCGTGCCGACCCTGCGGCGCCAGACCCGGGTCGGACACCGTGGGGACGCTCAGCAACAGGCTGGGGTCGCTCATCAGGCGCCCGGAGTCGAGCTCGTCGAAGGTCTGCTCCCACGCCGACCCGAACGAGATGGTGTGGTGTCGGGGCCCGTCGGGTCCCTCCGGGGACCCCGGCCCGCCGGCGTGCAGCACCCAGCACGAGGGTGACAGGTCCGGGGCACGGCGCAGGGGATCGCCGAGCAGCTCGCGTCGGGCCACCGGGAGGTCGGTCGTGAGCAGCAGGGTGTCGCAGGTGATCCGCTCGTCGTCGGAGGTCAGGACCGCGTTCACCCGGCCGCCGGTTCGCTCCAGGCTGACCACCTCCGTGCTGCAGCGGATGTCGACGCCGTGGGCGGCCGCCGCCGCAGCCATGGCCGAGGGGATCGCGTGCATCCCGCCCTTCGGGAAGAAGACCCCCTCCACCGAGTCCATGTACGCGATGACGGCGTAGATGGCCAGCGCCCGCTGAGGTGCTACCCCGGCGTACAGCGACTGGAACGAGAAGATCCGGCGCAGCCGGTCGTCCTGCATGAACCGGCCGACGGTCGGGGCCAGCTTCCGCATCCCGCCGGACGCCACCAACCGCGCCAGCGAGCTCGTGACCAGGGTGGCGGGGGAGTCCATGTTGCGGTCGATGAAGTCGCGCATCTCGAGCCGGTAGAGGTCGCTGACGAACTCCACGTACCGCAGGTAGCCCTCGGCCTCCTGCGGGCCGCAGAGCTCCTCGACCCTCCACGCCATCTGCTGGGGGTCGGCCACGACGTCGAGGTGCGAGCCGTCGGCGAACCGGGCCTGGTAGAGCGGCTCGACCTGCTCCATCGTGAGCCAGTCGTCGGGGTCCTCGCCGAGCGAGTCGAAGCAGTCCTGGACCAGGGCGGGCATCGTCAGGACGCTCGGGCCGGTGTCGAGTCGGTAGGTGCCCGAAGGGGTATCGACCTTCAGCAGTCCGGCCCGTCCGCCGACCACGGGTTCTCGCTCCAGCACGGTGACGCGGCGTCCGGAGCCGGCGAGCCGCATGGCGGCGCTGAGACCGGACAGGCCGCCGCCGACCACCACGACGTGGTCGGAGCGACCGATGACCCCACGCCCACGCCCGCGCCCGGGCGAGCGGGCCAGACCGGAGAGCGAGGGCAGGGCGGACAGGTTCGGGAGCGACAGCACGTCTCAGGCCACCCGACGGGTTGCGGTGCCCACCAGGTCGGCGAGCATGTCGCCGGCCGGGTGGACGAGCGGGGCCGAGCGCGCGGAATCGTGCGCCTGGTCGGCAAGCTGGTCGATCATGGTCTCCACCTCTGCGAGAGCGCCTGTGGTCGTGATGATCTCGCGCAGACGGCTGATGCCGTCCGGGTCGAGACCGGGGGAGCCGACGAGGGTGTCGAGGACCTCGCGCTGGGAGGGCGTGGCCGACCGGTGGGCCAGGGCGAGCAGCACCGTGCGCTTGCCCTCGCGCAGGTCGTCGCCCGAGGGCTTGCCGGTGACCTGGGGGTCCCCGAAGACGCCGAGGACGTCGTCGCGCAGCTGGAAGGCCTCGCCGACGGCGGCTGCGTAGAACGACAGGGCGGTGACCAGCTCGTCCGGGCCACCGGCCAACCTGGCTCCGAGGTGCAGCGGGTGCTCCACGGTGTAGTGCACGGTCTTGAACCGGATCACGCGGCGGGCACGCTCGACGGACTGCTCGGGCGTGCCGGCGGGCCGGGCCTGGGTGAGGACGTCGAGGTACTGGCCGCCCATCAGCTGGGTGCACATCCGGTCGTAGACGCGGCGGCCGGCCTCGCGGCGCGCGGCGGGGAGCGCGCCGGTCGCCGTGGCCAGCACCTCGGCGCTCCAGGCCAGGCACAGGTCGCCGGCCAGCACGGCCGCGGCGGCGCCGAACCGCTCCGGGTCGCCGTCCCAGGCCTGCTCGCGGTGCAGGGCCTCGAACCTGCGGTGCGCCG
>JBBQSN010000206.1:0-3146 GCA_038213835.1 Actinomycetales bacterium
AGCGCGACCTGTTCGACCGGGTCGTCGACGACGGTGGTGCGCTGTCGGGTCCGGTCACCGCGGCCGACGTCCGGGCCCTGCTGGACGGGTAGCGTGTCGAGCAGCACGGGTCGAGGTGACGGGGGAGACATCGGCACCGGGTACCCCGGCCGACGGCATGAGGTACCAGTGCCGCACCACGCACCGCAGCCGCACGTGCTCCAGCCCGCCCAGGTCGAAGCGCTCGAGCACCTCGGCAGGTGCCGCGCAGGCGGGGCAGGCCACCAGGTCCAGGTCGTGGGGGTCGGTGGATCGCATCGGTCCTCGCCATCGTTTCGCGTGATCGCTCGCCTAGCTACGTCGATCAGGAGGCCCGAGCCGCGCCCGCGATACCTCCGGGACCGGCCGGCCCCGCCGGGTTCGGTGCGACGACGAGGGGGGCCTGGGACGTGGAGCGTCCGGGTGGAGGTTCCTGAGGGGACCGCCGGGCCGGATCAGCCGGACCGGCTGTTCGACCAGGGGTGAGCGGCGCACCGTAGGCTCCGCGCATGCCCGGGCGCCGCACCTCAGCGCAGCCGACCGCCCGCCGAGGCGTCACCCCGGAGCTGATCGTGCGGGCCGCGCTCGAGATCGCCGACCGCGACGGCCTGGCCGCCGTGACGATGCGGGCCACCGCGGAGGCGCTCGGCATCACGGCGATGTCGCTGTACCACCACGTGCCCACCAAGGACGCGATCCTGGACGCGATGGCCGACGCGGTCTACGCCGAGGTCGACCTGTTCGGTCAGGCCGGTGCGGACCAGGGGTGGCGGGGCGAGGTCGAGCAGGCGGCCACCTCCATGCGGGCCGCGCTGCTGCGGCACCCGTGGGCGCTGCGGCTGGTGGAGTCGCGCTCCGCCCCGGGGGCGGCGACGTTGCGCCACCACGACACCGTGCTCGGCTCGTTCCGCCGGGACGGCTTCTCGGTGCCGGCGACCGGTCTGGCGATCGCGATGCTCGACAGCTACGTCTACGGCTTCGTGCTGCAGGAGGTCAACCTGCCGTTCGACGACCAGACCTCCGCCGGAGACGTCGCCGACCAGATCCTGGCCGTGCACGGCGCCACTGCGTACCCGTACCTCACCGAGATCGCCGCCGACGTCGTGAGCCGCCCCGGCTACTCCTACGGCGCCCAGTTCGGGCCCGGGCTCGACCTCGTGCTGGACGCGATCGGACGACTGCGGGACTGAACTTGCGGCTGGCCGACCATACGGCGTACGGTTCGCGGCATGACGACAACCGTACAACGTATGGACACAGCACGAGGTCACCCGGACCGGCCTCCCGTCCCCCGCCGTCCCGCCCTCGTGACCGGCATCGGCCTGCTCGCGACGGCCGTCCTCTCGGGGGCTTCGCTGCTCGGAGCCCTCGCTCCCCTGATCGCCGCCACCACGGCGCAGCAGGTCTCGGCCGCGCTCGCGAACGGGGACACGATGCTGCGCCTGGGCCTGCTCGGCCTGTTCGTGGTCGTGCTCCTCGACGTCGTCGTGGCCTGGTCGTTGCGCGACGTGCTGGCACCGGTCGCCCCGGGCGCGGCCCGGCTGGCCGGGTGGCTGCGGCTCGCCTACGCCTCCGCATTCCTCGCAGCCGCGGGCTCGCTCGTCCACGCGGTCGACATCGGCAGCACCGACCCGACAGCCGGCCTGGCCGCCGCGGCGACGTTCACCAGCATCTGGGAGACGGCGCTCATGGTGGCCGGGGCGCACCTGCTCGTGGTGGCGGCCGCCCTGCTGAGCGGACGGCAGTCGCCGCGCTGGATCGCCGTCCTGGTCGCGGTGGCCGGCGCGGGGTACGTCGCGGACGGCGTTGCCGTGGTGCTCGGCGCAGCCCCGCGCCTCGGGACGATCGCCGGCGTCGGGGAGATCGTCCTGATGGGCTGGCTGCTCGCGAGCCTGCGGAGCCGGTCGTGAGCCGCCGCGCGGTCGGCATCGCGGTCGCACTGCTGTTCCTGGCGTCAACGGTGACGTTCGTGCTCGGCAGCTCGCTGATCACGGCGGCGTTCGCGCCCGGCGGGACGACCCCGCAGCTGGCGGGCGGAGTGGCCCTCGAGACGTTCACGGCGCTCGCGGTGCTCGCGATCGCCCTGCTGGTGCGGCCGGTGCTGGCCGAACGGACGCCCGGCCTGGCCACCGCGTACCTCGGCCTCCGGGCCGCCGAGTGCGCCGCGATCCTCGGCGTCGGCAGCTGGTTCCTCGTCACCAGCACGCCGTGGACGCAGTACGAGCTGCTCGTCTACGCCGCCACCGGCTCGGCCGGTCTGGTGCTCTCGTGGGCGCTGCTGCGGGGCCGGCTGGTGCCGCGGGCCCTGGCCCTCCTCGGCGTGGTGGGGTACGCCGTGCTGCTTCTCGGCGGGCTGCTCGACGCCGTGGGCGTGCTGGCGCTCGGGTCGACCGCCGGCAGCGTGTTCTACCTCCCCGGTGGCGTGTTCGAGGTCGCGCTACCGATCTGGCTGCTGGTCAAGGGGTTCAGCCCACCCGGTGCTCCTGCCGGAAGCTCGGTTCACCGCGACGTGGTGCGCTCGTACTGACGGATCGACAGCGGGATGAAGACGGCCAGGATGACCACGATCCAGATCAGCGAGTAGAGCACGGGGTTCTGCAGCGGGAAGATGTCGGGCGGCGGGAAGGCGGGGTTGGTGTTGCCGAAGGCCTCGCGCGCGGCGAGCGTCACCGAGGAGACGGGGTTCCAGTTCGCGAACGCCTCCAGCGGGCCTGGCAGCGTGGACGCCGACACGAAGGTGTTGGCGGCGAAGGTCAGCGGGAAGATCACGATGAAGCTGGCGTTGTTGACCACCTCCGGCGTGCGCACCACCAGCCCGACATAGGCCATCACCCACGAGATCGTGTAGGCGAACAGCAGCAGGATCAGGAACCCGAACAGGGCGTCGAGCAGCGAGGTCCGCACCCGCCAGCCGATCAGCAGCCCGGTCAGTCCCATCACGAGCAGGCTGATGACGTTGTTGACGACGTCGCTCAGGGTGCGCCCGAACAGCATCGCCGACGGCGCCATCGGCAGGGTGCGGAACCGGTCGATGAACCCCTTCTGCAGGTCCTCCGCGAGGCTGAAGCCGGTGAAGGTGGCGCCGAAGACGACGGTCTGGGTGAAGATCCCGGCGATGAGGAACTCGC
>JBBQSN010000207.1:0-2715 GCA_038213835.1 Actinomycetales bacterium
CGGAGCTCGGGTCGGCGTCACCAGCAGCGCGAGCAGCGCGTCCAGTCGCTGGGCAGCCTCAGCCGCCGACACGGCGAGCGGCAGAGCCAGGTCCACCCCCCTGGCCGTCTCGTCCCCGACACGGGGACGCCCCACCTGGTCGTCCGGGAGCAACCCGCCGACAGCGGCGACGTGCAGCCGGACCAGCGACTGCCGGGGTGAGTCCCGCACCAGCCGCCCGCCGTCGCGGGAGAGCCTCTCGGCCTCGGCGACCGCCCGGGTGGCACCGGCCACGACCCGACCGGCGGCGTCGTCCGGCAGCTCGCGCACGCCCATCACGGCATCCCGCACGAGCGTCACCGGCAGCCGCGCCCCCTCGAGCGCGGCGCTGCCCCGGGCCGCCCAGACGGTGGCCTCGGTGCGGCACTGCGCGCTGCGGCGGCGCATCGCGGGGTGCCAACGGAGCTTCTCGCAGGCCTGCCGGGCCGCCTCGACGTCGGCAGCGACGCCCGGGAGCCCGGCCAGGGTCACCAGGGGGTCGGCGCCGGTCATGCCGCGAAGGGTACGGGCGCCGGCGCGCTAGCGTCCGTACCGGTCCCGGCCGTCCCCGGCCGGAGGCGGACCGACCGGAGGACGCGGAGCACCCATGACACCCACCGAGGCAGTGCTCGCGGGCCTGGTGCTCGTCGCGGTCGCGGTCGCGATCGTGGTCCGCGTGCTGCGCAGCCGCACCGACCTCGGCACCCCGGCGGACCGCGCCACGTTCGCCACGCTGCACGCCGCCTCGCTCGCCGCGCCCCACCTGCGCGACGGGCTCACCTCGGCCGGCGCCACGCGGGCGGCGCGGCACCTGCGTGCGCTGCTCGGCACCCCGGCCGTGGCTCTGACCGCCGGCGGGCGACTGCTCGCCTGGGACGGGGTGGGGGCCGCCGACCACGCCGCCCACGCGGCCGCCCACGCGCAGGACGTCGTCCTGCGCGGTCGGGCGGCGGTGCTGTCGCCGTCCCAGGTGGCCTGCCAGGAGCCGACCTGCCCCGTGCAGCACGCGGTCGTGGTCCCCCTCGTCGCGGACGAGCGGGTCGTCGGCGCCCTGGCCGCGTACGGGCCACGGCCGAGCGCCGGTCTGGTGCGGGCCGCCGAGGAGGTCGCCTCCTGGGTCTCCGCCAACCTCGACCTGGCCGAGCTGGACCGCTCGCGCACCCGGATGATCGAGGCCGAGCTGAGGGCGTTGCGCGCGCAGATCAGCCCGCACTTCGTCTACAACTCGCTGACCGCGATCGCCTCGTTCGTGCGGACCGACCCCGACCGCGCCCGCGACCTGCTGCTCGAGTTCGCCGACTTCACCCGGTACGCCTTCCGCCGCGGGGGCGAGTTCACCACGCTGGCCGACGAGCTCACCAACATCGAGCGATACCTCGTGCTCGAGAAGGCCCGCTTCGGCGACCGTCTGGACGTCCGGCTGCGGGTGGCGCCCGAGGTCCTGGGGGTCTCGATCCCGTTCCTGTCGGTGCAGCCCCTGGTCGAGAACGCCGTCCGGCACGGCATCGAGAGCAGCGAGGGCGTCGGGCACGTGACCCTCGTGGCCGAGGACGTCGGCACCGAGGCCCTGATCTCGGTGGAGGACGACGGCGTGGGCTCGGACCCCGAGGACGTCCGGCGCGCCCTGTCGGGCGAGTCGGGCACGGACTCGGTCGGGCTCGGCAACGTCGACTCGCGGCTGCGGCAGGTCTTCGGCGACGACGCCGGCCTGGTGGTCGAGACCGCCCCCGGCGCCGGGACGCGGGTGTCGTTCCGGGTGCCGAAGTATTCTCCCCGGGCCAGCGAGCGCTGAGGCTCGCGCCGACGGCCGACGGTGTCGGCCAGACTGTCCGGACAGGAACAGGAACAGGGACACGGACACGGACGCACGAGACGGGTCGGACGGGAGGACCGGGTGATGAGGACGCCGTTGCGCGTGCTGGTCGTCGACGACGAGGCCCCGGCACTGGCCGAGCTGGCCTGGCTGCTGCGCCAGGACGTGCGCGTGGGCGAGGTCGTCACCGCAGGGGGTGCCGCCGAGGCGCTGCGGCTGCTCGACGAGCACGACGTCGACGCCGTCTTCAGCGACATCAAGATGCCCGGCCTCGACGGCCTCGACCTGGCCAGGGTCCTGGCCCGCTTCACCCGGCGGCCGCAGGTGGTGTTCGTCACCGCGTACGACCGGCACGCGGTCGACGCGTTCGAGCTGGCCGCCACCGACTACCTCATGAAACCCGTGCGCCCGGACCGTCTCTCGGACGCGATCGGCCGGGTCATCGACGGCGCCGAGCAGGGGGAAGGCCCCGGAGGCGCTCTGCCCGACGAGACGATCCCGGTCGAGCTCGGCGGGGTCACGCGTTTCGTCCAGCGCTCCCAGGTGCGGTACGTGGAGGCGCACGGCGACTACGCGCGGCTGCACACCAAGGACGCCACCCACCTCATCCGCGTGCCGTTGAACACGCTCGAGGAGCGTTGGGAAGCAGCTGGTTTCGTCCGCATCCACCGCTCCACCCTGGTGTCCCTCCCGCACGTGGAGGAGGTCCGCACCGAGGGTGGCCGCTGCACCGTCCTGCTGGGCGGGGTGAGCCTGGCGGTGAGCCGGCGGCACACCCGCGCGCTGCGCGAGAGCCTGCTGCGAGCGCGGGCGGGGGCGTGAGGGGACCGGTCGCCGGCCTCCTCCTCGGCCTGCTGCTCCCCTCGCTGTGGGTGGCTACCGTG
>JBBQSN010000208.1:0-2208 GCA_038213835.1 Actinomycetales bacterium
AGCACGGCCTCATCACCCCGTACGTGGCCTTCGTCCTCTATCAGGTGGGGTTGAACGCCACGTACTTCGGCGCCGCCTGGATCGGCGGGCAGCTGGCCTGGCGCAGCGCCCGGCAGCGAGAGCAGCTGCGGCTCCAGGCGATCGAGCTCGAGCAGCAGGCGGAGTCGGAGTCGCGTCGGGCCGTGCTGGCCGAGCGGCTGCGGATCGCCCGCGAGCTGCACGACGTCGCCGCGCACCACGTGTCGGTGATCGGCGTGCAGGCCGCCGCCGCGCGTCGGGTGCTCGGCGTCGACGGCCAGGCCGCGGGACGTGCGCTGGCCGCCGTCGAGCACTCCAGCCGCGCCGCCGTGGGGGAGATGCGGCAGCTGCTGGGGGTGCTGCGGTCGGAGGGGAGCGCCGACGACGACGACGCCGACGCAGCCGGCCGGGCGCCGCAGCCCGGCATCGAGGCGCTCGAGGACCTCGTCGCCGAGTGCGTGGGGTCGGGGTTGGAGGTCACGCTGGACCGGGTCGGACCGCCGGCCCCGATCCCGAGCACGGTCTCGTTGTCGATGTACCGCACCGCGCAGGAGGCGCTGGCGAACGTGCGCCGGCACTCCACGGCGCGCAGCGCGAAGCTGGTGCTGCGGCACAGCGACGAGGGGGCCGCGACACGCTGGGTCGAGCTGGAGGTGCTCGACGACGGGCGCCCCACGCCGGCGTCCGGTGCGGGCAGCGGGCTGGGACACCTCGGCATGAGGGAGCGGGCCGCGCTGCACGGCGGCCAGGTCGACATCGGTCCGCGGTCGCTGGGCGGTTACCGGGTGCGGGTGCGCTACCCCGTCCCCGACCCGGACGCCGCGACCCTCGAGAAGGACGACGTGGTGACGGCATGAGGGAGCCCCTGCGGGTGCTGCTGGTCGACGACCAGGCCCTGGTGCGGTCCGGCTTCGCGATGATCCTGTCGGTCGAGGAGGGCATCGAGGTGGTCGGCGAGGCGGCCGACGGCGAGCAGGCCGTCGCCGCCGCCGCCGAGCTGCGCCCCGACGTCGTGCTGATGGACGTGCAGATGCCGCTGATGGACGGCGTCCGCGCCACCGAGAAGATCGTCGCCGCGGGCCACGGCCGGGTCGTGGTGCTCACCACCTTCGACCGCGACGACTACCTGTTCGACGCCCTGCGTGCCGGTGCCAGCGGCTTCCTGCTGAAGAACGCCGACCCGGACGACCTCGTGGACGCCGTCCGCAAGGTCGCCGAGGGGCACGCCCTGCTCGCCCCCGAGGTGACCACGCGGGTGATCTCCCGGTTCGCCGGCGGCCGCTCGGTGGCCTACCGGCCCGATCTGCTGGCGGCGCTGACCGACCGGGAGCGCGAGGTGCTCGAGCTGCTCGCCGCCGGGCTGTCGAACGGTGAGATCGCGGCCAGGCTGTTCCTCGGCGAGGCGACGGTCAAGACGCACGTCTCCCGGGTGCTCAGCAAGCTCGACCTGCGCGACCGGGTGCAGGCCGTCGTGTTCGCCTACGAGTCGGGGCTCGTCGCGCCCGGGTCGTGATGCCACGCGGCCCGGCTGATGGCGAACTGCCGGTACCGCGTCGCACGACCGAGGAACTCATCTCGTTCGCCGAGACCAGTCTCGACCAGCCCGAGCCGCCGCAGGATGCGGACCGAGGCCTCGTTCGCGTCCAGCGCCTCGGCCCAGACCTCGTCCAGCCCCAGGACCTCGAACCCGTGGACGAGACCTGCGGTGCCGAGCCGTGTCCCGAGCCCGCGACCCCAGCGCTCGAGGCCGCCGACGAGGAAGCCGAGCTCACGCCGCCCCGGCTGGTCGCCGGGGAGGTCCACGTACCCGACCAGGTGTGCGCCCAGGACTGCGCCGAGCCTGACGAGATCGTCCGGGGGGCAGGCGATCAGGCCGCGATGTGACCTGCGGTCCGAGCGACGGCATGTCCCGGGCGTAGGTGACGAGGTCGTCCGGGCACGGAACGTGCCCACAGGCTGGCTCTGTCGGTGTGGGCCTGTGGACGACGAACGACGCGAGAGCCGTTGTCGTACAGGTGTTCTAGTGTGGGGGTATGAGCTCGGAGGATGCCGGTCGGACCCTGGTGGCGGGGTTGCGGGCGCACCTGCGGGTCGACTGCGCGCGGGCGGCGGGGCGGTACCGGCGGGTGTGGGCGATCACCACCGAGGTGCACGCCAGGGCCGCAGGCTGGGTGGGGTTCGCGTCCCGGC